>NZ_JAMYQN010000027.1:0-58020 GCF_040320905.1 Mesorhizobium sp. M0590
CCCCTCTGTCCTGCCGGACAGAGGGGGGTGCTGTCCCGCCGAGGCTGGCGACAAATTCTCCCAGATCCTTGCCTTCTCTGCCTCGCAAGCCGCTCAATCGGGAAGGTAGATCTCCGCCTTCATGAAGGTCTTCGCACGGCCTGTGATCAGCACGCGATCTCCGGCCAGTTCGCATAGCAAATGCCCGCCGCGCTGCGAGCATTGGAATGCCGACAGATGCGTCTTGCCGAGTTTTTCAGACCAATAAGGCACCAGCGTCGCATGAATGGAGCCGGTTACCGGATCCTCGGGAATGCCCGCCCCGGGCACAAAGTAACGGGAGACGAAATCGTGGGCTCGCCCAGGCGCGGTAATAACCAGGCCGAGAGGATGAAAACGTCCGATCCTGAGCAGATCGGGAACGAAAGATCGCACGGTTGTCTCGTCGGCAAGCTCGACAAACAGGTTCTCGAAATTGCGGAAGCTCGCAACCGGCCGCTGAGGCAATATCGCTTGCAGCGCCGAGTTCAGCTCTTCCTCGATGGGCTGCGGCGGAAAACAAGGCAGATCGAGCTGATAGCCCCCTTCCCACCGGGAAACCCGCAGCTCGCCGACCCGGGTGGCGAAGGCCATTTCGCCCTGACCATTGTATTCCGTAGCCAGCACATGGGCGGCCGCAAGAGTGGCGTGGCCGCAGAAGTCGACTTCATGGACCGGCGTGAACCAGCGCAAATCCCAACCTTTGCCATTCGGCCGCACAAACGCGGTTTCAGCAAGATTGTTTTCGTTGGCGATGGCCTGCATTACCTGCTCCGACAGCCATTCCTCTAAAAGGAGAACGGCGGCAGGGTTACCCTGGAAGGCCCGTTCGGCAAAGGCATCGACCTGATACATCGTCAGCGTCGGCATATCGGCCCTCAAAGATATCCGCTGGGCGGCGCGCCATTTCGGCCGTGCCGCCCCCGGTGCAGGTTCACGCCGCTTCGAGAGCCGCCTTCACCGCAGCGATCGCGTCTTCGGCCTTCGAGCCGTCCGGGCCGCCGGCCTGAGCCATATCGGGTCGCCCGCCGCCGCCCTGCCCGCCCAATGCCGCGGACGCGACGCGCACCAGATCGATGGCGTTGAAGCGGCCGGTCAGATCATCGGTGACGGCGACGACGACGCTCGCCTTGTTGTCCTCGCCGGCGCCGACAAAGACGACGATGCCGGAGCCGAGCGACTTCTTGCCGGCATCGGCCAACGGCTTAAGATCCTTTGGCGAGACGCCCGATACCGCCTTGCCGAGAAAACCGACACCGGCAATGGTTTCGTTTTCCGCAGGCACACCGGCTGGCGAGCGATCGCCCAGCGCCAGCTTCTTGCGCGCCTCGATCAGCTCCTTTTCGAGCTTCTTGCGTTCGTCCAGCAGCGCCTCGACGCGGGCCGGCACATCGGCCGGCGAAATCTTCAACGCGGCGGCGGCCGCCTTCAACCGCTTGTCCTGTTCGTCGAGATGCTTTCTGGCCGCCTCGCCGGTCAACGCCTCGATGCGGCGCACGCCGGCAGCGACCGCGCTGTCGGACACGATGCGCACCAGGCCGATATCGCCGGTCGCCCTGACATGCGTGCCGCCGCATAGCTCGACCGAATAAGGCCGGTTGGCCTTGGCGCCATGCAAGCCCGTGCCCATCGAAACGACGCGCACTTCATCGCCATATTTCTCGCCAAACAGCGCCATGGCGCCTTCGGCAATGGCGTCGTCGACAGACATCAGGCGTGTGGTTACAGGGCCGTTCTGAACGACGATCTCGTTTGCCATGCGCTCGACCTCTTCGAGCTCGTCAGGCGAGATCGGCTTGTTGTGCGAAATGTCGAAGCGCAGACGCTCGGGCGCGACCAGCGAGCCCTTCTGCGCCACATGGGTACCCAGCACCTCGCGCAGCGCCTCATGGATCAGATGCGTGGCGGAATGGTTCGCGCGCAGCCTGGAGCGACGCGCGTGGTCCACCTTCAGCTCGACGGTCGCGCCCGTCTTGACCGTGCCGTTAGCCACCTTGCCGAGATGGACGAAAAGCCCATCGGCCTTCTTCTGGGTATCGGATATTTCGATCGAGAACCCGTCGCCCGAAATGACGCCGGTGTCGCCCATCTGGCCACCGGACTCGCCATAGAACGGCGTCTGGTTGACAACCACGGCAACGGCGTCACCTTTGCCGGCGCTGTCGACGGTCTTGCCGCCCCTGACCAGCGCTTGGATGAGGCCTTCCGCCTGCTCGGTCTCATAGCCGAGGAACTCGGTGGCGCCGGCGTTCTCGCGCACCGGAAACCATACCGTCTCGGTCGCCACGTCGCCGGAGCCGGCCCAGCTTTTGCGCGCCTCCGCTTTCTGCCGCTCCATCGCCTCGGTGAAGCCGGCAAGGTTGACCGAGATGTTGCGCTGGCGCAGCGCGTCCTGCGTCAGATCGAGCGGAAAGCCATAGGTGTCGTAGAGCTTGAACGCTGTCTCGCCATCCAGCATGTCGCCGGAGGCCAGCTTTTCCGTCGCCTCCGAAAGCAAGCCCAAGCCGCGCACCAGCGTCTTGCGGAAGCGCGTCTCTTCCAGCTTCAGCGTTTCGGTGATCATCTGTTCGCCGCGCACCAGTTCCGGGTAGGCTTGGCCCATCTCGCGGACCAGTGCCGGCACCAGGCGCCACATCAGCGGATCGCGGGCGCCGAGCAACTGCGCGTGGCGCATAGCGCGGCGCATGATGCGACGAAGCACGTAGCCGCGTCCTTCGTTGGACGGCAGCACGCCGTCGGCGACCAGGAAGCAGGACGAACGCAGGTGATCGGCGATGACGCGCAACGATGCGACGGCGTCCGCATCCGGACCTTTGCCAAGCGCCGACGACGCAGCGTCGATCAGGTGGCGGAACAGGTCGGTTTCGAAGACGCTTTCAACCCCTTGCAGGATGGATGCCATGCGCTCGAGGCCCATGCCTGTGTCGATCGACGGACGCGGCAGGTCGACGCGCTCCTCCTTCGTCACCTGTTCGTACTGCATGAACACCAGGTTCCAGAATTCAAGGAAACGGTCGCCATCCTCCTCGGGGCTGCCGGGAGGGCCGCCCCAGATATGCTCGCCACGGTCGATGAATATCTCCGAACACGGCCCGCAAGGTCCAGTGTCGCCCATTGCCCAGAAATTGTCCGAAGTCGCGATGCGGATGATGCGATCGTCCGAAAGGCCGGCGATCTTCTTCCAGTACGAGGCCGCCTCGTCGTCGGTGTGGTAGACGGTGACCAGCAGCTTGTCCTTCTTCAGCCCGAACTCCCTGGTGATCAGGTTCCAGGCAAGCTCTATGGCCCGCTCCTTGAAATAGTCGCCGAAGGAGAAATTGCCGAGCATCTCGAAGAAGGTCAGGTGGCGCGCGGTGTAGCCGACATTGTCGAGGTCGTTGTGCTTGCCGCCGGCGCGAACACTCTTCTGGGCAGTCGTGGCGCGCGAATAGGGCCGCTTCTCCAGACCGGTGAAAACGTTCTTGAACTGCACCATGCCGGCATTGGTGAACATCAGCGTCGGGTCGTTGCGCGGCACCAGCGGGCTTGACGCGACGACCTCGTGACCTTCCTTGCGAAAATAGTCGAGAAATGCCGACCGGATCTCGTTGACGCCACTCATGAATACTGCCTTTTCGAGAGAACCGCCGGCTGCCGGCGGAAAATAGACATGGCCTTTTAGCGGTCGCACCGCAGCCTGTCCAGAAACACCAAATGGGCTCAAATCCCGGCTTTCACCAGCGCCTTGAAATGCGTCTGCCTCGCCGTCAAACGCGAACCGCCGGCCCAGGGCCGGCGGTTCGAAACGCATCGATTACGCAAACTCAAAATCAAAACATCAAATCCAAAAACCTGGCTGACGCTCCGCCAGGCGTCGCTTGCCCTACATCACCCCGGCGTCGTCCTCGAAACCGTCATCGCTGCTTTCGGAGCTGCCGTTCTCAAGGAATTTTTCGGCGATCAGTCCGGCATTCTGCCGCAGCGCCAGCTCGATCTCGCGCGCCGTATCGGGATTGTCGCGCAGGAACAGCTTTGCGTTTTCGCGGCCCTGGCCAAGACGCTGCGAATTATAGGAGAACCAGGCGCCCGACTTTTCGACCACGCCCGCCTTGACGCCGAGATCGACCAGCTCGCCGGTCTTCGAGACGCCCTCGCCATACATGATGTCGAACTCGACCACCTTGAAGGGCGGCGCCAGCTTGTTCTTGACGACCTTGACGCGGGTCTGGTTGCCGACGACCTCGTCGCGATCCTTGACCGAGCCGATGCGGCGGATGTCGAGGCGGACCGAGGCATAGAATTTCAGCGCATTGCCGCCGGTCGTCGTCTCGGGCGAACCGAACATGACGCCGATCTTCATGCGGATCTGGTTGATGAAGATGACCATGGTGTTGGAGCGCGAGATCGAGGCGGTCAGCTTGCGCAGCGCCTGGCTCATCAGGCGGGCCTGCAGGCCGGGCAGCGAATCGCCCATCTCGCCTTCGATTTCCGCTCGCGGCGTCAGCGCCGCCACCGAATCGACCACCAGCACGTCGATGGCGCCGGAGCGCACCAGCGTGTCGCAGATCTCCAGCGCCTGCTCGCCGGTATCGGGCTGCGAGATCAGCAGGTTTTCGAGATCGACGCCGAGCTTGCGGGCATAGACCGGGTCGAGCGCGTGCTCGGCATCGACGAAGGCGCAGATGCCGCCCTTCTTCTGGGCTTCGGCCACCGTGTGCAGCGCCAGCGTCGTCTTGCCCGAGCTTTCCGGTCCGTAGATCTCGACGATGCGGCCGCGCGGCAGGCCGCCGACGCCAAGCGCGATGTCCAGCCCAAGCGAGCCGGTCGGCACCGTTTCGATCTCGACGACCTGCTCGTTCGCGCCGAGCCGCATGATCGAGCCCTTGCCGAAGGCACGCTCGATTTGCGACAGCGCCGCATCCAGAGCCTTTGATTTGTCCACCGCTTTGTCCTCTACAAGCCGCAAAGAATTCTGAGCCATGATACATCACCCCGTGGTCGTCAATGGAGGCCGGACAATCCCGCAATCCTTAAAAGAATGTACCTCATTTGTTCTCATTTGTCAATGAGCACCAAGGGTTTGAAAAATAACGGATATCCATATTTGTTCTATTTTTGTTTCGCAATTATTGCTTCCGATGTGTCTCGCCTCGCATGCGGCGCCGTTGCCGTCACCAACCGAATCGGACCCGCGATTGCAGGGTTCCGTCCGGCGACCTAGTCTCCCCCGGGCAACAGCTAAAGGGCATTTTGACGGCATGATCAAATCCCCGACGATCCTGGCCGTGGGCGGCGCCTATATCGAGCGGCGCGGCCGGGTTGCCGGCGCCTTCGTGCCGGCCGCTTCCAACCCCGGCACGATGCGCGAGCATGTCGGCGGTGCCGTCTTCAACGCCTTGCGCTGTGCGGTGCGACGCGGCGCCTCGGCCTCGCTGCTTTCGGTGCGCGGCGGCGATGCCCTTGGCGACACGGTTTTACGCGCCGTCACCGAGGCCGGCATTGCCGACCTGTCGGCGGTGTTCCTCGACCGAGCAACGCCAAGCCATACGATGCTGATCGATAGCGACGGCGGGCTGATCGCCGGCCTTGCCGACATGGTGCTCTACGAGCTGGCGCTTCCCAAGCAGATCCGCCGCGCCAAGGTGCGGGAAGCGATCGGTTCGGCCGACGCGGTGCTGTGCGACGCCAACCTGCCGTCGACCGCGCTGGGGCGGCTGGCGGCACTCGCCGCCGACAAGCCGGTGTTTGCGCTTGCGGTCTCGCCCAATAAGGCGGCGCGGCTGATGCCGGTGCTCGACCGTCTGGCGCTGGCCTTCATGAACCGGCAGGAGGCCGGCGTGCTCGCCGGCGTCGGCATCGATGCTGACGATCAAGGCATCGTCGACGGCCTAAGACGCGCCGGGCTGAAAAGCGGCGTGATCACCGCCGGCGACGAACCAGTGCTCGGTTTCGACGAATTGAGCGCGTTCTCAATCTCGCCACCGCCGCTACAAAAGCGGACCGATACTGCCGGCGCCGGCGACGCATTGGCAGGCGCCACGATCGCTGCCCTGCTGCGCGGCCTGACGCTACGCGCGGCACTGCGCGAAGGCATTGCCGCAGCTATGCTCGTCGTCGAGAGTGCCGCCTTCACCAGCGCTGGCTTTGCCGAAGCGCTGGCGCTCGTGCCCGAGGCGCGGGACCTGGCATGAAGTGCGGCCCGGAATTGCCGAAGCATGACGCAGCCTATTTGCCGGCGCGCCGTCCTGCCTCGTAGGCGCGGCGTGCCCAGATCGCCATCTCGTCGGGATCGTCGAAGGCGCTGTCGGGAACGCTCCAATAGGGCATCGACACGAGCTTGCCGTGGCGCGAGCCGGTATAGGTCCATTGACGGCAGCCGGCCGCTTCGAAATCCGGGGCGCTTTCGGCGTCGGCCTTCAGCATCAATTCGCCACGGATGACGATGGCGACGATGACGCCGTCGAAATAGATGCCCTTGCCGCCGAACAGCTTGCGGATGCTGACCGGGCCGAGGCCTTCGAAAAGCTCTTCTATGCGCTCGTTGTCCATGCGGCGATCATGTCACCCGGATTTCCCCTTGTCATCGACGCAACCGGCACCATCCTGACAAGTTCGGAATCAGTTTCATCGGAGTTTCTCATGCCGCTTCTGCTCAAAGGGTCCTGCCGGTGCAATGCCGTGCGTTTCGAGGTGGAAAGCCATACGCCGGTGCCGTTCATGCTGTGCTACTGCTCGATCTGCCGCAAGCAGCAGGGCGGCGGCGGTTTTGCCATCAATCTCGGCGCCGATTACGAGACGCTGAAAATCCAGGGCAAGCGCCATCTCGGCGTCTACCGGGCCGAGATCGAGGACGACGAGCACCCGCAACGCGAGATCTCGACGGGCGAGCGGAACTTCTGCACGAAATGCGGGACGGCACTCTGGCTCTACGATCCGACCTGGCCGGAGCTGGTGCACCCCTTCGCCTCGGCTGTCGACACAGACCTGCCGAAGCCGCCGGAGAAGGTGCATCTGATGCTGAAATACAAGGCGAACTGGGTCGAGCCGGATATCGGCAAGGGCGACAAGGTTTTCGATGTCTACCCGGAGGAGTCGATCGCCGACTGGCACAAGCGAACGGGGATGTGGGTGGATTAGCTTCGGCAGTCCCCCTCATCCGGCCCTTCGGGCCACCTTCTCCCCGCTGGGGAGAAGAGACTGGCTCAACCGTTCGCGACCTCTTCTCCCCTCGGGGAGAAGGTGGCCGCGAAGCGGCCGGATGAGGGGGTCTCGCGAAATCCTACTAAGGAAAAGAAAATTCTCAGGCCGAAGCGCGTGCTTCGGCCAGTGCCTTCAGATCAGCCGGCTTCAATTCGACCGATTCGCCGCAGCCGCAGGCCGAGCTCTGGTTCGGATTGCGGAAGGTGAAGCCGGTGCGCAGCGTCGTCTGCTCGAAATCCATCTCGGTGCCGAACAGGAAAAGGGCCGCCTCCGGCGCGACATAGACATGGGCGCCGTCACGCTCGATATGGTCGTCCTTGGTATTGGGTTCGGTCACCAGATCGACCGTATATTCCATGCCGGCGCAGCCGCCCTTCTTGATGCCAAGGCGAATGCCATGCGCATTCTCACGGGTCGCAACGATCTCGCGAACCCGGTCGGCGGCCTTTTCGGTCATCGTGATGACGGCGAAGCGTCCCATGTTTTCCTTCTCCATGCGCGCAGGTTCAAGGCCTGCCGAATGATTCCTCACCTAAAATGGTGAAGTTTTGTACCCGGCGCAAGTGCGCCAGCCTCTGGCTGGTCGGATGCTAGTACCACCCAACCGCCACCTGCGCCTCTTCCGACATGCGGTCGGGCGACCAGGGCGGGTCGAAGGTCATGTTGACCTCGACGCCGGAGACGCCTTCGACGGCGCCGACGGCGTTTTCGACCCAGCCCGGCATTTCGCCAGCCACCGGGCAGCCCGGCGCGGTCAGCGTCATGTCGATCTTGACCGAGCGGTCGTCCTCGATGTCGATCTTGTAGACCAGGCCGAGCTCATAGATGTCGGCCGGGATTTCCGGGTCATAGACCGTCTTCAGCGCCGAGACGATGTCGTCGGTCAGCCGCGCCAGTTCGTCGGCGGGAATCGTTGACCCGGAAACCGCCGCATTGGTGGTCATATCCAGTGCCGTGCTTTCGGCGGTGTGGCTGGCATCATCCATGATCGTCACCCGAAGAACTTTCGCGCCTTTTCCAGCGCATCGGCCAAAGCATCGACTTCAGCCCTGGTATTATACATGCCGAACGATGCCCTGCATGTGGATGTTACGCCGAAGCGTTTCAACAGCGGCTGGGCGCAATGGGTGCCGGCGCGCACCGCCACGCCCTGCCGGTCGATGACCATCGACACGTCATGCGCGTGGATGCCCTGCAGCTCGAACGAGATGATGGCGCCCTTGCCGGGCGCATCGCCGAAGATGCGCAGCGAGTTGATGGCGCGCAGTTTTTGATGCGCATAATCCTTCAGATCGGCCTCGTGCGCGGCGATGCGCTCGCGGCCGATGTTTTCCATGTATTCGAGCGCGGCACCCAGCCCGATCGCCTGGACGATCGGCGGCGTGCCGGCCTCGAAACGGTGCGGCGGATCGTTGTAGGTGACGATGTCTTGCGTCACCTCCTCGATCATCTCGCCGCCGCCCATGAACGGGCGCATGCGCTCCAGAATATCCTTCTTGCCGTAGAGCACGCCGATGCCCGACGGGCCATAAACCTTGTGGCCGGTGAAGACGAAGAAATCGCAGTCGAGGTCCTGCACGTCGATCGGCATATGCACGGCGCTCTGGCTGCCGTCGACCAGCACCGGAATGCCGCGGGCATGCGCGATGCGCACAATCTCCTTGATCGGCGTCACCGTGCCCAGCGCATTCGACATATGCGTGATAGCGACGAGCCTGGTGCGGTCGGTCAGCCGCTTTTCGAATTCCTCGATGTGGAAGACGCCGAGATCGTCGACCGGCACCCAGACCAGCTTGGCGCCTTGCCGCTCGCGGATGAAATGCCACGGCACGATGTTGGAATGATGCTCCATGATCGAGAGCACGATCTCGTCGCCTTCGCCGATGTTCGGCATGCCGAAACCATAGGCGACCGTGTTGATCGCCGCCGTGGTGTTCGAGGTGAAGACGATGTTGTCGGTGCTCGGCGCATTGAGGAAACGGCGAACCGTCTCGCGAGCCTTCTCATAGGCGTCGGTCGCGGCATTCGACAGGAAATGCAGGCCGCGATGGACGTTGGCATATTCCTGGGAATAGGCGTGCTGGATGGCGTCGAGCACCGCCTGTGGCTTCTGCGCCGAGGCGCCATTGTCGAGATAGACCAGCGGTTTGCCGTAGACTTGCCGCGACAGGATCGGGAAGTCGCGGCGGATCGCCTCGACGTCGTAGGGGATGTTTTCGACTTTCTGGTCCATCACAAGCTCTCTCGAGGCACCGCCTCATTCCGTCCAGCACCCCTCATCCGACCGAGCTTCGCTCGGCCACCTTCTCCCACAAGGGGAGAAGGAAGAGCGCCTCTCCTTCTCCCCTTGTGGGAGAAGGTGGCGCCGAAGGCGACGGATGAGGGGTGTTGGCACCAACCCCTCAGTCACCTCTACCCGTGCGTCAAAAACCAATCGTCGAGTCTCGCTTCAAGCGCCTCGACGATGGCCTCGTCGTCCAGTTCCTCGATCACCTCGGCGACGAAGGCCTTGACCAGCAGGCCGCGCGCGGTCTTCTCGTCGACGCCGCGCGCCATCAGGTAAAACAGATGGCTGTGGTCGATCTCGGTGACGGTCGCGCCATGGCCGCAGACGACGTCGTCGGCGAAGATTTCGAGCTCCGGCTTGGTCGAGAACTCGCCGTCGTCCGACAACAGCAGCGTGTTGCAGGCCATCTTGGCGTTGGTCTTCTGCGCATATTGGTGGACATTGATGCGGCCTTGGAAGACGCCGCGCGCGCTGCCGGTCACCACATTGCGGATGACTTCCGTCGAGGCTGTGTGCGGCACGGCGTGGTCGAGCACCATGGTGACGTCGGTATGGGTGTCGCCGGCGAGCAGATTGATGCCGCGCAGGGTGAATTCGGCGCCCTCGCCGGTCGTCTTCACAACAACCTCCTGGCGCACCAGCTTGCCGCCGGCATTCATGACGAACAGCGTCAGTTTCGAATTCTTACCGAGATGCGCCTTGAACTGGGCGAGATGCGTCGCCGTATCCGGCTGCTCCTGCACGACCAGCCATGTCACTTCGGCGCCCTCGCCAAGCACAAGCTGGCTGACCGAGCTGACCAGTGCCGCCCCCTCGCCCGCCTGGCGTTCGACGATAACAGCGTTGGCGCGGGCACCGACGCGGACGGCCAAGCGTACATGCGTCTGTCCACCGGCCTGCAAATTCTGCATTTCGACCGGCTTGTCCAGTTGGGCACCGTCGGCGATGTCGACGAAATAGCCGTCGGCGACAAAGGCGGTGTTGAGCGCGCCGATGGCATCGTCGCTGCCATAGGAATCCAGCCCCGGGGCGATGCTGCCGTCGGTCAGCTTCTCCGATAGGCGCTGTACCGTGACGCCCTCGACAACAGCCCATTTCGCGCTCGAAACGCCGTTCAGCACCGGTAAAACGCTGGAGCCTTCGACGATCGGCGCAATGGCTTTCGCGACCGCTGCCGGATCGAAGTCCGGCACCGAAGTCAGCAGCCGGCGCAGGTCCGTATAATGCCAGGATTCGACGCGCCGCGTCGGCAGGCCGCCCTTGATCGCCTCGATGGCGTCGTCGCGCTTCAGCATCACCGCGCCGTCGCCGGGCAGCAGCGACAGCCGCTCGCCAAAGGCGTCGATCAGCGCCGTTTCGGCCAATGTTCGCTGGGGTGTCGTGTGCATATTCATCAGTATCGCCTTATTTGGCTTGCCTTCCGGGCCTGCTGGCATCTCACGCGGCTTGCCCGATCACGCCGGCATAGCCATTGGCCTCGAGGTCGAGCGCCAGCGACTTGTCGCCCGACTTGATCACCTGACCCCTGTAGAGCACGTGCACCGTATCCGGCACGATGTATTGGAGCAGGCGCTGGTAATGGGTGATGACGACGATGGCCCGGTCCGGCGAGCGCAGCGTGTTCACGCCGTCCGCGACGATCTTCAGCGCGTCGATATCGAGACCGGAATCGGTCTCGTCGAGCACGCAGAGCTTTGGCTCGAGCAGCTTCATCTGCAGGATCTCGGCACGCTTCTTCTCGCCGCCGGAGAAGCCGACATTGAGCGGCCGCTTCAGCATCGCCATGTCCATGTTGAGCGAGGCCGCCGCTTCCTTCACGCGCTTGAGAAATTCCGGGATCTTCAGCGGTTCCTGGCCGCGCGCCTTGCGCTGCTCGTTCATCGCCACTTTCAGGAATTCCATCGTCGCCACGCCCGGTATCTCCATCGGATACTGGAAGGCGAGAAAGATGCCGGCGGTGGCGCGCTCGGCCGGATCCATTTCGAGGATCGACTGGCCGTTGTAGAGGATATCGCCCTCGGTGACCTCATAATCCTCGCGCCCGGCAAGGATATAGGACAGCGTCGATTTTCCCGAGCCGTTCGGCCCCATGATGGCGGCGACCTCACCGGCCTTCACCGAAAGATTCAGGCCGCGAATGATCTCGGTGCCGTCGTCGACGATACGGGCATGGAGGTTTCTGATTTCAAGCATTCTCTTGCTCTATCGTTCCGTTAACTACATATCGCCGAGCTAGGGCAACGGCGACGTCGCTTTCAAGTTCAGGTGCCAAGTCAAATCGCATACTTCCGTCCTCGACGGCGTCGGCGGGATTCGGCCACCTGGTGATTTCAAAAATCTCAGGGCCGTAGACGGTGATCATCAACTCCGTGCCGTCTTCGCGCCCAGCGCTAATTCGGTTGGCTTCGACTTCGATCCTGACGACAACTTTCCTTTCGGCAGCAAAGCTTCGAAGGTAGTTCCCGAGCGACGTTGCCAATTCTCCGCAAATCTGCTCATCGAGGTCGGCCCGATAGTTGTCGGCTAGCTCACCAGAATGCCTGTCAAACTGGTGAACGCGTGCGACCAACGGCGGACCGTCCTCTGCCTCATCGTCACTCACCCAACGCTCCCCTCGAGGCTGATCCCGATCAGTTTCTGCGCCTCGACCGCGAACTCCATCGGCAGTTGCTGGATGACGTCCTTGACGAAGCCGTTGACGATCAGCGCGATCGCCTCTTCTTCCGGAATGCCGCGCTGCATGACATAGAACTTCTGGTCCTCGGAAATCTTCGAGGTGGTGGCCTCGTGCTCGAACTGCGCGGTCGAATTCTTGGCTTCCATGTAGGGCACGGTGTGTGCGCCGCACTGATCGCCGATCAGCAGGGAATCGCAATTGGTGAAGTTGCGGGCGTTGGTCGCCTTGCGGTGCGCCGAGACCTGGCCGCGATAGGTGTTCTGCGAGAAGCCGGCGGCAATGCCCTTGGAGATGATGCGGCTCGACGTGTTCCTGCCGAGATGGATCATCTTGGTGCCGCTGTCGACCTGCTGATAACCGTTCGACACGGCAATCGAATAGAACTCGCCGCTGGAATCGTCGCCGCGCAGGATGCAGCTCGGATATTTCCAGGTGATGGCCGAACCGGTCTCGACCTGCGTCCACGAAATCTTCGAGCGATGGCCGCGGCAGTCGCCGCGCTTGGTGACGAAATTGTAGATGCCGCCCTTGCCTTCGGCGTCGCCGGGATACCAGTTCTGCACCGTCGAATATTTGATCTCGGCATCGTCGAGCGCGATCAGCTCGACCACCGCGGCATGAAGCTGATTCTCGTCGCGCTGCGGCGCCGTGCAGCCTTCGAGATAGGAGACGTAAGCCCCCTCCTCGGCGATGATCAGCGTGCGCTCGAACTGGCCGGTGTTCTTCTCGTTCATGCGGAAATAGGTCGACAGTTCCATCGGGCAGCGCACGCCCTTGGGCACGAAGACGAACGAACCGTCGGTGAACACGGCCGAATTCAGCGTTGCGTAGAAATTGTCGGAGGTCGGCACGACAGAACCGAGATATTTCTTCACCAGTTCCGGATGCTCGCGGATGGCTTCCGAGATCGAGCAGAAGATGACGCCGGCCTGCGCCAGTTCCTTCTTGAAAGTGGTGACGACAGAGACGGAATCGAACACCGCATCGACGGCGACGCGGCCCGACTTGTAGACGTTGTCGCTGGCTTCCTCGAGCTCCGACGCATCGGTCTTCTGCACGCCGGCGAGGATTTCCTGTTCCCTGAGCGGAATGCCGAGCTTCTCATAGACCTTCAGCAGTTCGGGATCGACCTCGCTGAGCGAAGTCGGCCCGGGCGTGCTCTTGGGCGCGGCGTAATAGTGGAGGTCCTGGAAATCGATTTTGGGATAGTGGACGCGCGCCCATTTCGGCTCGTCCAGCGTCAGCCAGCGGCGATAGGCTTCCAGGCGCCATTCCAGCATCCAGGACGGCTCGTCCTTCTTCGCCGAAATGAAGCGGATAATGTCTTCGCTCAGGCCCTTGGGGGCCTTGTCCATCGCGATTTCGGTCTGGAATCCGTATTTATACTGGTCGACATCGATCTTTCGAACTCGATCGATCGTCTCCTGCACAGCAGGCATCAGCGTTCTCCATCCACGCCGGGGTCAAGGCCCGGCAGTTTTCAAACTATGGCACCGCAAACGAGCACCCATCAGGCACCGGAGGCGGCGTAAGTTTCATATAGTGCGTTCATGCCGGAAATTCACCCGGCCAAATGCGAACGCACGGCTCTACCAGGCCGCAAGGCCCTACATTTCGTCTGCCGCGCTCAGGCGGCTCGTTCCCTGCTTGCCTTTTCCTTACCGGCTTGGCGCGCGACGATCGTCGCCAGCGCCGAACGGAACAGCTCGATATCTTCAGCGCTGGTCGCGTGGCCGACGGACACGCGCAACGCGCCGAGGCCGTCACCATAACCCATGGCTTTCAGCACGTGACTCGGCCCTACTTTGCCCGACGAACAGGCCGATCCAGCCGACAGCGCCACACCGGCCAGGTCGAAGGCAATCTGCGCCGTCTCGGCCTTGATGCCGGCAATAGCGAAGAATGTCGTATTGGCAAGCCTTGGCGCGCCGATCCCGAAGATTTCGGCGTCCGGAACAAGCGTTTTCACGATCGCCTCGATTTCGTCGCGACGCTGCCGCACCGTTTCGATCGTTTGCAAGCCGGCAGACGCCTCGCGCGCCGCCGCGCCAAACCCGGCAATCGCCGCCAGGTTTTCGGTGCCGCCGCGATGGCCTTTTTCCTGGCCACCGCCGCTGACCAGCGGCTTCGGCATCATCAGGTCCGACGCCGCGACAATGGCGCCGACGCCCTTTGAGCCGCCGATCTTGTGCGACGAGAGAATCAGATAGTCTGCGTAACCCGCTGACATATCGAGCGGAATGCGGCCGGCCGCCTGCACGGCATCGACAACCAGGATGCCACCCGCCGCCTTGACGATTTCGGCAATGCGGCCGACCGGCTGGATCACGCCGGTTTCATTGTTGGCAGCGTGGATGGCCACCAGCGGCAAGCCTTCGACCTTGTCATGCTGGACGAGAGCCTCGGCCAAAACGTCGAGCCTGACGACGCCGTCGGCGTCGACGCCGATCCGTGTCACCTGCGCCGCTGGGAAGCGCCCGCCGTTCAGCAGGCAAGGATGATCGGCCTCGGACACATAGAGCCGGCTCATACGGACAGCGCCGCGCCCCATCTGCCAGTCCGGCGTCAGCAGCGTCGAGGCCGCTTCCGTCGCGCCGGAGGTGAATACGACATGCTCGGCCCTGGCGTTGACCAGTCGCGCCACGTCGCGCCTGGCGTTCTCGATCAGCCGCCGTGCAGCGCGGCCCTCGGCATGAACCGAGGACGGGTTGGCGGCAACGTCGAGCGCAGCCACCACCGCCGCGCGCGCCGAGGCAAGCAGCGGCGCGCTGGCGTTGTAGTCGAGGTAGGCGCGTGCTCCGGCCATTTCCGTCCAACTGGTCCCTTCAAAAGCCGTTCCGCGAAGATAGCGCGTTATTTCCTTGAAATTGCAAGGCAAGACGTCCTATTTACGCGGCTTGCGGCGCGGGTGGCCGAGCCACAATTTTTGGCCGCCCAGTTTTGAACAATTCTAAACTAGCTTCTAGAAAGACGCTCGCCCTGCGTCAAGGCCTAGGGAAGACTGGGGCCTAGGGAAGACTGGGGCCAGAGGAAGACTGGGGCCAGAGGAAGAGTTGTTCCGGGCGCCGCGCAAATTTATACCAAGTGGAGTATTTCATGCCTGAGGTCATTTTCACCGGTCCGGCCGGCCGTCTGGAGGGTCGCTATCAGCCCTCGAAGGAAAAGAGCGCGCCGATTGCCATCGTCCTGCACCCGCACCCCCAGTTCGGCGGGACGATGAACAACAAGATCGTCTACGACCTCTTCTACATGTTCCAGAAGCGCAATTTCACCACGCTGCGCTTCAATTTCCGCGGCATCGGCCGCAGCCAGGGCGAGTTCGACCACGGCACCGGCGAATTGTCCGACGCCGCCGCGGCGCTCGACTGGGTGCAGTCGCTGCATCCGGATTCCAAGAGTTGCTGGGTTGCCGGCTATTCGTTCGGCTCGTGGATCGGCATGCAGCTTCTGATGCGCCGGCCGGAGATCGAGGGCTTCATCTCGGTCGCGCCGCAGCCCAATACCTATGATTTCTCGTTCCTGGCGCCATGCCCGTCGTCCGGCCTGATCATCCATGGGGACGCCGACAAGGTCGCGCCGCCCAAGGACGTGCAGGGCCTGGTCGACAAGCTGCACACGCAAAAGGGCATTACCATCACCCAGAAGACCCTGCCCGGCGCCAACCATTTCTTTGCCAACCATGCGGAGCTTCTGATCGAGGAATGCGCGGACTATCTGGATCGCCGGCTGGCCGGGGAACTGTCCGACCCACGGCCGAAGCGGCTGAGATAATCGGCGATGTACCAACCGCCTCACTTCCAGGAAACACGGCCGGACGTCCTGCACGGGCTGATCCGGGCGCATCCGCTTGGCCTGCTGGTGTCGAACGGCGTCGAGGGGCCGGTCGCCAACGCGATTCCCTTTCTTCTAGACGCGGATGTGCCGCCGAACGGCAGGCTTCGCGCCCATTTGGCCAAAGCCAATCCGCAATGGCGGCTTTTGGCCGACAATCCCCTGGCGCGGGTGCTGGTCGTCTTCCAGGGCGCCGATGCATATGTGACGCCGTCCTGGTACGAGACCAAGCGTGAAACCGGCAAGGTGGTACCGACCTGGAACTACGCCATCGTCCAGGTGCGCGGCATCGTCACGGTGATCGAAGACCAGGATTGGCTGGCCGAGCAGATTTCCGATCTGACGATGTCGCAGGAGGGCAGCCGCTCGGCGCCGTGGGCGGTGACCGACGCGCCGGCACCCTTCATCCAGTCGCAGATCAAAGGCATCGTCGGCCTGGAGATCGAAATCACCGAAATCAGCGGCAAATGGAAAGTCAGCCAGAACCGCCCGGCCGCCGACCGCGTCGGTGTCGCCGAGGGGCTCGAGAGCGAGACTGCCGATTCGGCCGATATGGTCCGGCTGGTAAGGTCCTACGGCGGGCTGGACGGCCAGTAATCTGGATTGCTTGCTCGACCGGTTTCAGGCCGGTCGAGGGCTCAATCGACCTTCGTCATCGCCGCCTTGCGCTCGTTGGCGATCAGCCAGAGATTGCGGATATAGATCAACAGGCCCATGGCCTGGCCGGCGATGAACACCGGATCCTGACGCTGGATGGCGTAGATCAGCAGCAGGCCGCCGCCGAACAGCGAAAAGAACCAGAAGGCGATCGGCACGACGCTGCGCTTGGCCTTTTCCGACGCCACCCACTGCACCAGAAAGCGCATGGTGAAGAAGAACTGGGCGACGAAGCCGAGCAGAACCCAGGCATCGAATTGCTTGACGAAAACATCGTGAAGCCAGGTCGCCAATTCCTGAAGCACGTTACCCATGCCTGATTTCCTCTACTTTGGGCATTCTGCGGCGCCTGCGGCGCAGCCACCAGACGCCGGCAAGATCAAGCACGCCCTGCAGGCCGCGATCGAAGATGCCGTAATTCGATTTGCCGTGACGGCGGGAGCGATCGACGACGTCGCAATGGACGACGCGGTAGCCCTCCTGGATGACCAGCGCCGGAACAAAGCGGTGGGTGCCGTCGAAGAACGGCAATTTCCTCAAAATGTCGGTATGGATCGCCTTGAGGCCGCAGCCGGTATCCCGCGTCTCGTCGTGCAGGATGGCTTTTCTCAGCCCGTTGGCGAAACGCGACGCCAGTTGCTTGATCTTGCTGTCGCGGCGCTTCAGACGCTGTCCCTGCGCGGCCCCGACTTCGGGACCAGCCTGCCGCAACGCGTCGATCAACACTGGGATGTAGCCGGGGTCGTTCTGGCCGTCGCCGTCGATGGTGGCGACGATATCGCCGCGCGCCGCCCAGGCGCCCGAGCGCACCGAGAGCGACTGGCCGGCGGATTTCGCATGCCTGAGATGGCGCAGCGGGAACGCGCGAAGCGCTGCCTGGGCGGCGAGCACCGAAGGGGTATCGTCGGTCGAGCCGTCATCGACGACGATGACCTCGAAGTCGCGCCCGGCCATCGCGGCGCCGATCTCGTCGAGCAGAAGCGGCAGGTTCGCCGCCTCGTTCCGGCAAGGAATGACGATGGATATCTCCGGCATCTCGACTCTGTCACAGGATATGGCATTCGATCGATGCCGCGCGGTCCAGCGGATGAAACCCGTTGGCGGCGCCTCATTACGCCAGCCGAAACGATGACGCAAGCAGGCCGCACGCTTGGGGTTCTCCCTTCTCCCCTTGTGGGAGAAGGTGGCCGCGCGAAGCGCGGTCGGATGAGGGGTGTTCCAGCTTGGCAACGACGGCACTCCGTCCAACACCCCTCAACCGCCTTGGCGCTGCGCGCCAATCCATCTTCTCCCACGAGGGGAGAAGGCAAGAGGGTGTCGCAAAACCGGATTCCACTTTTGCTGATCGCGCTTGAGTGCTAAACGCCCGCCTTCATGCACACCCGAGCCGCGTTCGGCCGGAAGCCTTTCGGGAAAGAAAATGTCCGCCTTCAAATCCGATTTCCTGCGCACGATGAGCGAGCGCGGTTTCATCCACCAGACCTCGGACGATGCCGGCCTCGACCAGCTTTTCGCCACGGAAACGGTGAGCGCCTATATCGGGTTCGACGCCACCGCCAGGAGCCTGCATGCCGGGTCGCTGATCCAGATCATGATGCTTTACTGGCTGCAGCAGACCGGCCACCGGCCGATCGCGCTGATGGGCGGCGGCACCTCGATGATCGGCGATCCGTCGTTCAAGGACGAGGCGCGCAAGCTTTTGACGCCGCAGGACATCGAGGACAATCTCGCCGGCATCCGCCGCAACTTCACGCCCTACCTCAAATTTGCCGGCGGCCCCAACGACGCCGTCATGATCAACAATGCCGACTGGCTGATGGACATCAACTACGTCAATTTCCTGCGCGATGTCGGCCGGCATTTTTCGGTCAACCGCATGCTGGCCTTCGATTCGGTCAAGCTCCGGCTGGAGCGCGAGCAGTCGCTGTCGTTCCTGGAATTCAACTACATGATCCTGCAGGCCTACGACTTCGTCGAGCTCTACAAGCGCCTCGGCTGCCGGCTGCAGATGGGCGGCTCCGACCAGTGGGGCAACATCGTCAACGGCATCGATCTCGGCCATCGCATGGAAGGCGCGCAGCTTTATGCGCTGACGACGCCGCTGCTCACCACCTCCTCCGGCGCCAAGATGGGCAAGTCGGCCTCGGGCGCGGTCTGGCTCGATGCGGAGATGCTGAGCCCGTACGAGTTCTGGCAATACTGGCGCAATACCGAGGATGCCGACGTTGGCCGTTTCCTGAAGCTCTACACGACCCTGCCACTCGCCGAGGTCGCACGCCTCGAACGGCTCGGCGGCTCGGAGATCAACGAAGCCAAGAAGATCCTCGCCACCGAAATCACCGCCATGCTGCATGGCCGCGAGGCGGCAGAGGAGGCCAGCGAAACGGCGCGTAAGACGTTCGAAGAAGGGGCGCTGGCCGAAACACTGCCAACCGTCGAGGTGGGCAGGGCCGATCTTGAAGCCGGCGTCGGCATATTGTCGCTGTTCGTCACCGCCGGGCTGGCTGTGTCCAACGGCGAGGCACGGCGGCATATCCAGGGCGGCGCCGTGCGCCTCAACGACCAGCCAGTTTCCGACGATCGCAGGATGGTGACGCTGCAGGACCTTGGCCCGGAAAACGTCGCGAAACTGTCGCTCGGCAAGAAGAAGCACGTTCTGGTGCGGCCGGTCTGACCAGGGCCCGGCACTTCCTGTTAGATCTTTTCCGAAACCGGTTTCATCTTGCGGCGCTGACCTTCGGTTCGGAATCACCGCCGAGGTTAATCAGCTAGCTCCCGAGAATGGCCGAGATGCCATTCGTCTCATCGATCGGAACGAGCAGGTAGCGCAAATAGCGGACGTTCTGCGGCGCTTCGATGAACGTCTTGTTCGGGGCCGGAAGCGGACTTGCGGCTTGGCGGCTTGGAATGTGAGAAGCGGACGTTCAGGCGCCCCCATGCATCGACGCGATCTGACCCATTCACGACAGTCGAAATCACGGTGAACGGGTCCGCTTGCGCCTGTAAAGCGAACGTACGACGTGCTACGAATCTCGCCTGGCTGGTCCTGGGCGGACCAGAGCAGCTAACGTCTATGCTATAGCCCTCCATGGCCCTCCTGAATCCCTGGGTTTGGACACCAGTTCGAGCGGAGCGCCAGAGAGATGCCCTGAGGCGCTGCTGTCACGTGGGATGGCTGCCTCGCAGGCGCCGCCCTCCGATAGCTCATGGGCGGCTTGAGGCGGCGATCGCGGGATAGTCGGTATAGCCAGCGGAGCCGCCGCCATAGAGCGTCGCCGAGTTGAACTCCGTCAGCGGCGTGCGCGTCTTCAGCCGTTCCACAAGGTCGGGATTGGCGATGAACGGGCGCCCGAAGGCGAAGAGGTCCGCCTTGCCCTCGGCGAGCCGCGACGCCGCGAGTTCGAGGTCATAGCCGTTATTGGCGATATAGGTATTGTTGAAGCGCCGGCGGAGCGATCCGAAGTCGAACGGCGCGACATCGCGCGATCCGCCCGTGGCGCCCTCGACGACATGGATATAGACGATGCCCAAAGCATCGAGTTGATCGACGATATAGTCGAACTGCGCCTGGGGGGCGCTGCTCGAGACGCCGTTGGCGGGCGAGACGGGCGAAATCCGAATGCCGGTGCGCTCTGCGCCGATCTCCTCGACCACCGCAGTCGCAACCTCCAGCATCAGCCGGGCGCGGTTCTCGACCGATCCGCCATAAGCATCCGTGCGGACATTGGCACCGTCCTTGGCGAACTGGTCCAGCAGATAGCCGTTGGCGCCATGAATCTCGACGCCATCGAAGCCGGCCTCAATGGCGTTCGCGGCTGCTTGCCGGAAATCGTTGACGATCCCCGCAAGCTCGTCGAGCGCCAGCGCGCGGGGCTCCGAAACCTCGACAAAGCCGTTGTTCACGAACGTCTTGGTCGCGGCCCGGATTGCCGAGGGCGCGACAGGCGCGGCGCCGTTCTCCTGCAGATCGACGTGCGAGACGCGGCCGACGTGCCAGAGCTGCAGGAAAATCCGCGCGTCCTTGGCGTGCACCGCGGTCGTGACCTTTCGCCAGCCGTCGATCTGAGCCTGAGAATAGATGCCGGGCGTGTCCTGGTAACCTTGTCCCTGCCGCGAGATCTGCGTGGCCTCGGAGATCAGCAGGCCGGCGGAGGCCCGCTGGCCGTAATACTCGGCGGCAAGATCGCCCGGAACGAAGCCCAGGCCAGCGCGATTGCGCGTGAGGGGCGCCATGACGATACGATTGGAGAGCGTCAGCGAGCCGAGAGAATAAGGCTCAAAAAGTGCTTTGTTGGTCATAGGTCACCTTGTTTGTCCCCGCCGCGACGAGGTCGTTATCAAATGGATTCGTTGGTGCTCAGGCGACCTTGCGGTACCGCTCGGCGGGATGTTCGTTCCGATAGTTCGGAAGCATGGCCTGGCGCGCGGCCTGAAGCGCGTCCCACTGACCGGCATCGGGGAGTGGCGGGATGGTCACCGGTTCGCGGCGGTCGAAGCCGACCAGCGCCGCGTCAACCAGATCGTCCACCTCCATCACGTTGGAGAGCGTGTTGATGTCGGCGCCGACGTGGCCCCAGATCTCGGTTCGCGTCGTGGCGGGCAGCACGGCTTGGACGTAGACGCCCTTCGGCTCAAGCTCGAGGCTGAGCCCCTGCGACAGAAACAGCACGAAGGCTTTGGTTGCGCCGTAGACAGTCATGCCGAACTCCGGCGCCAGCCCGACCACGGAACCGATGTTGACGATCGTCCCTGCACCCGCCTTCGCAAGTCGCGGGGCGATGGCGCTGGCAAGTCGCAGAAGCGCGGTCGTGTTGAGCGCAACGAGCCGGGCGACGTCATCGGTACTCTGCTCGATGAAGCTTCCGCCGATGGCTGTTCCGGCATTGTTGACGAGAATCCCGATGCGGGCGTCATCGCGCAGCCTTGTCTCTACCGTTGCAAGCTCGGCAGGCTGCGTAAGATCAGCCTGGATGATGTCGATCGCAACGCCAGTTTCCTGACGGAGCCGGGCTCCCAGTGCCTCCATTCGTGCCACGTCACGGGCAACCAGCACGAGGTCGTGTCCGCGGCGGGCGAACCGTTCGGCATAGGAAGCTCCGATGCCCGTGGAGGCGCCGGTGATGAGGACTGATGGAATGGTGGTCATGGCATTGCTCTTTTCTCTGATGGAACCTATATTCATGACGATCATCATGATTGCGGCTAAATATGATGGGCATCATGTAAATGTCAACGGGGCCGACGGAGAATTTTGAAATGAAGGTCAGTCGAGAGCAGATGGCGGAGAACCGTCACCGGATATTGGATGCGGCCAGCCGGCTGTTTCGCGAGAAGGGGTTCGACGCGGTCAGCGTGGCGGAAGTGATGAAGGCCGCCGGGCTCACCCATGGCGGCTTCTATGGCCATTTCAGTTCGAAGGACGACCTGATCGCGCAGACCCTTGCCCACGTCCTCGCCGCGGACTCAGGCGGAGGGGGCGATCTTCACGCTTATGTAGGTTCCTATCTTTCGCCCCGGCATCGCGACAACTGCGCCGGCGGTTGCCCGACGGCGGGCCTTGCCGCAGCCATCCGCCATCAGACCCCGGCTGCACGCTCGGCCATGACGGAAGGCCTACGATCGCAGATCGACCGTATCGGCAAGGCGCTCCCGGAGTTGGATCCGGCAGACAGACGCCGCGCGGCGATCGGAAGCTGGGCAGCGATGGTGGGGGCAGTAATCCTCGCCCGGGCGATCGACGATCCCGCGCTCTCGGATGAAGTGCTTGAGCAGACGCGTGCCTGGGTCGATGCCGGGATCAGCCAAGTGTCTGCCAGCTAGGTGGTGTGCGGCAGGAGTGCTCTTGTCGAGAGCAATGCGGCTATCGGCGTTGGTTGGGTGGCTATCTTGCAGAATATCGCACCGCAGCGTGCAATCAGCGGGATTCGCGGACCAAGAGGGTTTCGAACTTCCCTGTTGAGGCAACCATGCTGTCGCCCAATTTCCGCTAAACTGGCGAATGAAGCCGTTCAACGGCAGAACATCGAATGACCGCTCCTGGCGCAACTACGCCCTCAAGCGCGGTCGCCGGTGATGTCCGCTGTAAGGCGGTGGCACAACTAACTTTAACGGCCGACATTAGGCGCAAAGCGGCCATTTAGGCCCGGGCGGACGTCAGTCGCCTTTGGATCATGGGCGTGAATTCGCGGGGCGGACGAGCGGCCGCTTAAGATCAAAACTCGGTCGCTCGAGGTAATTGGGTTTTGACCTCAGCGATACTCGAAGATCGACCGGAAAATCCCGGGCGCTATCACCGATAGCGGATTGACCTCCAGGTTCGGCTTGTTGGCGTTGCCCTTGAGCCTGTAGGTGACGCCGATCAGGCCGCGGTCGCGGCCGTTGCCGAGCAGTGCGCCGATCAGCGGCAGTTCGCCGAAGATGCGGTTTACGCCGTAGGCCGGCATGAACGTGCCGGTCATGTCCATATTGTTGTTCTGGTCGTAGAGCGTGCCCTGGAAGGTGGTGCCGATGCGCGAGCCGCGCAGCACGCCGTTGCGCAGCTTCAGATAGCCGCTGCCCTTGTCGATTTCGCTGAAACCGCGCTCGAACTTCACCCTCGACGTGTCGAGATTGCCTTTGACCGCTTCGTTGAGGCTGCGGTTGTCGCCGGCCGGCGTCGTCGACACGATCGAGGCGAGCTTCGGCTCATTGACGATAAAGAAGTTCTTGGCGTCGACCTGGCCTTTCATCGGCCCGTCGCCGGCCCCGGTCAGCGCCAGCGTTATCGAGCCGCCTTCCATATGCTCGTAGATATTGAGGAAGCGCAGTATGGCGCCGGCGTCGGCCGACTTCATGTTGAGCGTGCGCAGGCCGCCGCCGGTCGTGTTGCTGATGGTGATGGCGGCTCCCGAACTTGCCGTGGCGCTCACCTTGAGCCCGTCCACCCGGGAGCCGGCGGCGCTGTAGTCGAGCTTCAAATTCGACAGCACCTCGTCGTGGAAGCCGGTCAGGGAACTGACGTCGGCGCTGACCGAGATCGCATCGACGCCAGTGGTCTTGGTGGCGGTGTCGACGTCGGACGTGAATTGCTTGATCAGCGAGCGTGCGTCCAGCGCGCTGCCGCTGACCTCGACCGCATAGGCCTTGCCCGACCGCTTCACCGAGACGGCGACGTCGTCGCCCCTGTTCAACGTGACCTTGCTGAACCGGGCCGAGGACAAGGCGCCGTTGACCAGCACGGCGCTGCCGTCGATGGAGAAGCTCTTGCCGTCGAGTTCGAAATTGGACAACGTCGTGGTGTCGCCGGTCTTCGCCATGGCGAAGACGACCTTGGCGGGAATGCCGGGGCCCTTGCTCCAGCCGGCCCAGGGAATGCCCAGCCTGGCATTGGTCAGGTCGGCCGACACGTTCTGGTTGCCGGTGCCACTCTTGTCGATCGCCACCTTGATGGTTCCGGAAAGCAGCGTCGACAGGCCAGGCATGGCGGTGGCGCGCGTCTTGTCGTCGAGCACCAGCGCCACTTTACGACTGCGCGGCGGG
Source organism: Mesorhizobium sp. M0590 (assembly GCF_040320905.1). Taxonomy (NCBI): domain Bacteria; kingdom Pseudomonadati; phylum Pseudomonadota; class Alphaproteobacteria; order Hyphomicrobiales; family Phyllobacteriaceae; genus Mesorhizobium; species Mesorhizobium sp. M0590. The sequence continues at coordinate 24,168 of NZ_JAMYQN010000027.1, forward strand.
CCGCCATCCCTGAGCGGCTCGATCAGGTCGAGCTCGGCCGGAATGCCGTTGAGCAGCGCCTTCGCCGAGATCACCGCCCGGTCGGGCGCGACGGTGATCGAGCCATCGGCATGGCTGACCGTCTGGCCCTCGAACGGCTTGCCCAGCGACAGGTCCTTGTAGTCGAGCGCCACCAGCCAATCGAGTTTGGAAGAGTCGACACCGGACTGCAGGGGAATATCGGCCTTGACGTGGCCGGTCACCGTGCCGGACAGGTCGTCCGGCAGCAGGCCAACATGGCGCATGGCGTTGATCGGGTCAAAGGATGCCAGCTCGGCGATTGCCGGCGCCTCGCCGGCGACATCGATGTCGAGCGCGCCGATCACCGGCGGATGGTTCGCCGCCTTGACGGTGAGCGTGCCGTTGCTCGCCGCCACCGTGCGGCCGCTCGGCATATAGACGCTGCCCGACGACAGCGCGACGTCGACGTCATTGCCGTGGAAGCCGACGACGCCAACGGCATCGCGGATCGGCGGAATGCGGCCGGCCGTGTCGAAGCGCGATCCTTCGACCTGGAATCGGCCGAACACTTCATCGGCGGAAAGCGGCACGCCGTTGCCGAGCCGTCCGGGCACGACCTGGAACTGCAGGCTGCCATCGACGACGCGGCCGCCGAACAGGTTCTTAAGCACCCACAGCCTGGCATTGCGCGCCGAAAACCATGGCCATAATTGCTTGACGTGCGAGACCGGCATGTCGTGGACATTGAGCGCCACCGATATGCCCGGCGCCTGGTTGGCGACGAATGAAACCGAAGCCGTGCCCAGCACTTCGCTGCCCGGTCCGGACCGGACGCCGATCTGCTCGGCGACCAGCTTTTGGCTCGTCGGCTGGTAGACGCCGGCGATACGGGCAATGAAGCTGAGTGCCGGCTCCGGCGAATCGGAAGGCGCCAGGGTCGAACCGTCGCTGGTCAGGTCGTAACGATAGGATGGCTCCTCGCCCGCTGCGCCGGTAGCCGGCTTCGGCCCGATCGAACCGGCGAAATCGAAGGTCGAGCGGCCGGTTTTCACCAGCAAACTGTCGACCTGGATTTTGTTCGACCCGGCGACGAGTGTTGCATCGAGATCGATGTCGGCCGGAAGCAGGCCGCGCGAACCGAGATCGAGCACCGATCCGGTCAGTGACAGGGCAGCGGTCAGCCGCGAACCGTTGTCGCCGGTCCCTTCCGACCCCGCCAGCTTCAAGGCGATCGCACCCAATTTGCCACCTGCCGCAGTGTCGGCATCCGCTGCCTGGATGCTGGCGTCCAGCGTGGTGATGCGTCGCGTCGCCGGATCGCGGGTGGCGGAAGCGGCGATGGTAAGCGCCCTGCCGTCGACATCCGCGTCGGATGAAAACTCCATGCTTCCCGGTCCCGACTGCGAGACGGAGGCCTCGGCGATGGTGACCGACTTGACGGATCCGGTCTCGGGCAGTGCCAGTTCGACGTTGCGCAGATCGATCTGGCGCATCGAATCCTCGCGCACCGCGTCGAGCGCGCGGTTGAGGTTGGCGAAGACGGCGGCGGAAAGTTTTTCCGGATCGATGAGGCCGTCCTGGTTGCGCAGCTCGGCCGTCCAGTCGCCGCCGGACGGCATTGCCGCCATGACGATGTGCGCGTCGGAAATCCGGGCGCTGGTCAGCCGTACCTCGCCCGAAAGCAACGGGATCAGCCGGATGCCGAAGCGGACCCGGCCTGCATCGGCCATTGGTTTTCCGTCGGCGGTCTTGAGGCTGACGTCGCTGACCTGCAGCGCAATGAAGCTCGACCCGTCAAGCGTCAGCCGTGCCGGCCCGACGGCAACGTCGACATCGAAGCCGGCCAATTTCTCGATTGCCGTTTCGGCTTCCGCGCGAAGCCGCTCCGAGCCGAAGCCGGACACGCCGATCGCATAGACGCCGGCGGCAGCCAGCAACACAAGGGCGACAAGGCCGGCAAACAGCCGCGCCATCATACGGACGCCGCGACCGATCGACGCCTGGCCGAGCGGCGGGACGCGGCACGCGGACGGAAAGGTTCCCAGGTCGGTGATCTCGTCACGCCTGAACCTGATCTTCTCGTGCTGCGGTAGCTCCTGATCCACGCAATCTTCCGTTGAAACGAATTCGATCGTGGACGAATCCCCGCTCGACATTATATCGATGCAGCCTGGCGCGTAACCTCAAACAAGGGCATCGATATGGCTGACCTCGACGTGGGCGATGTTGCGCCGCAGTTCGATCTTCCGCGCGACGGCGGCGGTTCACTCAGCCTCGCCGCATTGCTGGGAAAACCCATCGTACTCTATTTCTACCCACAGGACGACACCACAAGCTGCACCAACGAGGCGATCGGCTTTTCGCAGTTGAAGCCGGAGTTCGAAAAGGCCGGCGCTGTCGTCATCGGGCTCTCGCCGGACAGCGTCAAGAAACACGACAAATTCAAGGCGAAATACGATCTGAGCGTCGACCTTGTCGCCGACGAAGAGCGCAAAGTGATCGAGGCTTACCATTTGTGGGTGGAAAAGAAGCTCTACGGCCGCACCTATATGGGCGTCGAGCGGGCGACGTTCCTGATCGGCCGGGACGGACGCATCGCCAGGATCTGGCGCAACGTCCGCGTCAAGGGGCACGCCGAAGAGGTGCTGGAGGCGGTTCGCGCCCTTTGAGAGCTGCGCCAGTCCGCTGCAATTCGATGCCCGTTTTGCGCGAAGACCTTTGGCTGTCGTTCGATCCGGCAAAACTTTGTTAACCCTAATAATGTGTAATCAGGCTTGTCGTTGGTGTCGTAACGAAAGCTTGGTCCCGTGAACGTAGCCAGTCAGTCAGCGGTCTTCGGCAGACGCAAAGAGCCCCACACGGTCATCATCGCCCGGGGCGACCAGATAAGGCATTTCACCATACGCCCATGGCTGGCTGCATTTTGCGGCTCGGCGCTGGCGGCGATCGTCATTGGCTACCTGCTGGCGACCTCCTATCTGGTGCTGCGCGACGATCTGATCGGCGCCACGACGGCGCGGCAGGCGCGCATGCAGCAGGCCTACGAAGACCGCATCTCGGCACTGCGCAGCCAGGTCGACCGCATCACCAGCCGCCAGCTACTCGATCAGCAACTGATGGAAACCAAGGTCAGCGAGCTGCTGGAACGGCAGAGCCAGCTCAGCCTGCGTCACGGCCGCCTCGGCCCGATCCTCGAACGAGCCGAAAACGAGGTCGCAACGCCGCCCGTGCCGACGGCAAAGCCGGACGAACATGCCGACGCGACCGGCAGCATCCAGCCGATGGCCTATTCCGTCGCCAGCCTTGCTGTGCCCCTTCCCAGCAACGACACCAGGCCGTTCTCGCTGTGGTCGACCCGCGCCGATCCGCTGCCGAGCGAAAGCGCGGCCGACCGGGCAGACAAGCTCTTCGTTTCGATCAACAACTCGCTGAAGGCCATCGAGAGCCAGCAGCTCACCCGCATCGCTACACTTGCCGACAATGCCTACAAAAGCGCCGACGCGATCTCGCAGGCGCTCGAGGCCGCCGGCCTGCCCGTCGATAGCGAATTCGAAAAGAGCGACGTTGGCGGCCCGCTGATACCACTCGACAGCTCGTTGGTCTTCGACAGCAAGGTCAAGGAGTTGGACGAGGCTCTTGACGCGCTGGATCATCTTAAAAAGGAAGCGCGCCGGCTGCCGCTCGCCAACCCCGCCCCCGGCCGCAGCGTTACCAGCCCGTTCGGCGTGCGCACCGACCCCATCCTCGGCACGGCCGCCTTGCATTCCGGCATGGATTTCAGGGCGCCGGTCGGTATGCCGGCCAAGGTCACGGCAGGCGGTGTCGTCGTCAAGGCCGGCTGGAACGGCGGCTACGGCCGCATGATCGAGGTCGACCACGGCAACGGCTTTGTAACGCGTTACGGGCATCTCAGCGAAATCGACGTCGCCGTCGGCCAGAAGCTCGATGCCGGAGACATCATTGGCAAGACCGGCAACAGCGGCCGCTCGACCGGCCCGCATCTGCACTACGAGGTCCGCCACAATGGCGAGGCGATCGATCCGCTGCGCTTCCTGACCGTCGGCAAGAAGGTCGCGCAGTATCTGTAGAGCCGGCGATTCATTCGGCGTGAAGCCTGGCGCGCGGTCAACCGCCCGCCAGGCAATATCAAAGATAGATCGCTTTCAGCCCTCAGCAGCAGCCATGAACGCGCCGAGCCGCCGGTTGAACGGCTCACCGGTCTGCTGAACGCTGTGCCCCGCGCCGGCGATCACGGCACGATCGGCACCAAGCACGTTTTCGAGCACGTCGCAGACGGCGTCGAATGCTGCGCTGTGCCCGCCGGATACCACCAGTTTCGGGAACGGCGCATCGGCAAGTTGCCGAAGCGGAATTTCGGCCTCCCATGGCCCGCGTTCGACGACGAGCATGGCCGCGCCTTGCGCGAGCGGGGGCGGCAGCGGGTCTGGCAATTGTGTCGCCGAGCCGACCAGATGGAGGAACTGGCGCAAGAAAAGCGCGGGATCGTCGCGGGGTCCGCTTTGCCAGTGGGTCTTCAGGCGCGTCACGAGTTCATTGACGGCAACATCCCCGCGCGCAAGGTCAAAGGCCGGCGGCTCGATCACCGTGAGCGAACGGATTGCTCGCGGGCGCATCGCTGCTGCAAGAAGAGAGATGACGCCGCCATAGGAATGCCCGACCAGATGGACGCGGCTTTCGTCCCAGAGGTCATGCGTCCGATCGAGGAATCCGGCAACCAGTCTGGCGTCGACGACGAAATCCTCGCGTTCGGCAGGGGAACTTGATCCGTATCCGGGCCGGTCGACCACAACCAGCTTCCAGCGCTCCGCAAGCGGTAGCTGCGCGGACCATGTCATCATGCCGTTCGTGACGCTGCCGTGGACGAACAGCACCGGCGGCCCGTCGCCCCGCACCTCATAGCCGAGATCAATCCCGTCGAGGGTCAGCTTCGGCATCGCATCTCCTCCCGCAGACCGGCGAGAGGAAGTATGCTCCCTGCAACGGAAAGGCGCAACGAACTCCGATCCTTGGCCGGCTCACAACCGGTTCCGAAATGGGCTTCAGGGCGCTGATCGGAATGCCGGCCAAGGTCATGCCTGGCGTCCCGTCCAACCGGTGGCGCTTCATGCTGGAAAATTGCCAGAGTTGGGCCCATCCGCCGGCGGGCGCGAATTCGCCGGCGTTAGAAGGACCTTGGCCACAGGCGAATTATTTTTGAATTCCATTTGACTGAATAAATATTCGGTGCGAACCTCTGCTCTCTCGAGAGGGCGCCAGACATGGCATTGCGCGGGACCAATCAGGAGTTCGGGCGGCCGTATAACCGGCGTATCGTGCTCGAATCCATCCGCCTTCACGGACCGATCGCCCGCGGCGACATTGCCAGGCGGGTCGGACTCACCGTGCAGACGGTGTCTACCATCGTTCGCGAGCTGGAAGAGCACGGTTACGTGTTGTCGCTGCGCGAAGAGCCCAAGGGGCGCGGCCTGCCACCGGCAACGCTGCGCATCAATCCCGAAGGCGGCTATGCCGTCGGCATCCACGTCACCCCGCTGGGCATCAATGCCGCCCTGATCAACCTAAGCGGCGATGTTATCGAGAGCACCTACCGCGAAGCCCCAAATGCAACGCCCGACCACGCTTTCGAGCTGATCGGCGCCATGGTGCTCGAATTGACGGCATTGCGGCCCGGTGGCCGCGTTCTCGGCATTGGCATGGCGCTGCCCGGACCGTTCGGCGTGGAGTCCATGAGCTTTGTCGGGCCGACCACCATGACCGGCTGGAAGGATGTGGCGCTGCGCGAGCGGCTGGCCGCCTCGACCGGACTGCCGGCCTTTTTCGAAACCGATATGGCGGCGGCTGCTATCGGCGAGCGCCTCTACGGCCTCGGAACGGCATATTCCGAGTATTACTATCTTTATTTCGGCGTCGGTCTCGGCGGCGTCATGGTGCATGACGGGGCGGCATTGCGCGGCGCCTGGGGAAACGCCGGTGAAATCGGCCACATTCCCGCGGTGCCGGGCGGCGAGCCCTGCCCGTGCGGCAATCGCGGCTGCCTCGAACGGTATCTCTCGCTCGAGGCGCTGCGGCGCCGCAACATCGCCGACGCCGAGTGGGTGAGCGAGATTGCGCCGATCTTCCGCAACGCCGTCACCATCATCGAAAACCTGTTCGATCCCGAAACCATCATCCTCGGCGGGCTGGCGTCCACCGACCTGCTCGAAAGGCTTGCCGGCGCGGCCGCGCACCTGCCCAATTCGGTCTCGGCGCGAAGCGACCGCACGACGCCCCGCGTCAGCGTCGCACGCGGCGGCCAGCACGCGGTGTTGCGCGGCGCCGCCGCGCTTGCCGTCTCAGGAGTGCTTTCGCCGCGCTTCGGCCAGATCTTCACCGCCGAGCGCGAACGCGGTCGGGATCTCTTGCATAACAAGGGGATCGCAGCATGAGTGAACCGCTGCTGGTGCTCGACAATGTAGCCAAGAATTACGGCGCCATCGAAGCGCTGAAAGGCATCAGCTTTTCGATCGACAAGGGCGAAGTGGTGGCGCTTCTTGGCGACAACGGCGCCGGCAAATCGACGCTGGTCAAGATCATTGCCGGCGGCCTCGAGCCGACCTCCGGCCGCATGCTGTTCGAAGGCAAGGAATTCCTCGCCAAATCCCCCGCCGAGGCCAAGGCCGCGGGGATCGAGACGGTCTACCAGGACCTGTCGCTCTGCACCAATGTCGACGTGGTCGCCAATTTCTTCATGGGCCGCGAGATCAGCAGGAAGGTTCTCGGCATTCCGGTGCTCGACGAGCGCGCCATGGAGCAGGTGGTGCAAAAGGCACTGGCCAGCGCCGGCACCCGCATTCCCTCGCTTCGCACCAATGTCGAGCATCTTTCCGGAGGCCAGCGGCAGGCCATCGAGCTCAATCGGTTCGTGCATTTTGGCGGCAAGCTGGTGCTTCTCGACGAGCCGTTCGCGGCGCTCGGCGTCGAGCAGACGCGGCGCGGCCTCGACATGATCCGCCAGGTGGCGAGCCAGGGCATCGGCGTCGTCATAATCACTCATATCATGCAACAGGCCTTCCAGGTCGCCGATCGGATCGTGGTGATCCGGCAAGGCGTCGTGGCGGGCGACGTCGCACGCAACAAAACAAGTCCCGACGCGGTGATCAACATGATCACCGGAGAGACGCTCGCCGGTGCCGGACCGACGAACTGAGGGACAAACGAGGGGTCCGGCGCAAGAGGAGCGAACGACATGAAGAAAATACTTCTTTCCGTCTTCGGTATCCTGGCACTGGCCTTTGCCACGCTCACGCCGGCATTCGCCCAGTCCAAGGGCACCGTCTACTACATGGTGCCGACATTGCTCGATGAGTTCCAGACCGGCTCGGTGAGCGCGCTGGAATTGTTCCTGAAGCAGGTCGGCTACGAGATGAAGACGCTGAACGCCGACAACAAGACCGACGCTCAGCAATCGCAGATGAACGACGTCATCGCGCTGAAGCCGTCGGCGATCATTCTTGCCGCCGTCGATTTCAATGCGCTGAAACCGTCGATCGAGGCCGCCCGCGCCGCCGGCATCCCGGTCGTCGAGTTCGACCGCCAGATCACCTCGACCCCGTCCGACTTCACCTCGGTGGCCGGAACCGTCGAGATCGGCTACGTCGCCGCCGACCAGGCGCAAAAGCTCCTGACCGCGAAAAACGGCTCGGTGAAGGGCAAGATCCTGCAGGTGCTCGGCGATCCGGGCGACCCCTACACGCTCGATATCCAGAAGGGTTTCGAGGAGAAGATGAAGGCGTTCCCGGACGTCAAGATCATCTCGCTGCCGGCCATGCAATGGGCGGCGGATGCAGCCGGGACCATCGTGAACGACCAGCTGCTCGCCAACCCCGACATCGACCTGATCTTCAGCCATGCAGCGCATCTTTCGGTCGCTGCCGTCGCCTCGCTCGAGGCCGCCGGCAAGAAACCGGGCGACGTCATGCTGATGAGCTCGAACGGCGCTCCGGTCGGCCTCGACCTGATCCGCAAGGGCTGGCTCAACGTCGAAGTCGAGCAGCCGCTCTATGCCCAGGCCGCGGCGGTCGCCATGTTCATGGACAAGGTGGTCAACAAGCAGGAGATCAAGCCCGGCGAATATGATGTGCTTGGCCTGAAATCGACCCTGACCAAAGAAGCGTGGGGGCCGAACATCAAGATCCCCGGCGCTGCGATCACCAAGGAAAATGTCGATAACCCTGCCTTCTGGGGCAACATGAAGCCGCCGACCGAAACCATAAAGCCGGTCGAATAGCAAACTCGCCAGAAGCTCCGGGCCACACAGGCCCGGAGCCAAGCCCTGCAGCCCGGTGCGTTCAAGCGGACGCGCACGGGAACGTTGCAGCAAATTTCAACCGCGCCTGATCTTTCCGAAAACCGAGTGGTTTTTTCGGGGTCGGCGCCAACTGGATCCGCAGATGAATCCCCGCACGCGCCAAACCCTCGAGTTCATCCTCGACAATCTCGTCTGGTTCATGCTGGTCTTCGTGCTGGTGGTCTTTTCCATCCTCATCCCGAACTATTTTCAGCTCGGCATCTTCGCCAACATCATCGAGGCATCGAGCGTGCTCGGCGTCATGTCGATCGGCCTGGCGCTGGTCATCATTGCCGGCCATATGGACCTGTCGGTCGAATCGGTGGCGGCGCTCAGCGCCATGGCGGTCGGCATCCTGTTCTGCTCGTCGGGCATCGGCCTCGGCATCCAGTTGCAGCCGCAATGGCTGATGGTTCCGGTTTCGCTGCTCATCGCGCTTGCGGTCGGCGGCCTCATCGGCGCCTTCAATGGCTACCTGGTGATCAGGGTCAAGATGAGCGCCTTCATCATCACCCTGGCGTCTTACATCTGGGTGCGCGGCCTGGTGCTGGTCATCTCCGGCGGCCGCTCGGCGCAGGACCTTGCGCCGGCGATCCGCTGGTTCGGCATCCAGCGCCTGGGTGGCCTGCCGCTGACAGCCTGGATCGCCATTGCGTGTTTCGTGGTGTTCTCGCTGATCATGGCCAAGACGCCCTTCGGCCGGCACCTGGTCATGATCGGCGGCAACGAGACGGCGACCTTCCGCGCCGGCATCCGCGTCAACCGCAACCTTGTCATAGCCTTTGTCCTTGCCGGCGCCATCGCCGGCCTTGCCGGCTGGGTGCTGGCGATCCGCACCTCCGGCGCGACAGCTAATCTCGGCGTCGGCCTGTTGTTCAATGCCTTCGCCGCGGTCGTCATCGGCGGCGTCAGCCTGAAAGGCGGCGTCGGCACCTTGCCCGGCGTCTATGCCGGCGTGCTGCTGCTCTCGGCCATTAACACGGCGATCAATTTGATGGGCCTGCCGGCCAACTTCACCCAGGTGATCCACGGCCTGCTCGTCCTCGCCGCGGTGCTGCTCGACGCATTCAAGCAAACCATCCGCCAGAGGCTCGCATGACCGGCCGTCTGGAAGATAAGGTCGCGCTGATCGTTGGAAGTGCGCGCGGGATCGGCAAGGGCATCGCACAACGCTTTGCCGAAGAGGGCGCGACGCTTGTCCTGGCCGATACCGAGGCTGAGGCCGGGCAAGCGACTGCGGACGAGCTCGGTGCCGCCTTCATCCGCACCGACATCTCGCAGATGGCTGATGCCGAGGCTGCTGTTGCACTGGCGCTCGACCGTCACGGCCGGCTCGACATCATGGTGCAGAATGCCGGAATCTATCCCTGGCAATTGCTGGAAAACACCAGTCCTGACGATTGGGACCGGGTCATGGCGGTGAACTTGCGCGGCAGCTTCATCGCTGCTCGCGCCGCACTGGTGCCAATGAAGGCACAGCATTTTGGCCGCATGCTGTTCACCTCCTCGATCACCGGCCCGCATGTCACCAGCCCCGGCCACGGCCATTATTCAGCGACCAAGGCCGGCATCAATGGGCTGATCCGTTCGGCTGCGCTCGAATTCTCGGGCTACGGCATTACAGTCAACGGCGTCGAGCCCGGCAACATCCTCACTGAAGGCATAGAGCAGCATCGCGGTGCGGCCTTCATCAAGAACATGGAAGACGCCATCCCGCTCGGCCGTCTCGGCAGCCCTCGCGATGTGGCCAATGCCTTCCTGTTCCTGGCCTCTGACGATGCCAGCTACATCACGGGCACGACCATCATCGTCGACGGCGGGCAGCTTTTGCCCGAGGGCAAGGATTTCCGGCTGCTGCCGCCATGATCCTCGATTTCGGCGGCGGTTTCTTCCTGCGCCGGGCGACCACCGCCGATCATGCAGCGCTTGCGATGATCTGTCTCAAGACCGGCGATGCCGGCAAGGACGCCAGCGGCCGCGAGGACGACCCGGAACTGCTCGGCCTCCTCTACACTATTCCCTACCAGGTGCTCGAACCCGAGCTGGCCTTCATTATCGATAGTCCCGCAGGTGCGGCCGGCTACCTGCTTGGCGCGGCCGATACGGGCGCTTTCAATGCCAGCCTGGCATCAGAGTGGTATCCCGACCTTCAGCGGCGCGTGGCGGACCCGGGACCCGACAGCTCGCGCTGGCGCGGCAGCGACTGGGCGCGGCATCGGGTCCATCATCCCGATTTCGCTGTTCCGCCTGCGCTGACCGCCTATCCGTCGCATGGCCATATCGACGTGTTGCCGCAAGCGCGCGGGAAAGGCATCGGCAGGCGCGCGATGGCCTTCCTCGAGCAGGGGCTTGCCGCGAGCGGCTCGACCGGCATCCACCTCGAAGTCATGCCGGAGAACGATGGTGCGCTAAGGTTCTACAAGGCGATTGGATTTGCGGTGGTGCAGGACGCTGATTCATCGAAGCGTTGTGTTTATGTGGCGAAACGGATTGCTCACGCTCCGGCGATTGCAGGCTGATCTGCGACAAGCCAATCGCCCAAGTTGCAAAGAACCGGGAGGCCTATGGAAGTACAATGCTGCCGTTCTGTAGCAGCCAGTTGCCCCGCGTGAACACCTTTGCCGCGGGAACGAAACCTTCGTCGCGTGCTCCACCGCAGACACGAAAGTCACCAGCATCACGGTGCGGGGCTAATTCGAGTGTTGGCGGAGCGTCTACTAGTTCATATGGGCGGCAGGGGAACATCCGCGACCGTTCCCCCGGCCACAATCGAGAGCACATAAAGCAGATAAATGGCTAATACCAACAGGGCGAGGAATGAACCGCTGGCAAAGACTCCTGCAACCGCGGCGTCGGGATAAGCTTCGACTTGTTCTTTCTTGAAGGTGTCTTCTTCGTTACGGGTTGTGTTCACAACCCGTTCGCCTGGAAGCCGGTTTTTTTCAGCTTCCTTCGATATCTTATCCGCGAGATCTCCTGCGATCACGGGATCGTCCGGAAGATGACTCACAAGCCATCCAGGAATATTTTCGCTCCCGCCCATGCCCATACGCAATTGAGATACTGCAAGTTGTAGCTTTCGGCAATCGTTTCCCTCATGAGAGGCAAGCAGATCAGACTTAAGTCCCTGCGGAAAGACAGTTCGAATCAGACCAAAGTCCGAGTAGCACAGTGGTCGGATGCGTCTCACCTGGGCGATCAGCTTGAGCGGTGTAGCCCAAACTGAACACATCGAGGAAAATGGTGGGCGATGACGGGCTCGAACCGCCGACATCTTCGGTGTAAACGAAGCGCTCTACCAACTGAGCTAATCGCCCGCCCCGGGCCGGACCTTTAAGCAGTTAGGACCGGCTTCGCAAGGCCAAATGAGCGGCGAGTGGCTTGGCCGGGAGCCGGTTTCGGCAACAAAGTTCGGCTTGTCAAAAAACCTTCTCCTGTTTGCTGTTATGCTGTCCGGGTCCGCTTGACACCCGGTGGCTTACCCCTTATCCACCGCCCCAACGACGAACACGGCTGACACGTGCTCGTCTATGCGCGGGTGTAGCTCAGTTGGTTAGAGTGCCGGCCTGTCACGCCGGAGGTCGCGGGTTCGAGCCCCGTCACTCGCGCCATTTCTCCTTTGGGGTCACGTCCCCTTGATGTCGGAGAAATGTCGACGTTGATTTGTCAAAAACCGTCTTCGTTCATGATGTAATCCATACGGTCTCACCCCTCGGCGAGCAGCGCCTCGACCTCCTGCAGCGTCGGCATGGACGGCGCGGTGCCCGGGCGCGTCACCGAAATGCCTGCGACGGCGCAAGCGAAGCGCACCGCCTGCAGGGGTTCCATCCCCCTCGACAGCGCCGCAGCCAGGCCGCCATTGAAGGCGTCGCCCGCACCCGTGGTCTCGATGACCGGGCCGGCGGCGACCGCTGCGACATGCTCGGAACGGTCGGCCGTGTGCAGCAGCGCGCCCTTTTCGCCGAGCGTCACGATTACAGCGCCCACGCCCTTCTCGAGCAGGCTGTCGGCGGCACGGCGGGCATCGTCGATGGAGGATACCTTGATGCCGGTCAGTTCCTCGGCCTCAGTCTCGTTCGGCGTGACATAGTCGCAAAGCGTGTAGATACGGTCCGGAAGCCTGGCCGCCGGCGCCGGGTTGAGGATGGTGGTCACCCCTGCCCCGCGCGCGATCTCCAGCGCCCCCAGCGCCGCCTCGATCGGCTGTTCGAGCTGGGTGACGAAAACGCCGGCCGCGCGGATCAGGCCGGCATTTGCCTCGATATCGGCGGGCGAGATCAGCATCGCCGCACCAGGGCTGACGATGATCGCGTTGTTGCCGCTCGTCTCCTCGATGAAGATATAGGCGGCACCGGTGTAGCTTTCCGGCGTGTCGATGACGGCGCTCTTCACGCCGGCGTGCGACCAGGTCTGTCTCGCCATATCGGCAAAGGGATCGACGCCGAGGCGGGTAAGGAAGGTGATATCGGCGCCGAGCCGGCCGGCTGCCACCGCCTGGTTCGAGCCCTTGCCGCCGGGGCCGAGCGTGAAGGACGTGCCCAGGATCGTCTCGCCCATGCGCGGCTGGCGGGCGGCGCGGTAGGCCGTATCGGCGACGAAGACGCCCAATATGACAACCGGCTTCATGACGATCGGTTTCGCCGGCATGCCGCTACTCCGCATCCGGTGGCACGACGCCCTTGCGGAACGCAAAACAGCCATAGAAGCGGCGCTCGCCGGTCTGGATGACGCAATAGGCCTTCTTGGCGCGTTCGTAGAAGGCGTAGCGCTCGACCGAGATCATCGGCCAGGCCTTGCCCTCGGCGGCATCGATCTCTTTTTGCACTTCCTGCTGCACGGCGGGAATGTCGTCCGGCTTGCCGACGATCTCCATGCGCGCGGCCGCGTCGTCGACGAAGGTGTCCAGCGGATAGAGCGACAGTACCGCCTTGACCACGTCGGCCGCCGACGCATCGATGCGCAGCAGCCGGCCAAGCACGGTCTGGCGCGCCACCGAATCGGACGGGAAATTGGTGTCGGCGATAATCAGATCGTCACCGTGGCCCATCGCCCGCAGCGCCTGCAGCACATCGGCATTGAGCAGCGGATCGATTCCTTTGAGCATGGTATTCCTCGCGAAGTTTGCTGGGGCGAAATCAGAGACGCTTGCCGGTCTCTGCGTCGAAGAGATGCACCTGGTCGAGCCGCGGTTTCAGGTGCAGTGTGTCGCCCGGCTTGAAGTCGTGGCGCTCACGGAACAGCGCCACCATCTCGCCCTCGCCGAAGCGCAGGAACACCAAAGTCTCGGAACCGGTCGGCTCGACCACCGAAATCTTCGCCGGAACACCATCGGGATGGATTTCGAGATGCTCGGGCCGCACGCCGTAGACGACATTACGGCCATCCTCGACGGCACTGGTTGCCGCAATCGGGAACGGCGTCCCGGCGATCTCGACGACGGGCTTGTCGCCCTTGCGCACGACGCCCTTGAGCAGGTTCATCGAGGGCGAGCCGATGAAGCCGGCGACGAACAGGTTGGCCGGCCGGTCGAATAATTCCAGCGGCGCGCCGACCTGTTCGATGCGACCGTCGCGCATCACCACGATCTTGTCGGCCATGGTCATGGCCTCGATCTGGTCGTGGGTGACGTAGATGGTGGTGGTCTTCAGCCGCTGGTGCAGTTCCTTGATCTCGGTGCGCATCTGGACACGCAGCTTGGCGTCGAGATTGGAGAGCGGCTCGTCGAAGAGGAACACCTGCGGGTTGCGCACGATGGCGCGGCCCATGGCGACGCGCTGGCGCTGGCCGCCAGAGAGCTGGCGCGGATAGCGCTTGAGGTAGGGATTGAGGTCGAGGATGTCGGCGGCGCGCTTGACCCGCTCAGTGACCACCGCCGGGTCGGTTTTGCGCAGCTTGAGAGCAAAGGCCATGTTCTGCTCGACCGTCTTGTGCGGATAGAGCGCGTAGTTCTGGAACACCATGGCGATGTCGCGCTTGGCCGGCGGCAGATGGTTGACGACGCGCTCGCCGATGGCGATGGTGCCGCCGGAGACCGTTTCCAGCCCGGCCACCATCCTCAGCAGCGTGGACTTGCCGCAGCCGGAAGGCCCGACCAGCACCACGAACTGCCCGTCGGCGATGTCGACGCTGACATCGTGCAGAACCTTGACGGTTCCGAACGCCTTGGCCACATTGCGGATCGCGACTTGAGCCATCATTCCCCCTTCAGTTGCCGTGAAGCTAAACAACGCAAACGGCGAGGGCAAGTCAGTCTCTTATAGATAAAAAACCCATTCACGTTGACACCGCACTTCGTTGTGCGAATAGTGACAGTGTCCGGCTTATGACCCTGTTCCGGGCGCACCGGTACGCTTGTCCGGCACTGAATGCCAAGCGTCGCGGGAGGGAGAATTCGGGCCGCTATTTACGGGAGTCGCTGTCGTTGGGGAACATAATCGGCGCTCCACCATCTGAACCAATTCACAATTGACCTTCTGGGAGGAACGAAATGAAAGTCAGCCTTTATAACCAACTTGTCCGCGCCGGGGCCACCCGCCGCGACGTGCTGAAGGGAGCGGCCAGCATGGCCGCCCTCGCGGCGGCCTCAAGCGCCGGACTTGGTGCGCTGACGCGCACGGCTGCGGCCGCCGACGACCTGCGTGCGCAGATCCTGCAGATCCCGGGTGTCGGCAAGGGTCAGCCGACCGATGCCGACTTCCAGCAGGTCGGCGAGCTTTGCCTTGGCGCCACCAAGGCCAATGTCAAGGAAGGCGAATTCGCCGGTGTCGAACTCACCTTCATGGGCCTCAACAACCAGAACCTGCACAATGTGCTGTTTCGCGGCTTCCTGAAGCCGTGGGAGACCTATACCGGCGCCAAGATCAACTGGATCGACCTGGCGCAGGCTGACTACAACGCCCGCCTGCAGCAGTCGATCGCGACCGGCACCGTCGATTTCGACATCATCGAAATGGGGGCACCGTTCGAAGGCGACGTCTGCGGCAAGGGTCTCACCTCCGAGATGCCGGACTGGGTCAAGGACCAGATCGACATGAAGGATGTCGTGGCCTATCTGCAGCCGCCGGTGGGCACATGGGACGGCAAGCAATATCGCGTGACCGTTGACGGCGACGCGCATAACTTCAACTACCGCACCGACGTGTTTGCCGATGCCGACCTCGCCAAGGCCTGGAAGGACGGCGGCGGAGAAGGCGAATGGGGCGTGCCGAAGACCTGGCAGCAGGTGCAGGCGGTGACGAAATTCCTCAAGGGCAAGCAGGTGAAGGGCCAGGATGTCTTTGGCTATCTCGATGCGCCCAAGCCCTGGGGCGGTTTCGGCTTTTATTTCCTCGGCAGCCGCGCCAGCGCCTACGCCAAGCATCCCGACGACAAGGCCTGGCTGTTCGATGCCGACACGATGAAGCCGCGCGTCAACAATCCGGCATGGGTGCGGGCGATCCAGGACGTCATCGATGCCCTGCCCTCCGAACCTGCCGACCAGATCAACGCCGACCCGAACACCACCGCCTTCCAGCAATTCTTGGCAGGCACCGGTTCGATGGTTACCTGGTGGGGCGACGTCGGTTCGAACGTCAAGACCAACGATTCCTCGGTCGTCGGCGACATCACCGGCTTCTCGATCCTGCCGGGCTCGGACGATGTCTACAACTCCAAGACCGGCCAGTGGGACAAGCTCGCCAGCGGCCCGAACCATGCACCGAACTGCGCCTATCTCGGCTGGGGCGTTTATGTCATGGCCCGCGTCGACAGCGACGAAAAGAAGAAGAAGGCGGCATGGTCTGCCGCTGCCCATCTCGGCGGCAAGGACCTGTCGCTCTGGTGCGCGGCCTATCCGTCGGGTTTCCAGCCCTATCGCAACTCGCATTTCAACATTCCGGAATGGGTGGCGGCGGGCTACGACGAGGCGTTCATCACCTCGTATCTGAAGTCGGAAGCCGACAGCTACAACCATCCGAACGCGGCGATCGAGCCGCGCATCCCCGGCATCTTCCAGTACTACAGCGCCGCCGAGGACATTTTGGCCAACACCTTTGCCGGCAAGATGAAGGCGCAGGAAGGCGCCGACGCCATCGCAGCCGCCTGGGAGAAGCTGACCGACCAGATCGGCCGCGACAAACAGGTCAAGCTCTACAAGGCCTCGCTCGGCATGTAGGCTGAGATAGTGAAACTGGTTCGGCGGCGCACAGCCGCCGGACCTCACCTTGACCGACTTGGCCTCGACCGGCTCGGCCGGTCATCGAGCCTCCTGTGAACGGGCAAGAACGCGTGGCTGACCGGACCCTGGCTGACCAGACTTTGTCGACAAGTGAATGGCCGGCAGGCGCCGTGCCATCCGACCTGATACCGCGGAGCCGCAAACGGCTTGGCTGGGCTCTGATGGCTGCTGCGACGCTCGGCCTTCTGGCGGTGATCGCACTGCAAATCCTCTACAAGAGCGAGGTCGACACTATCGGCTTCGAGACCTGGCGGCCGGTGGTCTACGCCTACGTGCTGTGGGGTGTCGCGCTCGGCATCGGCCAGGTACTGACGCGCGGCGAGGACGGCCAGCGCGCGCTGTTCCTGCTGCCGGCGCTGCTGTTTACCATTGCCATGGTGATCTTCCCGACGCTGTTCGGCTTCTATATCGCGCTGACCGACTGGAACCTCAGTTCCTTCAGCGGACGGCAGTTCAACGGGCTCGACAATTTCTGGCAGATGCTGAACGACGCCTATTATCGCAACGCGCTGTTCAACATGGTGCTCTACGTGCTGGCGGTGTTCGTCGAATATGTCATCGCCTTCGGCCTGGCGCTGCTGCTCAACGCGCAGATCCGGGCGCGAAAATTCTTCCGCGTCGTGTTTCTCATGCCGCTGATGCTGTCGCCGGTGGCGGTGTCGTGGATGATCGGCAAGTCGCTGATGGAATACCGCTTCGGGCCGGCCGCGACACTAGCGCGGCATCTCGGCTGGGAAAACCCCGCCTTCTTCTCCAACCCGATCACCGCCCGCATCTCGATCATGGTGCTCGACGCGTGGACGTTCATCCCGTTCATGATGATCATGCTGCTCGCCGGCCTGCAGGCGATGTCGCGCGAGGTGCTCGAGGCAGCGCGTGTCGATGGCGCCACTGCCTGGCAGACCTTCTGGCAGGTCACCTTCCCGCTGATGCTGCCGGTGTCGGTGACGGCGGTCATCCTGCGCATCATCTTCAAGCTGAAGCTCGCCGATATCATCATCACCGTCACCTCCGGCGGCCCCGGCGGCGCGACCGATTCGGTGTCCAGTTTCATCTACCGCGAATATCGCGACCGCTCGAACGTCGGCTACGGCACGATGCTGGCGATGGCCTATTTGATCATCATCATCGTGTTCGTGACCTGGCTGCTGAAATTCGCCAGCCGCTTCGTGCGCAACGTCAACTGATCGGGCTGGCAAGATGAGCGTTCAGACCACCGACTATGCCGCTTCCGAAATCCGCTCGCCGGCGAGCTTCGTCGCCAACCGCGTCTTCATCTATGGCGCGCTCATCTTCTGGGCTTTCATCTGCCTGTTCCCGATCTATTGGACGATAACCACTTCGTTCAAGACCGCGGTCGACGTCACCCAGGGCCATCTGATCCCGTTTCTCGATTTCAAACCCGACTGGAAGGGCTGGCGTTCGCTCGGTCTGTCGCCGGACTCGATCTTTCGGACGTCGACGGTTCGCGACGAGTTTATCAAGCGCTTCATGAATTCGGTCATCACTTCGGTCGGTGCGTCGAGCCTCGCCATCGTCATCGGCAGCCTCGCCGCCTACGGGCTGACCCGCTATCGTTACAAGTTCGCCTGGTTCAGGAACGAGGATATTTCCTTCTTCTTCCTGTCACAGCTGATCCTGCCGCCGGTGGTTTTGGCCCTGCCCTTCCTCGTGCTTTACCGGGAGGTCGGCCTGCTCGACACGCGCGTCGGGCTGATCCTGCTCTACACGCTGATGGTGCTGCCGATCGTCATCTGGATCATGCGCGACCAGTTCAACTCCATTCCGGTGGAGCTGGAGGAGGCAGCACTCGTCGACGGCCTGTCGATCTGGGGCGCCTTCTTGCGCATCGTCATGCCGATCGCGCTGCCGGGCATGGTCGCCGCCTTCATCCTGGCGATGGTGCTGTGCTGGAACGAGTATTTCTTCGCCGCGCTTTTGACCTCGACCGACGCAAAGACCATTCCTGTCATGGTGGCCAGCCAGACCGGCTCACAAGGCATCAACTGGTGGTCGATGGCAGCGCTTGCCACCGCCGCCATCACACCGCTCGCCGTCATCGGCATCGCGCTCGAGCGTTACCTGATCATGGGCATGACAGCGGGCGCGGTGAAATAACTGCGCCGGTTCTCCCTTCTCCCCTTGTTGTGGGAGAAGGGAAAAGTGCGCTAACCCGAAAGTGTTGCCCGCAAATGCTCGAGGATCATGGCAACCCCTTTTTGCCCCAATTCCGCCGAGGCTTCGGGCGCACTTGCCGTGTACCAGCCGGTGTTGTCGGCGAAGCGGCCGGCATCCACCGCTTCCGGGCACAGCGCCAGCATCAGTGACGTCTCGCCGGTGCCGGCATGGTCGAACGGGTACCGGCTGTGCATTGAAGCCGGCATCAGTGGATGCACCCGCACCCAGTTGAAGAAATTGCTGCCCTCGGCGTGCTCGGCATAATAGTCGGCCATAGCCGGAGAGCCCCACCAGCCTTCGCCACGTTCTTTCTCCAGGAAGCGGAAGATCGCCTGCCGGCCGGCGGCCTTGAAGGCGAGATCGGTCGGCATGCCGGCGGCAAAATTTTCGGTCTGGTGGTGAATGACGGCGTGGATGTTGCGGAAGCCGATGCGCAGCAGGCTGTAGAACAGTTCTTCCGCAAATGGCGCCAGCACATTGCCGCCGACCTGCAGCGAACCACTGCCCTCCGGTGCTGCAACAGCATAGCTCGCCGCGCCGTAATGGAAGGGCGGCAGAATGACGATCTCGGCTTCTTTTTCGAACAGTTCCAGGCTCTTGACCACCGCCAGCGTGTCCATTCCGACGGCCATGTGCTCGCCGTGATATTCGAGCACACCGAGCGGCAACACGACCGGCCGGTTCTCGGCGATCGCCTTGCGGATCTGGTGCGGCAGCATCAATTCGTAGCGCATGACACCTACTCCATATTGGTGTGGCGGGCGCGCATCGCTTCCGGCGAGACGCCGGTCAGATCCCTGAGCTTCAGCACCATCACTTCGAAGAGGACGAACAGCGCGCCTTCGAAAACCGAGCCCATCGGCAGGACGGATGTCTTTTCAGGGCCCTGGTCGTCGGCCATGGTCTGAGCCGGGATAAGCAGTGTGAAATCGGCCAGCTTCGCGGCAGTGCTGTCGGCTTGTGCGGTGAGCAGCAGGACTGTGGCACCGGCCTCGCGCGCGACCTGCATCAAGGTCAGCACCGTCGACGTCTCACCCGGGCCGGAACTGGCGAGGAAGACATCGCCCTCGCCCAGCGGCGGCGTGCTCATGTCGCCGACGACCGACACCGGCAGACCGAGATGGTAGAGCCGCATGGCAAAACCCTGGACCTGCAGCGCCTCGCGGCCGCAGCCATAGGTGACGATCTTTTTCGCGCCAGCCAGGATGGCGCAAGCCGCGTCGATGCGGCTTGCGTCGATACGCTCCAGCACGGTGCCAAGCTCGCTCAGCGCAATCCCAAAAAGGTTTTCGCCGGCGTCCGTCATGACATTTGCACCAGCTTGCCGGTGCCGGAGAACCATTTGAATATCTCAGTCACATCTGCCCCGAACAGCTTGTTTTCACTCATGCTATCACCGCGAAAATCGGTGTCCAACGACACGCAGTGCTTTTGATGCGCCACAGCCGTGATAGTGTCACGGCAAATCGCAAATGAGGAAACGGCAGCATATGAAGACACGGCATTTCGACCGCATCGGCAATGGCGGCATCACCTTCACCGAGCTCGGCTTCGGCACTGCGCCGCTCGGCAATCTTTATCGCGCCGTATCCGATGAGGATGCCAATGCTACGCTGGAGGCGGCATGGCGGGTCGGCTGCCGCTACTACGACACCGCGCCGCTCTATGGGCTGGGCCTTGCCGAAACGCGGCTCAATCCGTTCCTGCGTTCGAAGAAGCGTGACGACTACGTGCTGTCCAGCAAAGTCGGGCGCATCATGCGCGCCTGCCCGCCGGAACAGCGCACCGGCATCGGCAAATTCTTCGACACCCCATCGCGCCGCGAGGTCTACGATTACAGCTATGACGGCGTCATGCGCTCCTTCGAAGCCTCGCTGGAACGGCTCGGCGTTGACCGCATCGACATCCTCTTCGTGCATGATGTCGACATCTTCACCCATGGCAGCAAGGAAGCCTCGGACCAGCGCATTCAGGAATTCATGAGCTCCGGCTACTACGGATTGCTGGCATTGCGCGACCAGGGCGTGATCAAGGCGTTCGGCGGCGGCATAAACGAGTGGCAGGTTGCCCAGACGCTGGCCGAGCGCGGCGATTTCGATCTGTTCCTGCTTGCCGGGCGTTACACGCTGCTGGAGCAGGAAGCGCTGCAGTCTTTCCTGCCGCTATGCCAGCAACGCGGCATCGGCATCGTTCTCGGCGGGCCGTACAATTCCGGCATCCTGGCAACCGGGCCGAAGCCCGGCGCCTACTACAACTATTCGGAGGCGCCGCAGGACATCATCGACCGCGTCACCCGCATCGAGGCCGTCTGCAAGCGCCACGGCGTGCGCCTGATCGAGGCGGCGCTGCAGTTCCCGCTGCTGCATCCTTCCGTCGTCTCGGTAATCCCCGGCGGCCAGCGGCCGGGCGAAGTCGAAAGCAATCGCTCGCTGCTCGACGCGAAACCGCCATCGGCGCTGTGGGCCGATCTCAAGACAGAAGGCTTGATGCGCGCGGATGCGCCGACGGCATAGTGCCGCCTTTCCAACGACGTTGCGGGCACAGAAAAGAAAAACCGGATATACCGGCTTTTCTTTTCTCTGAAAGACTTAAGGAAGCGCTTAGTTGACCGCGTCCTTGAGGCCCTTGCCGGCCGAGAACTTCGGCACGGTGCGCGCCGGGATCTTCACTTCCGCACCGGTCTGCGGATTGCGGCCGGTCGACGCGGCGCGTTGTGACACGGTGAAATTTCCGAAGCCGACAAGCCGGACATCGCCGCCCTTTTTCAGTTCGCCGGTGATGACGGAAAACACCGCATCAACCGCCGACTGCGCGTCACCCTTCGAAATACTCGCGGCATCGGCGACAGCGGACACCAGTTCGTTCTTGTTCATAAAAATTCCCTTCCATGAGAAAACCGGAACACTCGACTCATCCGGCAGGAAACGGACTTTAGAAAGAAGCGCTCCGGCAACCAAGTCGAAAAGCGCCACGAAAGTTGAAAAAAGCCCGGAAATCCGGGGTTCTTCACATGAAAAAGCCGGGCTCAAGGCCCGGCTCTCTCTTTGTGCATTGCAACTTTAGCAAGAGCTAATGCGCCAGCGATTTACCAGCTTCGTCCCCGACATCGACCACGGCCGGCGCATTGACGGGTTCAACCCACTGGATCGGTTCCGGCATGCGCACCAGCGCATGGCGCAACACTTCGCCAACCCGTGAGACCGGAATGATCTCCATGCCGCTCTTCACGTTCTCCGGAATCTCCGCCAGATCCTTGGCGTTCTCTTCCGGGATCAGTACCTTCTTGATGCCGCCGCGAAGTGCGGCAAGCAGCTTCTCCTTGAGGCCGCCGATCGGCAGCACCCTGCCGCGCAGCGTGATCTCGCCGGTCATCGCCACATCGGCCTTGACCGGGATTCCGGTCAGCACCGAGACGATCGCCGTCGCCATCGCCACGCCAGCCGACGGTCCGTCCTTGGGCGTTGCGCCTTCCGGCACGTGGACGTGGATATCGCGCTTGTCGAACAGCGGCGGCTCGACGCCGAAATCGATGGCCCGCGAGCGGACATAGGACGCCGCCGCCGAAATCGATTCCTTCATAACGTCGCGCAGATTGCCGGTCACTGTCATGCGGCCCTTGCCGGGCATCATGACACCTTCCACCGTCAACAGCTCGCCGCCGACTTCCGTCCAGGCGAGCCCGGTGACCACGCCGACCTGATCGTCGCTCTCGACCTGGCCGAAGCGGAAGCGCGGAACACCAAGATAATCGGCAAGATTGTCCGCCGTGATGTTGATCGTCTTCTTCTTCGTCTTCAGGATCTCGGTCACCGCCTTGCGCCCGAGTTTCATCAGCTCGCGCTCCAGGCTCCTGACGCCCGCTTCACGGGTGTAGGTCTGGATGATGCCGCGGATCGCGTCCTCGCCGACGGAGAATTCCTTCGGCTGCAACGCGTGGTCGCGGATCACCTTGGGCATCAGGTGACGCTTGGCGATTTCGATCTTCTCGTCCTCGGTGTAACCGGCGATACGGATGATCTCCATGCGGTCCATCAAGGGCGCAGGGATGTTCAGCGTGTTCGCCGTCGTCACGAACATCACGCTCGACAGGTCGTATTCGACCTCGAGGTAATGGTCCATGAACGTCGAGTTCTGCTCGGGATCGAGCACCTCGAGCAAAGCCGATGACGGATCGCCGCGGAAATCCTGGCCCATCTTGTCGATCTCGTCGAGCAGGAAGAGCGGGTTGGATTTCTTCGCCTTCTTCATCGACTGGATGACCTTGCCGGGCATCGAGCCGATATAGGTGCGGCGGTGACCGCGGATTTCGGCCTCGTCGCGCACGCCGCCCAGCGCCATGCGGATGAACTCACGGCCGGTCGCCTTGGCGATCGACTTGCCGAGCGAGGTCTTGCCGACGCCGGGAGGTCCGACGAGGCACAGGATCGGCCCCTTCAGCTTCTTCTGACGGCTCTGCACGGCGAGGTATTCGACGATGCGGTCTTTGACCTTGTCGAGGCCGAAATGGTCGGTATCGAGCACGTTCTGGGCAAAGGCCAGATCCTGCTTGACCTTGGAGTTCCTGCCCCACGGGATCGACAGCAGCCAATCGAGATAGTTGCGCACGACGGTCGATTCAGCCGACATCGGCGACATCGTCCGCAGCTTCTTCAGTTCGGCTTCCGCCTTTTCGCGGGCCTCCTTGGAAAGCTTGGTCTTCTTGATGCGCGCCTCGATCTCGGCGGCCTCGTCGCGGCCGTCCTCGCCCTCGCCGAGCTCCTTCTGGATCGCCTTCATCTGCTCGTTGAGGTAGTATTCGCGCTGCGTCTTCTCCATCTGGCGCTTGACGCGCGAGCGGATGCGCTTCTCGACCTGCAGCACCGAGATTTCGGCTTCCATGAAGCCCATCGCCTTTTCCAGCCGTTCCTTGACGGACAGCGTGGCGAGCATCTCCTGCTTCTCGGGGATCTTGATGGCAAGATGCGAAGCGACCGTGTCGGCGAGCTTGGAATAGTCGTCGATCTGGCTGGCGGCACCCACCACTTCGGGCGAGATCTTCTTGTTCAGCTTGACGTAGTTCTCGAAGTCGGTGACGACGGAACGGGCCAGCGCCTCGACCTCGACCTCTTCCTCATCCGGTTCGACCAGCGCCGCAGCACGGGCTTCATGGAAATCGGGACGGTCGGTGAACGCGACGATTTTCGCGCGCGAGGCACCTTCGACCAGCACCTTCACGGTGCCGTCCGGCAGTTTCAGCAATTGCAGCACATTGGCGAGCGTGCCGATGTCAAAGATGGCATCGGGCTCCGGATCGTCGTCGGCGGCATTCATCTGGGTCGCAAGCAGGATCTGCTTTTCCTGACCCATCACTTCTTCCAGCGCCTTGATCGACTTTTCACGCCCGACGAAGAGCGGAACGATCATGTGCGGGAACACCACGATGTCGCGCAGTGGGAGGACTGCGAAGACGCCGTCGCTGGGAGCCTTGGATAATTTGGCCATTGTCCAACCTTTCATGTCGCGGCCGCCAATCGGCCAACCGCGAATCTCATATTAACGACCGGGGATCGTTCCGCCTACCACCGTTTGTGACGGGAGTTTTACAGCACAGAATTCGGCACCACGGCCTTCTGCCTTTAGTTGGAGGCACGGCGGGTAAAGATCAAGGGTCAACACGGTCCGTCCCTCCAATCCGCAGCCATTACGCGGCGCCACACGCGGTGTGCGACAGCAAAACGGCGCCCTGCGGCGCCGTTTCGGAAAAATCCACTGCCGGCTCACGTCAGGCGCTGACGTTGCCCTTCTTTTCCTTCTGCTCGGAATAGATGTAGAGCGGCCGGGCGTTGCCTGACACCACCTCTTCCGAAATAACCACTTCGCGCACGCCTTCCAGCGCTGGCAGCTCGAACATGGTGTCGAGCAGGATCGCTTCCATGATCGAACGCAGGCCGCGCGCGCCGGTCTTGCGCTCGATGGCGCGCTTGGCGATCGCCGAGAGCGCGTTCTCGTGGAAGGTCAGGTCGACATTCTCCATCTCGAACAGCCGCTGATACTGCTTGACCAGCGCGTTCTTCGGCTCGGTCAGGATCTGGATCAGTGCCGGCTCGTCGAGATCCTCCAGCGTCGCCAGGACAGGCAGACGGCCGACGAACTCGGGAATGAGGCCGAACTTCAACAGATCCTCAGGCTCGACCAGGCGGAAAACATCGCCGGTGCGGCGATCCTCGGGCGAAGCGACGATGGCGCCGAAACCGATCGAGGTCTTCCTGCCGCGATCCGAGATGATCTTGTCCAGGCCGGCGAAAGCGCCACCGCAGATGAACAGGATGTTGGCGGTGTCGACCTGCAGGAATTCCTGCTGCGGATGCTTCCTGCCGCCCTGCGGCGGCACGGAGGCGACAGTGCCTTCCATGATCTTCAAAAGTGCCTGCTGCACGCCCTCACCCGAGACGTCGCGGGTGATCGAGGGGTTGTCCGACTTGCGCGAGATCTTGTCGATCTCGTCGATATAGACGATGCCGCGCTGGGCGCGCTCGACATTGTAGTCGGCCGACTGCAACAGCTTCAGGATGATGTTCTCGACGTCCTCGCCGACATAGCCGGCCTCGGTCAGCGTCGTCGCGTCGGCCATGGTGAAGGGGACGTCGATGATGCGGGCCAGCGTCTGCGCCAGCAACGTCTTGCCGCAGCCGGTCGGGCCGATCAGCAGGATGTTAGACTTCGCCAGTTCGACGTCGTTGTTCTTGCCGGCATGGGCGAGGCGCTTGTAGTGGTTGTGGACGGCCACCGACAGCACGCGCTTGGCGTAGGGCTGGCCGATGACGTAGTCGTCGAGAACCTTGAGGATTTCCTGCGGGGTCGGCACGCCCTCGCGCGACTTCACCATCGAGGTCTTGTTCTCCTCGCGGATGATGTCCATGCACAGTTCGACGCATTCGTCGCAGATGAACACCGTCGGCCCGGCGATCAGCTTGCGCACTTCGTGCTGGCTTTTGCCGCAAAACGAGCAATAAAGCGTGTTCTTGGAATCACCGCTGTTGTTGCCGACCTTGCTCATTTTCCTGTCCTTTCATGGCCGCCCGCCGATGGTCTGGTTGAAAGGGCGCATATTCAATCTATCGCGGGAATCCGCTGCCGCCAGTGCCCCGGCTCCCGCAACGCATTCCGTACGAAACACAAATCGGAAAACGGGGCAATGATTCGAACAACCCCACGCAAAGCTAAGCCGTCCAAAATCAACATAGCCTTAACGTAGGCAATTGCACCCGTCGAGGGAACAGCCAATTGTGGCCGAAATGCCGCAAGCTGCGCCAAAAGCGCGTGATCCCGCCACTCATTGCCACCGCGGGGCCACCGCGGGCCTATAAGGCAATACCTTCGACCGGCTCACGTGACGAAATGACCTTGTCGATGAGGCCGAAATCCCTGGCCTCGTCGGCAGTCATGAAATGGTCACGGTCGAGCGTTTTTTCAATCTCATCGTAGCTCTTGCCGGTGTGCTTGACGTAAACCTCGTTGAGGCGGCGCTTCAGCTTGATGATGTCCTGGGCATGACGCTCGATGTCGGAAGCCTGGCCCTGGAAGCCGCCGGAAGGCTGGTGGACCATGATGCGGGCGTTCGGCGTGGCGAAGCGCATGTCCTTGTGGCCCGCCGTCAAGAGCAGCGAGCCCATCGAGGCGGCCTGACCGATGCAGAGCGTCGACACGGCAGGCTTGATGAACTGCATCGTGTCATAGATCGCCATGCCGGAGGTGACGACGCCGCCGGGCGAGTTGATATAGAGGTTGATTTCCTTCTTCGGATTCTCCGCCTCGAGGAACAGCAGCTGCGCGCAGACCAGCGTCGCCATGCCATCCTCGACCGGGCCGGTGATGAAAATGATGCGCTCCTTGAGGAGCCGCGAGAAAATGTCGTAGGCCCGCTCGCCGCGATTGGTCTGTTCGACCACCATCGGAACGAGGTTCATGTAGGTTTCGACGGGGTTCTTCATGGACTATCCCTTTTTGAGGATGGGATTCCGGCGCCGGAGATTTGCAATCGGGCAGAATCGGTTCTGGATCGTTATTGTGTAAATAGGATGCCGGCTCACCCTAGCGCAAGGCCGCCTCTCCTAGCCATCCGGTTAAGTCGAATCAAGGTTTCCAAACCAGTTTCGCCTGTCGCCGTGCCGGCAGCCCCTCTTCTGCCGTGGGAAGGGGCGCTCATGCTTGGCCGTTGTTTAGCAGTTTCTTAACCGCATCGCTTAACGAAAAGTGGTGAAACCGCTTTTTCCGGCCACGGCTTACCCTACAATTCAACGTTGAACTCGCTTCACGCAGTTCAAACAGGGGGAGTGCGATGATCAAGAAAGTTGCATCCTTGGCCCTTACCAGCATCGCCGTATTCGGCATGGCGTCCGAAACGGCGGCCGGCGGACGCGCGGTCGAATGCTATGAGCAGGTCAATCGGCCGGCCGTCTACGACACCGTCTACGAGGACGTGCTCGTCAGCCCAGCCGGCCAGCAGGTGGAATACGAGGCGCCAATCTACGGGACGCGCGAGCGCGTGGTGCAGATCGCACCGGCGCGCGTCAGCTACGAGATCGTGCCCGCCATCACCCGCACTATCTACCGCACCGTGAGGGTCGATGACGGCGGCTATTCCTGGGAATGGCGCATCATCGATGGCCGCAAGGTGCTGTGCAAGGTCAGGCACAGGGCGCGCTATGAACGCGTGGCCGAAATCGTCGTGCTTGAGCCGGAACGCCGGCGGCGCGTTGTCCTCCCCGCCGAGTACGAGGACGTCGCCGAAGAAGTGCTGGTGCGGCCGGAGCAACGGCGCATCATCGACATTCCGGCGTCTTATCAGACAGTGGCCCGCCGCGTGGTGGTCAGGGAGGGCTCATCCAGCTGGCGCCGCGCGCATATTCCGAGGCATTGCCAGTATTAGCGCTCAGGCCACCTCCGCCCTGAGCCATTTCTTCAGGCCGTCGACATCGCCGTTGCCGACGCAGGCCGCAACCCTTCTGCCGACTGCCGCGCCGAACTTGTAGCCGTGGCCGGAGCAGGCCGAGACGACCAGGCATCTGCCTTTCTGGTGAGCCAGGAATTTCTCGTCGGCGGTGAAGGTGTAGGCGCAGGTGACCACTTCGGTGACCTTGTACTCCTCGATACGGGCAATCGGCGGCGAAAACAGGTTGCGGATCGCCTCGCCTTCGCCCGGCACCGGCTGACGGTTCCAGTCGGCATCGCTGGTCGGCACCCTGTGCAGGCCGGAGCCGAATTTCATGCCGGCCCCGCCCGAGGGCGGGATGGCGTAGCCGTCGACAGTGCCGCCGATGTTGAGGACGACCGGTGCTGCCTGCCAGACCGCTTTCAGGTCCGTCGGCGGTTCGACATAGGCGAGCGCGGTGCGCCAGGTTTTCAGCTCGCCATCCAGCTCCGGGAACAGTTTTAGCACCCAGGCGCCGGCAGCGACGACGATCCGGTCGGCCTGCATCGTTTCGCCGCCCGCCAGCACGACATGCCCGGCCTCGGCATCGATCTCGACCACCTTGCTGTTTTCGTAGACATTGGCGCCGTTCGCGCGCAGCCACCTGGCGAGGCCGGCAGCGATCTCGCGGCAGTGCAGCGCGCCGCCGTCCGGCGAAAAATACGCATAGCGGAATGAACCAGGTTCTAGGAACGGCCAGCGTTCGACAGCGGCATCCGGCTCGAACAATTCGAACGGGTAGTTCCCGGCTTCCATGCCTTCGCGGTATTCCTCCGCCTCATCTCCCGGCTGGCGCGAAATACAGATGAAGCCGCGCGGATCGAGATGGCTTTCGCCGAGATCGGCCCACATCTCATCCCATGCCTCGTAGGCTTCGGTGATCAGCCGGCCGTAGCCCGTTCCGGCCCGGTAGGCGCGGCGGATAATGCGATGATGGTCGCCCGACGCGGCAAGCGGATTGGGGATCGGTCCCTGCTCGACGATCGAGACGAGGTGACCGGCCTTGGCCAGCGACCACGCCGTCGAAAGCCCGGCAATGCCCGCACCGACCACGATCACATTCATGAAAACCGTCCTTCCGCAACCGCTTCGGCGGCTCACCTCACGGGAGGGCCAACATACGGTCTGGCACCAGACTGGCAAGCCGCGCTAATGATCTGGCATGACCGAATTGAAGCCGCCCTATCTTGCCTTTGATCCAGCCTCCCGCCGCCTGCGGCTCGATCCGCACGAACCGGCTTTTTTCCAGGACCCATACGAAGCCTACGCCTTCCTGCATGGCGCATCGAACGCCTTCGTCTGGGAAGAATTTGGTTTCTGGTGCTTTGGCGGCTTCGACGACGTCAACCGTCTGTTGCGCGATCGCCGCTTCGGCCGGCAGAACCCGGCCGGCATTCCGGACAGCCGGGGCATCGGCCAGGACCGCACGCATCTCAGCGCCTTCGACGGTGTCGAGGCCAATTCGATGCTGGAGCTGGAGCCGCCCGTCCACACACGGCTCAGAACGCTGGTCAACC
Source organism: Mesorhizobium sp. M0590 (assembly GCF_040320905.1). Lineage (NCBI taxonomy): Bacteria > Pseudomonadati > Pseudomonadota > Alphaproteobacteria > Hyphomicrobiales > Phyllobacteriaceae > Mesorhizobium > Mesorhizobium sp. M0590. Next base: position 53,375 of record NZ_JAMYQN010000027.1, read on the forward strand.
GCGCCTTCGTCTCGCGCCAGGTCGAGCGGCTCAGGCCGCGTGTCGAAGCGCTGGCCAACGAGCTGATCGACCGTTTCGAACCAGGAAGAGTCGACCTGCTGCCGGCTTTCGCCGCTCCCTTGCCGATCACCATCATTGCCGAGATGCTCGGCGTGCCGGTCGACATGGGGCCGCAGCTGCTCGACTGGTCGCATCGGATCGTCGCCATGTACATGCATGGCCGCACCCGCGAGACGGAGGACACGGCCAATCGCGCCGCGCGCGACTTTTCCGATTTTCTGCGCGGCTACGTCGCCGAGCGGCGAAAGAGGCCGGGCGAGGATCTTCTGTCGCTGCTGATTGCGGCACAGGAGGACGGCCAGAAACTGTCGGAGGACGAGCTGGTATCCTCGGCCATTCTTTTGCTCAATGCCGGCCATGAAGCAACTGTCCACCAGACCGGCAATGCGGTGCGCTCGATCCTTGCGCAAGGCGGCGACCCGCGCCGCTTCTTCGCCTCACCGGAAGCAACAGCCGCGACGGTCGAAGAGTGCCTGCGCTTCGACGCGCCGCTGCACATGTTCACGCGCTACGCCTATCAGGAGGTCGAGGCCGGGCCGGGGATCATCGTCCAGCCGGGCGAGACGATCGGGCTGTTGCTCGGCATGGCCAATCGCGACCCTACTGCGTTTGCCGAGCCCCTCGCCTTCAGGCCGGACCGTGCCGACCAGAAGAACGTATCGTTCGGCGCCGGCATCCATTTCTGCATCGGCGCGCCGCTCGCCCGGCTCGAACTGCAGGTGTCGCTGAAAACCTTGTTCGACCGGCTACCGCAGCTGCATCTTGCCGAACAGCCGCGCTTCCGCGACACCTATCATTTCCACGGCCTGGAAACGCTCGCCGTACACTTCTGAGCATTCGGTCCGGCAGGGGTGATCAAAGCTTGATCACATACTCCTTGCGAGTCGTTTCAAGCACTTCCCAGCTGCCCTTAAAGCCCGGCCTCAGCACGAAACTGTCGCCTGCCCTGACGGTGCGCGCATCGCCGCCGTCTTCGGCGATCACCGAAACCCCTGACAGAATGTGGCAGAACTCCCACTCGTCATATTCGATGCGCCATTTGCCGGGCGTTGCTTCCCAGATGCCGGCATAAAGGCCGCCGTCCTGTTCCTCGACATTCCAGGTGCGGAATTTCGGATCGCCCGAAATCAGGCGATCCAGCGCCGGTGCGCCATGCTCGGCTTCGACGGCGTCGATGTCGACGGACAGAAATTTCGGCGTGGTCATGGCGATCAAACCTTGGCGAGAGCCTGTTCCAGATCGGCGACGATGTCGTTGACGTCCTCGATGCCGACCGAAAGCCTGACCGTGTCCGGCCCCGCCCCGGCGTTGATCTTCTGCTCGTCGGAAAGCTGGCGATGCGTGGTCGATGCTGGGTGGATGACCAGCGACTTGGTGTCGCCGACATTGGCCAGGTGCGAGAACAGCTCGAGCGCCTCGACGAACTTGATGCCCGCGGCATAGCCGCCCTTCAGCCCGAAAGTGAACACCGCGCCGGCGCCAAGCGGCGAGTACTTCTTCTGCAGCGCATTGTTCTTGTCGCTGGGCAGGCCGGGATAGGACACCCAGGCGACCTTGGGATGGTTGGAAAGCCATCCGGCGACCGCCGCCGCATTGTCGCAGTGGCGCTGCATCCTGAGCGGCAAGGTTTCCAGACCGGTCAGGATAAGGAATGCGTTGAACGGCGAAATCGCCGCGCCGATGTCGCGCAGGCCGAGCACGCGAGCAGCGATGGCGAAGGCGAAATTGCCGAAGGTCTCGTGCAGGACGAGGCCGCCATATTCGGGGCGCGGCTCCGACAGCATCGGATATTTGCCCGATTTCGACCAGTCGAAGGTGCCGCCGTCGACAATGGCGCCGCCGATCGAGTTGCCGTGGCCGCCGATGAACTTGGTCAGCGAATGCACGACGATGTCGGCGCCATGCTCGATCGGCCGCAGCAGATAAGGCGAGGCCAGCGTGTTGTCGACGATCAGCGGCAGGCCGTGCTTGCGGGCGATGTCGCCGATCTTCTCGATATCGACGAAGACGCCGCCCGGATTGGCCAGGCTTTCGATGAAGATCGCCTTGGTCCTGTCGTCGATCTGGCTCTCGAAGGTCGAGATCTCGTTGGTATCGGCCCAGCGCACCTGCCAGCCGAAATTCTTGAAGGCGTGGCCGAACTGGTTGATCGAGCCGCCGTAAAGCTTTGTCGCTGAAACGAAATTGTCGCCCGGCTGCATCAGATTGTGGAAGACCAGCACCTGCGCGGCATGGCCGGAGGCGACCGCAAGGCCTGCCGTGCCGCCTTCGAGTGCCGCGATGCGCTCTTCCAGCACTGCCTGGGTCGGGTTCATGATGCGGGTGTAGATGTTGCCGAACGCCTTCAGCCCGAACAGCGAGGCGGCATGATCGGCATCGTCGAAGACGAAGGAGGTCGTCTGGTAGATCGGCGTCGCTCGCGCGCCAGTCGCCGGATCCGGCTTGGCGCCGGCATGGACGGCGAGCGTGTTGAAACCGGGCGTGCGGGCCATCGAAAAACCTCCCTGAATGGTGAATGGTGAATGGTGAATGGTGAATGGTGAATGGCAAAGTCGGCCAGCCCCACCCTGATTGCAAGCGGCTCATATGCCGCCTTGCCCGCCTTCCAGAAAAATCCTTCTATTCACCATTCACTATTCACTACCTACTTCTGGCGAACGCCGAAGCTCTGGAATCCCGGCCGCATCAGGGGCTTCTTCGACGACAGCACGCCGGAATTGACGCCGGTCCAGCCGATCTCGCCGGACAGCTTGCCATATTCGATCTTGGGGCAACGGTTCATCACCACCTTGATGCCGGCGGCTTCGGCGCGTGCGGCCGCCTCGTCATGGCGTATGCCAAGCTGCATCCAGATGACCTTCGGCAGCGGATCGAGCCGCAACACCTCGTCGACAATGCCCGGCACAGCGCCGGAAGCGCGAAACACGTCGACCATGTCGACAGGTCCTGGAACGTCGGCGAGCCTGGCATAGGTCATCTGGCCGAGGATCTCCTTGCCGGCATGGCCGGGATTGATCGGGAACACCGAAAACCCTTTGCCGAGCAGATATTTCAGCACGAAATAGCTCGGCCGCACGTCATTGGCCGACGCGCCGACCATGGCGATGGTCTTCACCGAATTGAGGATGCCGGCGATATAGGCGTTGTCGTAGGCGTCGTGGTTCATGCCTCGTCATACAGCGCTTCGGAGTGAGGTGCCAACAGCCGCGCCAGTGGCTTGCAATGGGCCAGGGAAAGCCGTCAGCCGGGCAGCGAAATCGATCCGTCTTCCGCGATCGGAAAAGCCGGATTGTGCGCCACTTCCCAGACATGCCCGTCCGCATCGGCGAAATAGCCGTACCAGCCGCCCCAGAAGGCGCGCCCGGCCGGCTTGACGATCTTGCCGCCGGCCTTCTCAGCCGCCGCAAGCACTTCGTCGACCTCGGCGTCAGAGCGGGTGTTGTAGGCGAGGTAGACGGCCGACGGCGCCTTCGAGAAGCTGACGCCCGAATCCTCTTCGGCGCTTGGGCGCGGAAACAAGCCAAGAATGGCGCCGCCCATCTGGAAGAAGGCAACGCCCTCGGTGATCCCGGCATGGCGCTTCAGGCCCATCGCCTCGTAGAAGCGCACGGCGCGGTCAAGATCGTCCGTCGCGATGGTGATGATAGAGATGCGCGGTTCCATAGCCGCCTCCTATTCCTCCGGCCATTCCGGCTTGCGCTTGCCGATGAAGGCGCCGATGCCCTCTTCCGCATCGCGCGCCAGCATGTTCTCGGCCATGACGCGCCCGGTGTAACCATAGGCCTCGGCGAGCCCCATTTCTGCCTGCTCGTAGAAGGCTTCCTTGCCGATCTTGACGACCAGGGAGGATTTGGACGCAATGGTTTGCGCGTATTTGGTGACAATCTGATTCAGATATTCGCGCGGCACGACGCGGTTGACCAAGCCGAATTCCTTGGCGGTTGCCGCATCGATCGTCTCGCCGGTCAAAAGCATCTCCATGGCGTGTTTGCGCGAGACGTTGCGCGACAGCGCCACCATCGGCGTCGAGCAGAACAGTCCGATATTGACGCCAGGCGTGCAGAAGGTCGCCTCGTGCGAGGCGATGGCGAGATCGCAGCTGGCGACCAGCTGCAATCCGGCCGCCGTCGCGAGGCCGTCGACTTCGGCGATCACCGGCTTAGGATGGCGAACGATCGCCTGCATCAGCGCGGCGCAGGCGGAAAACGTCTTTTCGAAAAAGGCCCTGCCGCGATCGGCATCTGCGCGGTGCGTGCTCAACTCCTTGAGGTCGTGCCCGGCGCAGAACACTTTGCCGGCCGCCCCAAGCACGATGACGCGGACGGATTTGTCGGCCTTGGCGCGGTCGAGTTCCGCCATCAGCGCCGCCATCACTGCAAGCGAAAGAGCGTTGGCCGGCGGATTGGCCAGCGTTAGACGGAGCACGCCCTTGTCCAGCCTGGAGACGACGGGCCCTTCGGCAACGGCAGGTTTGATGGCAACGATTTCGGCCATAGGTCGTTCCTCCGCGATTCCGGATCGGTGATCGACTAATCTAGTAAGCCGTCTCGCTTCGACCAACTCCCTCCTCCGCATCTGCCATACAG
>NZ_JAMYQN010000028.1:0-53999 GCF_040320905.1 Mesorhizobium sp. M0590
ATTCTGTTTGCTGCTGCTGATTGCGCCGCTTCTTGCGGGGTTGCTCGGACTCGGCTGGAGCGATCTGCTCGGCCGGAGCGGATTCCGTTTGCTGCTGCTGATTGCGCCGCTTCTTGCGGGGTTGCTCGGACTCGGCTGGAGCCGCCTGCTCGGCCGGAGCGGATTCCGTTTGCTGCTGCTGGTCGCGCTTCTTCTTTCTGGGCTGCTCTGCCTGCTGGCTTTGCGCGCAGGCCTCCGCCGACTCGCCCTCGGCGCAACTCGATTGCACTGGGATGAGCGGCGCTGCGGTACGTTGCACGGGGCTGAATGCGGCATTGCCTTGCAGCGGGAACGCGCCTAGCGGCGCGGACGCCATCAACAGGCCAAGCGCCGTGCCTGCCAGAATCCGTGGTTGGCGTTTCATCATAAACACTCCTTGTGGCGTCCCATCCCTGCCCAAACTTTCAGCAACCATGTTTGGTTCCTGTTTGTAGGTTCTAGCTGTGGCACAGGGCGATTGACCGGCGTTTTGAAGGCGACTTCATGTCATTCGTATGGTCCTGGCGCATGTTCCGGCGTATTGTCCCGGCGTATCGTTCGGACGAGGGTGCACGGTTGCCGTGCTTGACCTTGAAGCGTCCGAGGGCCACATGCCGACGATGGAAAAGCCATTCTGGAAGACCAAGACGCTCGAGGCGATGACCCCGGCCGAGTGGGAATCACTCTGCGACGGCTGCGGCAAATGCTGCCTGTCCAAACTCGAAGACGAGGACACCGGAGAGATCTACTGGACCAGCGTCGGCTGCCGGCTGTTCGACGCTGGAAGCTGCCGCTGCTCCGACTATGCCAACCGGCTGGCGCGTGTTCCGGATTGCGTCGGGCTGACGCCGCAGAATGTGCGCACCATCAGCTGGCTGCCCAAGACTTGCGCTTACCGGCTGGTGGCCGAGGGCCGCGATCTCTATTGGTGGCACAGGCTGGTGTCGGGAAGCGACGAGACCGTGCACGAGGCCGGCATCTCGATGCGCGGCCGGGTCAGCGCCAGCGAGACCGACCTTGCCGAGCCGGACGACTATTTCGACCATATGCTCGCGGACGAGCCTTAGGATTTTACCGCGAAATCGAGAATCCGGAACCGACGGCAAAACGGACGTTGTCCATCCACCATGCCCACCCTATGCAGCACCGCCGTCCATAACACCGGTTCCAGAAGCGAGAGACTATTCCGGTTCTGCCTCATGAACTGGAGATGAACGGCCGGTTCGCAAAAAATTCAGACAGACGGGTGCATTCTCCTCCCATCGGTTCGACGAAAACGTGTGGAAACCCTCAACAAGGAGAGAAGACAATGTTCAACACCATCAAGACGGCGGCTCTTTCGGCTCTTGTCGGCCTTGGCACGCTTGCTGCCATCCCCGCTCATGCTGACAGCATCTATCTCGGCTTCGGCAACAACCAGGATCCGCGCGTCGGCGTCTATACCGGCGACGAAGATGATGGTTACTATCGCGAACACCGCCGTCATGGCGGCTGGCGCCGGTCCTGTTCGCCGGAGCGTGCCATCGACAAGGCCGAACGCATGGGCCTGCACCGCGCCCGCATCATCGACATCAACCGCCGCACGGTCAAGGTCGCCGGCCGCCAGTATGGCGACCGCGTCGTGATCGTATTCGCCAACGAGCGCGGCTGTCCGATCATCTATCGCTAAGGTCTTCGGGCCTGCGGCCGGCTGACTTGCAGCCGGTAGAGTAGCGGAGCCCTTTCCGCCAGGAAGCGCGGCTCAAAAAACCCCGGAGGATCGATCCTCCGGGGTTTTTCATGCTGCAAGCGATGATCATTTCAATTCGAAAGTCACCGTCACCTGTGCGGTATAGGAATTTTCGCCGGCTTGCACCGGGACCGACGCACCGGCGGCATCGAATGCCTTGGCGTTGATCGGCATCGGCGGTGGTGCGAAATTCTGGTCGGTGATTTCCAGGACCCGGCCGATGCCGACGCCGGCCGCTTCGGCCAGCGTCTTGGCCTTGGCCATGGCATTGGCGACGGCCTTCTTGCGCGCCTCGGTGACGGCTGCCGCCGGATCGTCGTTGGAGAAGGAGATGCCGCCGCCCTGGTTGACGCCGAGCGACACCGCCTTATCGAGAATGTCGCCGGTCTTGTCGATGTCTCGGATGCGCACCGAAAGCGTGTTGGTCACCTGGTAGGCGACAAGCTCGGCCTCCTGGCTGCCGTCGGGCTTGTTGGTGTAGTTATAGCGCGGATTGATCTGGATGCCCGCGGTCTGCAGGTCGCGCTCCTTGATGCCGGACGATTTCATGGCAGCGATCACTGCGGCCATGGCGTCGTTATTGGCATCGAGCGCTGCACGTGCCGTCTTGGCTTCGCGCATGACGCTGAGCGTCAGCAGAGCCAGATCGGGTGCTATCGCCGCCTCGCCTTCACCGGTGACGACGATACGCGGCGGCGGTGGCGAATCGGCGGCGGCCGCGATCGCCGGAAATGCGATTGCGGCGGCAATCGCCAGGGGCAAAATACGTCTGGTCATGAAATCTCCTCGATCTGGGATCCCAAGACAGCCGAGTGTTGGCCGGCGTCCAATGGGCGACGTGCAATAGGTTATCAATATGGGCTGATTTGGGCGATCTCTGCCAGCCCCCTTGGAACGCCTGCTCGGAAAGGCCTCGGAAAGCCTTGTGCGGTTCAGGGAAAAACACTAATCCAGCGCCGTGGGGCCTGTAGCTCAATGGTTAGAGCCGGCGGCTCATAACCGCTTGGTTGGGGGTTCGAGTCCCTCCGGGCCCACCATTGGCTTTTGTGGCCGTTGATTTAATTGGATTTTTTGGCCATTTTTGTCCCACCTCTTTCAACCCCCTCAGAAAGTGGGACAATTTTGTTCTCTTTTCGATCGATAACCAGCAGGTATTTCGCCGCTCTCGCTACCTTCCGGCGACGCGCTTTCTTGATGTAGTGGTCGGGCTGCTGGTACGTAGTCCACCCATATATCGCCTTCAGCTGCTCGTGCGTCGCGCCGTTCTCAGCGGCGATCGTCGCGCCGGCCTTGCGAATTCCATGAGCACTGCAGTGCGGCAGCTCAGCTTGATCACACCACTGGCGCATCTTGTTGCCCAGACCGTTCTCCGAGAACGGGCGACCATACTCATTGACCAGGAAGGTCATCTGGTCGGAGGGCGTGTGCTCAAGTTCCGCCTCTAGTTCGGGCAGAAGCGGGAGCTCCACCAACACCGCATCCTTGTTACGACTGGTCTTCCCAGGCTTAATTCTGATCCACTTCTCCCACTGCTCGGTCTCCTCGTTGTAGACGAGCGTGATGTGCTGTCGACCGAAGATCGCGACGTCGGACAACCGCAGGCCAGTAAACATGAAGATCGAGAGCGCACGTCTGGCTGCGGTACCCAGCGGATGCCGCTTCTCATATTGAACGATCTCCGACACGTCCCATGGGTGCCAGCCGTCGCCGCTCTTTAGCCGTCTGATGCCGCGGGCGGGATTGGAGTCGACGCCCGGAATCTCTGTGTCCTTTGCCCACTCAAACATCGCGCTGATGGCTTTTACGATATTGTTTGCCGCGCCAAGGGCGTCGAGCCTGGTGTCCCTGATCTCCTTAACATGAGACCGTTTCATACCGGCGAATGGCAGAGATCCCTTGGTGGGATACTGAGGATCCGGGTCACCTTCGAGGGGATGAGGTAATTCGCATACGCGCTCCAGAATTGCTCGTCGGCGCGCCATAGTGTCTTGGGTGATTTCCGTGCCGCCCCGACGGTAATACTCCTGGCAAAGCCACAGCAACGTGCCTTTCTTCGCTGGCTCGGAAGGCTTGGGGAGGCGCCGGCAAATCTCGGGAAGAGTGCCGGGCCGAACATAAGTGACCTCGGCGCGCGCGCACCGCAGTTCCTCGAGGAACTCGTCGCTGCCGGTCGGTTCACGGAGCCGGACCTTCTTCCGACCCGGTGCGCGAAAATAGTACCGATCATTGCCGTGGCGATCAGTGTCCTTCACTACGCCCTTAAGATCGATTTTCACGGGCTCATCCGTCATGTTCGTGGTTTTCGATCCCAAGGATTGTCTAGTGGCGGCGAATCTTCGTCAAGCTTTGGTGCTCCTCCGATTTGGCGGTGAGGGAGCTTTCGAAAGGCCAATACAAGTTCCTCGACGTCCCAAACAATGCGCCCCTTGCTCGGCATTCGTGGCTGGGGCATCCGGCCGTCCTGGACCATTTCATCAAAGGTCGTTGAGCTTACGCCGATGAACGTCGCAGCCTGCTCGCGATTGATTCCTACCGGCGGGAGCGAGGGCGGCAAGACGCTCGGGGTGCGTAGCATCGGTTTAGCGCGTTGAAAGCGCGTTTTTGACGCCTGCCTGTCTTCCTATGTACCTGTCCGAATATTGCAGACGCTCAATCATGTCCTAGCCCTGTGCTTGCAGGCTCACCCTAGGTCTCCAGACCTCAGGATCGCTCAAGACACCGGATTCTTTTCCAGCCTTTGTGTACGATGATGGGTATCTTAATGCGCTAGAGGCCAAGAACTGAATGGTCGGCGACTTGGAAGGGCAAAATGACCGTGGAACCACGAATCTGAGTCAGAGGCGGAATCATGGCTGTGGTTTCAGACGGTTATGACTCTCATGCATGCGTAACAACCAACAAGAATACCAACAAAATGTTTCTGTGGTTACTTTCATTCCTCATGGAATGCGCGACTGATTTGGTCCGACAGCGGCTTCACAAAATAAGAAAGCGCCGTACGCTCGCCCGTCTGGATCATCGCTTCGGCCGGCATGCCGGGCACGAGCGTCAGGTCCTTGAGCTTCGTCAGTTCCGCATGCGGAACCGACAGACGCACCAGGTAATACGAAACGCCGTTTTTTTCGTCCGTCGCCAGATCGGCTGCGATCCGGCTGACATATCCGTTCAATACCGGCGTGGTCCTCAGATTGAAGGCTGACATCCGCAGCACGGCCTTGTGACCAAGCTGGATTTGGTCGATGTCCTTCGGGGTGATTCGTGCTTCAAGCGCAAGATCGTCGCCTTCCGGCACGATTAGCATAATCGGATCGGCGGGCGTGATCACTCCTCCGACCGTATGAACTGCGAGTTGTTGAATGGCGCCTGACTGCGGCGCGACAATATCGATCCGTCGCAGTTCCTGTTCAGCCGCCACCTTGCGCTCAACATACTCCCCAACCTGCGCCTGAACCTCTCTGAGCTCCTGGCCGACTTCCGTCTTGAAATCCGGATCGATCTGCAGGATCTGCAGGCGCGTTTCGGCTATGCGGGCTGCCGTCTGTGCCTGATGTGCAATCTTCTCACCGCGTTCGCCGCCGAAAGTGGCAACCTGCGTCTTCAGACTGTTCAAGCGTTGGTCCGAGACAATGCCTTGGTCGCGCAGCCCACTCAGGGCAGCAATTTCCTTTTGGAGGATCTCGGTGCTTTTCTCACAAGCGATTGCCTGCGCCTTGAGCCCCTCGATCTCGTGCTCATATTGAGTGATGCGTTCCGCTAGCTGCGCCTGCCTTCCGTCGCGGGATTGTCTGCGGAATTCGAACAGCCGCGTCTCGCCATGTACTGCCGAAGCTACGTCCGGAACATCTCTGCGGGCGAGCAGCCAGTCCGGGAAGGCGATCTCCGCCAGATCGTCACGCTCAGCTTCGAGTCGTGCCAGGTTGGCGGCCAGCTCATCGAGCCGCTTGGTGACTACAGCGAGAGTGGCGCGCGTCTGGGTGGCGTCGAGCCGCATGAGGATGTCGCCGGCTTTTACTTTATCACCTTCGCTCACCAGGATTTCTCCCACCACCCCGCCGGTCGGGTGCTGCACCTTCTTCACATAGGAATCGACGACAAAGTGTCCGGACGCGACAACCGCGCCGGAGAGATTCGTGAAGGCCGCCCAGGCTCCGGCTCCTCCCACAAAGATCACGCTCGCCAGCAGGCCCGCCACCAGGTGCCGGCGAATGGACCTGGAAACGTCATTGTTCTGATGAATGCCGGACACCGGGATCCTCCATGTCAGCGCGCTCGTTATCCTGTGTAGACTCGATGGCCTTGACCCCAGCGCCTGATGCCATCGCTGCCCCCTTAAGGACTTTGGAAAGCGCCTCATCACGCGCACCGAATGCTCGCTGCCGTCCACCTTCCATCACCAACACCAAATCCACGGCGCGGATGGCGCTCGGCCGATGGGCAACGACAACCGCAATGCCCTTGCGCTCGCGCACGGAGGCGATCGCCTTGACAACCGCAGCCTCGCCTTCCGCATCGAGATTGGCATTGGGTTCATCCAGCACAACAAGGAAAGGGTCTCGATAAAGAGCACGGGCAAGACCGATACGCTGGCGCTGCCCGGCGGAAAGTGCCGATCCGGCCTCACCAATCGGAGTTTCGTAGCCGTGCTCAAATCGGAGGATCAGTTCGTGCGTGCCCGCTGCTTTCGCCGCGGTGACAATAGCCTCAGGGTCAGGATTATCTTCAAAACGAGCGATGTTTTCGGCAATGGTGCCGTCGAATAGTTCAACACCTTGCGGCAAATAGCCGATATGACGGCCTAGCGCTTCCCGGTCCCATTGATCGAGGCTTGCGCTGTCGATGCGAACCTTTCCGGCGACCGGCGACCATGCGCCGACGATGGCGCGCGAGAGTGTCGACTTGCCCGAACCCGATGCACCGATGATCCCGAGTGCGCTTCCCGCCTGAACGGCAAACGCAAGGCCGGTCACGGTCGGCTTCCTTTCGCCGGGCGGAACGATTGTCACGCCTTCGAGGCGGAGTTCGCGTTCAGGTGCAGGCATTGGCATAACAGGAGCGGTTTCAGGAACCTTTCCCAAGAGGTCCTCCAGCCGCGCCCAACCCTGGCGCGCCATGAGGAAGGGTTTCCAGCTTGAAATGGCCAGATCGACCGGAGCCAGCGCACGCCCCATCGTGATCGAACTGGCAATCATGACCCCGGCCGTAGTCTCCTGCCTGATGACAAGGTACGCGCCGACGGCAAGAATGGCCGATTGCAGCAGCACGCGCAGCGACTTTGAAATGCCACCCAGCCCACCTGCCACGTCCCCGACTTTCCGGTTGGCGGCCAGATACTTGGCATTGGCCTTGTGCCATCGGGCAGCGATCCGCTTTGCGAGACCGAGAGCTTGCACGACCTCGGCATTGCGGCGCGCTGCTTCCAGTAGACCATTGCGTACCATGTTGTGGTCAATGGTATCGCGTATCGGCCCTTGCGAGAGAGTGTTGGTAAGGAGTGTCAGAGATGTGAGACCGATCGCCCCGATAAGTGCCGTCATGCCGATCCAGAAATGAAAGAGGAAGCAAATGCCAAGATAAAGCAGCATCCATGGCAGATCGAAGAACGCTGTCGGGCCGTTTCCACCTAAGAATCCGCGAACATTGTCGAGATCGCGTAGCGGCTGCAAGCCGTCGCCCGGCATGCGCGTTAAAAGCGGAAGGCGAACGATCGCATCGTGAACGCGTCCGGAAAACTGTTCATCGAAACGCTCGCCAATCCGCAGCAGCACGCGGGCGCGCAAAACGTCGAGCAGGCATTGGAACGCATAAAGCCCTGCAGCAAGCACGACGAGCCCCACTAGCGTCGATACGCTGCCACTTGCCAGAACGCGGTCGTAGACCTGAAGCATGAACAGCGGCGAGATCAGCGCAAGCACGTTGACCACGCCGCTGATCAACAGAATTCCCCAAATAGCGGAAGTCAGAGGGAAAGGTCTCAAAGCTGAATCCTTCAAGGAATGGTTACTCACGTAGGTCTCCGTGAGGATCTGGCGACCCAGCTCCCTATATTGCTCCCCGAGCGGCAACCGACTGCATCCGCTCGCTGATTCAGGATCAGTGCTCCCGCCGAATGTGTTTGGTTTGGCATCTAATGGAGCGGGTCAACAACAACACCGTCCGGCTGAAGGTTTGGAAGGGCAACGTCATCGTGGCCGGCCGCAAGGGCCCGAACAGGCTTCCGCCTCCACGCCTTCAGGGAGATTTCGGTGTACGACCAGCGCGACGTGCAGGGCTTCGTCAAGCTGTACACGCTGCGACTGCTCCCGGGCGCCCCGGCCCATCGCAAGTAGCGGAAACGGAAGCGCCCGCCCCCGGGGGGCGGGGCGCTGTTCCGTATGGGTTTTCTGGATCAAACGAAGGTGAAGTCCGACGCGGTCAGGCCTAGGTCGGCCACGGTGACCACACCGCCCAGGTGGACGAATTCATGCGCGTTGTTGTCGGCGGTGACATAGGCCAGAGTTGCGACTCTGTCGGTGTAGCTGCTTTGGTAGACAATGATGTCGCCGGCGTGCTCGCCGGAGATCGCACTCGCGGCTTCAGAAGCAGAGTTGAAAGATTCGCCAGTGATTACCACGACGTGTTCGCCGTTCGCACCTGAGGCCGCACCACTGTAGAAGCTGCTCACCGGGTAGCCGGACTGTATGCTGGCGTTGTTGACGAAGTTCGCGCCAAAACCGTCATTGTAGAGGCCCACCGCATCGAAGGCGAACTTGTCCTCCGCCGGGTTGAAATCGGTGATAGTGGTAATGTCCGACTTCGACCCGACAACCCCAGGCACCGGATTGTGGAACTGGAACACGAACGTGTCACTGTCGGTGCCCCCGGTCAACGTGTCCTGGCCGTCACCCACGTAGAGGACATCCTGGCCGGGACCGCCGCTGAGCCTGTCATTGTCCTCACCGGAGACGCGCGGGTTGAAGCGGCCGTTGTCGCCGGAGAGATCGTCCCAGCCATCTCCGCCGAAGATGCGGTCGTTACCCTTGCCGCCGATGAGTCGGTCACTGTCCGGGCCACCCGAGATCTCGTCGTTGCCGCCACGACCGTCAATCCAGTCACCGCCCTGGAAACCCTCCATCCAATCGTCAAGCTCGGTGCCGATGAGTGTTTCGGCACCCGGGCCACCCTCGATAATCTTTGCCATCGAAAATACTCCTAATGATGCACCCTGCCTGACGCGTTCATATTGCTCATCGGATAATTAGAGAAATCGATTGCTTGGATAGACACACATTTACGAAATGGATGCATTCACGTTCACTTCGCCCTTCTGCTGAGCAGTTGCGGGCTCGCTGGCGGCGGGGACGCTGGTCGCCCAAGCAATCGATGAAGATTCGACACTCAAACCGGGACTAGGACGAACTTCGTAACGGGGCCGTCCTGGTTGGGCCCCAAACTTCTCTCTGTTTGCTCGACGCCGGCATACCCGCACCGTGAGCGCTGGACGAGGACAAGTTCCGCTGGCGGAGAACGGCGTGATCGGCTTGCCGCGCCGAAACTGATGGCGCTCGTCGAAGGCATGGACTGGACACGCGTTCGAGCCGAACGGCGACGGCGTCCGGCCGGAAGGCGGTGGCGAAGTGACTCAGGCGCAAAAGGCGGGCTTCAGGCCGTGCACAATAAGCTTCTGTCGGCGTCATGATGAGAAGCGCTTCGGCCCGTCCCCACGAAATCGATACGCTCAAGGCGATGTTCGTCGCCATGGCGGCGGAGAAGGCCGAACTGCAACAACTCCGGAGCGAAACACTCAAGGCCGAGATCGTCCGGATGGCGACACTCAACGAGCGTGCCCAGGTGAGGATCGCCGACCTTCATGGGATCGTCAAGCAGCTGGAGCGCGCCGCTTCGGTCGCAGCTCCGAGAAGCTCGAACGTGCCTAGCAGGCCTTCGCCTTCGAAATCCAGACCGGGCTCGGCGCGATTGAGTCCGAGCTCGAGGCCGCAAGACCGACAGGCGAGCCGCGACGTGCTGCGCGACCGCGCAAGGCGTTCCCGGCGCATCTGGAGCGGGTCGAGATCGTCATCCAGCCCGAGCCATGGAGGAAGAAGCGCTCCCGCAGCCAATCGTCCAGTCCGTCAAACGCGGTCGGCCGCACAGGCTTGCGAAACGGAACAGTCCCGCCCTCGCTTAGATACCGAGGCACCGTGTTGCGAGCGCACCCGAATTCGTTCGCCCGTCGGTTCCCCAGCCAAGCTCATGCAGCGGCAGCATCGCTGCCACCTCTTCAGGCTGAAGGATCTGCTCTCCCTGCATCGTTCTCGACAATGCAGGAATCGCCCAATCCCAATCGCCATCCATGCCTCCTCTCATAACCGAGGGGTCGTCGGCCGACAACTGAGACGTCCGGTGCTCTTAGGCGGGGTAATCATACGAGATGCCTCCTGCAACATCATTTCCCGCATCCATAGGCTTGCCGGATCATTATTGTGAAGCGCAGGCCATTGGACGGCCTCCGTGAATGCGGCAGGAAGTGGCGGCGGAAGTTCGACAATCCGCAGGGGTGTTAATTTTGCGAAATGCTGCGCCAGCCGTAAGGGCATTGTCCCGATGCGGTTGGTGCCTGATAGAAGGGGCGGGATCATGCTAAAGCCCTGTACGACGACCTCGATACGTCTCTCGAAACCGTTCTCGAGCAAATACCATTCCTCGATGGAGGGCTGCCGGGTGTCCCCGAATTTAAGCACAACCTGCCCCATCGACAAGTATCGGTCGAATGTAAGTGGCTCTGACAGCTGCTTGTTCGTGCCGCAGCCTACGCATACGAGCATATCTTCGAACAGGGCTGCGCGAGGATGTTTCGACATGAACACTTCGGGCATAATCAGAAAATCAACGTCGCCGCGCCGGAGAAGCTCCTCGGGGTCGTCGGAAATAAGCAGACATTCGAAGCGGACGGCGGGAGCTTCCCGCGCAGCACGCTTTACGATCTTCTTAAAAAATACGAGCGTGAGGTAATCGGAAAGGATGATGCGGAAGCGACGATCCGATCGGGCCGGGTTAAAGGCGTCCCAGGAAATAATCGACAGCTGGATGTGCAGCAATGCGTCCCGGACTGCTGTGGCGAGCCCCTCCGCGCGCGGTGTCAAAATGAGTTCGCGGCCGTTCATCGTAAATAGCTCATCGCTGAAATAGGCGCGTAACCGACCGACGGCGGCGCTCATGGCCGGCTGACTCAGGTTAATACTGCGGGCCGCGGCGGTGACTTTACGCTCCCTGATCAAAGCGTCCAGCACAACCAGGAGATTTAGATCGAGTCCCTTAAAACGCATGTATTGACCTATCCGACGCGTGGATGGGTATCGCCCAAAGAATCAATTTTACGAATGGTGAGTAGCGTCAACGCATCAGCCGACGACGAAATAGAGCAACCGATAGGAAGAACGGCAAAACCGTGTATATGCAAAGCGCGCCGATATGCAGGCCCATGCTGCCGGCCGGACGGCCAAGCATCGCCGGACGAATGAGGTCAATTGCATGTGCGAGCGGCAACAAGGAGGCGACGTCCTGAAAAGTGCCGGGCAATTGGTTGACCGGAAACATCGCGCCGCAAAGGAACAGCATGGGTGTTATAACAAGCGTATTATAAAATATGAAATATTCATAACTGGGCGCAAGCGCCGTGACGACCATCGCTAGACTCGCGAAGGCGAGGCCACTGAGAGCGATGACTGGCAGCAAGCAGAGGATGGATGGCCACGATGTGTAGCCGAGCGTGGTGGCAACAACAGTGATTGCTGTGCCCGCCATCAGGGCCTTGGTGGCTGCCCACGCCAATTCGCCGAGTAAGATATCGCCAAGCGTCAGCTGAGTGCACAACATTCCTTCCCAGGTGCGCTGGTTGTCCATGCGGCCGAAACTCCCGTAAACCGTTTCAGCAGTCGCCGATGCCATCGCGCTTGTGGCAACCATGCCAGCCGCGAGAAACGCAATGTACGACGTGCCCTCAATAGGACCTATCATTGTTCCGATGCCAAAACCGAGACCGAACAGATAGATCATCGGATCGGCGAGGTTGCCGAGAACCGATGCAAGCCCGATTTTCTTCCATCCAAGATAGTTGCGGCGCCAAACCGCGACCCAATTCCACGCATTGGCGGGCATGGCCGCCGCATAACGTTCGCCCATTGTTCAGTCCTCCATCTCGCGCCCGGTTAGCCGCAAGAACACATCCTCGAGATTGGGGGGACGCTGCAGAAGGCGCAGACCGGCGCGCCCGCGTAGCTGCACCAGCACCTGCTCCGGATCGGGTGCATAGCAAAAAAGCGTCTCACCGCTCACCTCGATGCGCTGTGCGTACGGCCGGATCAGCGCACCCAGTTCATGCGGATTGCCGCCGTAGACCTCGACCACGTCACAGCCGATCTGCTCGTCAATGAGTGCGGACGGGCGGCCTTCGGCGATCTTGCGCCCCTCCTCCATAACGCACAGCCGATCGCACAGCCGCTCGGCCTCTTCCATGAAATGGGTAGTCAAAAGAATAGTCTTGCCCCGCGCCAGCAGCGATCGCAGCCGTTCCCAGATCAGGTGGCGGGCCTGCGGATCGAGGCCGGTGGTCGGCTCGTCCATCACCAGCAAGTGCGGGTCATTGATCAGCGCACGCGCGAGCGTCAGGCGCCGCTTCATGCCGCCGGACAGTTCGGCGACGCGCGCATCCGCTTTGTTCTCGAGGCGGGCGAACTCAAGCAGCGATGGTATGACCGCTTCGATCTGGCGTCTGCTCATCCGGAAGTAGCGCCCGAACACCAACAGGTTCTCGCGTACAGTGAACGCGGTATCAAGATTGTCGAACTGCGGGACCACGCCGATGCGCATACGTGCCAAACGCGCGCGCGCCGGCACTGGAGCGCCGAGCACAGTAATCTTCCCCGCATCAGGCGATGTCATGCCGAGGACCATACGCGCAATCGTGCTTTTGCCCGCACCGTTCGGTCCCAGGAGCCCGAAGCATTCCCCCGCCGCAACGCGGAACGACAGTCTGTCGACAACGAGCTTGTCATAAGTTTTGCTTACGTCAGTAAGATCGATCGCTACCATGGACATGGGTTCATTTTACCGAGAGGGACGCCAAGACTGGCGGTTGCTTGGTTGCCTGCCGGACCTGAAACTGTGACTCGTCTTCGCCATCCCAGCCGTCGATAACGAACTGATCGACATCACAAGGATTTAGCCCCTGTTCCGCCAAAGCGGCGACAATTGCGTCGAGATTATCGATGGTTTGATAACGCGGATTGTTGTGCCGCTTTTCCTGCTCAACGCAGAAGACGAGCCGTCCATCCTCGACAAGGGCGATCGCCCCATCATGGGTCAGCTTGGTACCACAGATGCGCATAGTGTCTCCACGTTAACGGCGATAGATTCGATTGATCAGGAAGCGGAAAGCGGGTTCCGGAAACGGACGAGCAAGCAGTCTTCGTTGACCGACTCGCCCCGACACTCAAGACGCTCTACCTCGATCAACGTTTCGTTCAGCATGGCGATGACCGGCTCAGCACCAGCGGCGTGACCCCAGCGACGGCAATTAGCATCCCTTGCCGATCCGAAGATCAGATGCCCGCCTGGCGCAAGCACCCGCACCAGGTTTTTGACGGCCGCGCGCATCTCGGCTATGTCTTCGAGGTAGTATAGGACCTCCGCCACAACGATCAGGTCAAACAACTCGTCGGTCGAAAACTGTTGAACATCGGAGACTATCCAGTTGATGCGCGACGGCTCCTTTATCCGTTGACGTGCTCGAGCAATCGCTTGCGCCACGACATCGATGACGGTGAGCCCTTGGCAGTTGGGAGCTAATTTTTCCGTGAATGCGCCGGCAGCGCACCCGACTTCGAGGGCATTTGTAATGGAGCCTTGGGCAAGCGCCAGCTGGAGCATTTGCGTGTGGCGCTCCCGCTCGAACGGATTGCCGTCGAGGCGCCACGGATCGTCTGCGGCCAATTCCCGATCGAGCAACTGATGATTCATGTTCTGGGTCAAACTCGTCCACCTCTCGTCCACCTAGGTAATTAGCGATCACTCGTCGCCGCAGATGTTGCTCGACAGCGCTAATCCCGAAGAATCCGCGCAAGATTGAGCCTGCGAAGCGGAGCCGCATGCGGTGAGAATTCTGCCCTGCTTGATCCAGTGATCGGAGTTTGGGTGGGGGGCCTGTTTTCCCCCAGTGTTCGATGTAGGGACAGCAGAGCTTCGCGACAGCCAATCGCTATTGCTCAATGTACACAGCGCGTAGGCCTTCAAGGGAAGTAAGAGAAAGATGTTGATGAACGTGTGCAGGGAAAAGCCCAGAAATCGAAACTGTCGAGCACGAAATGCTACCACGCTGCATCGGAGCATGGTCATGGACACAATCATCAGTCCTGTCCACCAAGGCACAGTGCCTGTCAGTGCGAAATGTGCGAGGCCCGTTAGTACCGATAGGGCGAGGAGTAGCGGCCCGAGATTCTGTCCGACCACGTCCAACGTGAGATAGCTATTGAGGCCGGGCAGCAAGCGCAGCCCAAGCAGCGTGTCCCGGAATGTGCTTCGTGCCCAACGGAGTTGTTGGCGCAGATACGGTCCGAGTCTGTTCGGAACGACTGTGGCCGCGATGGCGCCCGGAACGTACTCGGTTCGAAAGCCTGCTTTCAGCATGAGGATAGTGAGATGGCGATCCTCCCCGAAGTCGCTTGGCTTGCCCCGAAAAAATTGCGACTCGTACTGGTCCAGTAACAAAAGGAGCGCAGACCGGCGGTACATGGCACATGGGCCGCAACAGCACATAACGGCACCGAAGCGAGCCTGTGCCGCGCGCTCCTCGTTGCAAGCCAGCCAGTACTCCATGTCTATCAGCCTTGTCAGCCAGCTCTCGCTCCGGTTACTGGCAATCAACTGACCCATGACTGCGCCGACCGCTGGATCTCGCATCTTCGGTACAAGCTTGGTGATGACGTCGGGCGCGAGTATCGTGTCTGAATCAACGTTAAGCACCAAATCCCCGGATGAGCGGCGTATCGCGGCGATCTGCGCCTTGCGCTTTCCAACATTCTCGGGAAGCAAAATGATGTCGAACCTAGGGTCGCGCGCGTAGGTTTCGTGGACAGTTCCTACGGCTTCGCGATTTCCAGAACCGTCATCAACCACATAGACCCGAAGTCTTCCGGCGTATTCTTGGTCTGCAATGGACGCCAGGCACTCTGAAAGCGTGCGCGGATCCTCGTTGAAGCAGGGGACGATGACATCCACGCTGGGCAGTTGATCGGAGCCGACGAGATCCTCCAACGCCGATGAGTCGTTTGTCGGCAGAGCATAAATCCCCTGCATGCTCTTATAAGCAGTCGAGAGCAGTGCATAAAGCGAAATGGCCACAGTGCTGGTTGTACCAAGAAGAGTCATGGGATCTCGTTTGTTCAGTGATGTTGAGGAAGTGAGCGGATTACAAATCCGCGCTCATGAAGTGCTGGAATCAGACGGGACAGCGCCGTGACCGTCTGGTCGCGCAGACCGGCGTGAGCGCCCTGGCTCAACTCGCCGGGAGGGCATCCGTCGTGCAAGAGTACGATTGCGCCCGGCCGGACAGAGGCGAGCACGGTATCGATAATCGCGTCGACCCCAGGGCGAGACCAATCTCGAGGGTCGACGGACCAATGGAGGGCCGTCAGCCCGGCGATCTGTGACGCTGTGAAGATTTCTTCGCTCCAGGCGCCGTAGGGCGCGCGAATATAGCGCACCGAGGCCTGAGGGCACGCCCTCATGATGGCGCCGTTCGCTTCAAAAATCTCACGTTGCACTTCGCCGAAGCCGCATTTGTACAGATCCGGATGAGTCATCGTGTGGTTGCCTAGCTCGTGCCCTTCTGCAAACATTCGTTGGATTAGATCCGGGTGCTCTAAGGCGTAGGCGCCGATGACGAAGAAAGTCGCCGGCACCCGCTGCTCTGCCAGCACATCGAGAATCTCCGGTGTGAAAAGTGGATTGGGACCGTCGTCAAACGTCAGATAAACGCTGCGACGGCCGGTGCCGTCAGAGCACTCACGGCGCACTTCGTACAAGCAATCGGGACGGCTCATAGCTCTGGTCCGTTCCGATCGATCATCGTGCCCGTGGGCCATTCGCTGATCGGCCGTCCAACTGGCAGAACAATGGTGAGTGCGTCATCGATGCGTGTGGGCGGCAGGTCGAGGCGCGCCTCTGGTCGGGTGGAGCGCACGCGAATTCCCGACAAAACGGCCAAAGGGCTGTATCGCCGCGCGAACCTCTCAACATGATTCCGGAGCGCGTCCCGGACGGTTCCGAAAGCGAATGGAACGCCAAGCTCCTGCAGTATTGGAAGCATGACATGGATTGAATGGGCGATTCCGAGACCCTCAAGATCCGGACGTACCCCGTACAGGCCCAGCTCAGCCACCAACAGATCGACCGCGTCAACCTTGATGAAACGGCGCAGTATGCCCATGTGAGCCGCTACACCGCTCGAATCATAGGCGATTGCGCGGAGTTCAGGCCTGGCTCCGGCCCAGCTTCGACTACCTTCGAACGGTTCTGCGTTGGACGCCCCAGTCGGCCCGTAGGTATTACGAAAGAACTGGGCGAGCTCGACGTGGTCCGAGAGCTGCAACTCGTTTTCCCAGCACAATTTCCACTGCACCTGAGGGCGCATTCAGGACCTCTCTTCAAAATGGTTTCTTGCGGGCCGCATTACCCGGCCAAAGCGGCGGCGTTGTTGGCTGCACTCAACCGTTGTCGTTAGCGACGGTGAGCCAGCCGGTGGGGCTCGCCAATGAGCTCTCTCGATGTTCCCGCCCGTGTGGCGGCGCCGTCGATTTGAGCTTGACGTCGGTCATTTACGTTCCTCTAATGCATGGTTCGTAAATTCGTAAAATTGATTGTTTAGATGATGCCCATCCACACGCTGGATAGATCAGGATATGCGGTTTAAGGGGCTGGATCTGAATCTCCTCGTTGTGCTGGACGCTCTGATCAGGGAGCGTAAAGTCACTGCCGCGGCCAACAGTATTAACCTGAGCCAGCCGGCCATGAGCGCCGCCGTCGCTCGGTTACGCGCCTACTTCAGCAATGAGCTATTTACGATGAACGGCCGCGAGCTCATTTTGACACCGCGCGCGGAGGGGCTTGCCCCAGCAGTCCGGGACGCATTGCTGCACATCCAGCTATCGATTATTTCCTCCGACGCCTTTAACCCAGCCCAATCGGATCGTCTCTTCCGAATCATGCTTTCCGATTACCTCACGCTCGTGCTTTTTAAGAGGATCGTAGAGCGTACTGCGCGGGAAGCTCCCGCCGTCCGCTTCGAATGTCTGCCTATTTGCGACGACCCCGAGGAGCTTCTCCGGCGCGGCGACGTTGATTTTCTGATTATGCCGGAAGTGTTCATGTCGAAACATCCTCGCGCAGCCCTGTTCGAAGATATGCTCGTATGCGTAGGCTGCGGCACGAACAAGCAGCTGTCAGAGCCACTTACATTCGAGCGATACTTGTCGATGGGGCATGTCGTGCTCAAATTCAGGCACACCCGGCAGCCCACCATGGAGGAGTGGTATTTGCTCGAGCACGGTTTCGAGAGACGTATCGAGGTCGTCGTACAGGGCTTTAGCCTGATCGCGCCCGTCCTATCAGGCACCAACCGCATCGGGACCATGCCCTTACGGCTGGCGCAGCATTTCGCAAAAACAACACCCCTGCGGATTGTCGGACTTCCGCCGCCACTTCCTCATCCCGCATTCACGGAGGCCGTCCAATGGCCTGCGCTTCACAATACTGATCCGGCAAGCCTGTGGATGCGGGAAATGATGTTGCAGGAGGCATCTCGCCTGGCGCCTTTGCCTGAAAGCTATTGAGCGTCTCGGGCTTCCTGGAGGCGGTCGCGATCGCGTAGGAGCGGTTGCCATTCGGGCGTCAGGCCTTTGGCTCGGCAGAGCGGCGCAGTTCCTTGCTGAGTACGAGGGCCAGGAACGAGCAGAACACATGCCCGGGTTGGTGCTGAGTTGACTGCCGCCTCCGATTTCGCGTGCGAAGTCCCAGAAGATGTCTAGCCCCACTCAAATGCCAACTTTGCCGGCCTTGCCGCGGCTTTTCACGCGCGGCCAGGCGAGGAGATGCCGGTCGACGAGGTCAATCCCAATGGACTGTGCCGGCCTCGCTCGGCTACTGGCGTGAGGCATCCTTGACGACACCGCCCTGCACCGACAACGTCGAGATGTTGGCAATGAAGCCGGTCGCGATTGACGCTGCGGATGTAGGGAATTTACCTCGCGCTTCCGCCTGAACGCGCGGCCGATCCGTTCACTCAATCGGCGCTTTCATCCTTGGCCGCGGCTGAGGCCTGTGGGGTGCGGCTACCCCGCGTGGATGGGATAATCAATCAACTTTCTCTCATTCATGAAAGGAAACTCCCCGCTTACGATAGAAGCCATCAGTTTCATATATTTTCCGGCAGATGGATGTCGAACGGCAGAAATGTCTGTCCTGGTGTTTCAGCAGTGCCGGTCTCGATAGCCCGCGTCATCAGCGTTATCAGCTCCTGGGAAAGCCGGCGCATTGGCGTGGCGACCGCCATCGTGATGATGTTATCAGCGAGTGCCGCCCGAGATTCCGGCGTGATTTCATTCACGATCGCGACGAGATCGCGACTTTTACCCTCTTCCCGGACCGCGGAGATGGCGCCCTCCATGCCGCCCCCGGCGACATAGAAGCCGACGAGCTCGGGTTCCCGCTGCATGAGATCAAGCGTTGCCTCGTAGGTGACCTGCCGTTTCTCCAGGTTCACAAGCGGATCGAGCACCTCGAACGTCGGCGCGTTCTCACGGCAATAGGAGCGAAAGCCGACGTCACGGAGCTCGTGCCCCTGGAAACGATGGCTACCGACAAACACCGCCACCTTGCCGGGCCGTTTTGCGACCTTGGACACCATCCAAGCGGCCGTGCGCCCCACCTTGCGGTTGTTGAGGCCGATATAGCCCTGTCGCACGCCGGCGGCGAAGTCGGAAAGCAGCGAGAAAACCGGAATGCCTTTGGCCTTGAGGTCCTCAACCGCTGCTGTAATTTTTGGGTGGTCCGGTGCCACCATCGCGATCGCATGGCAGCGTGCGCCCAAATCCTTGAGCGGTGCGATTAGGTCGCTCGGCATATGTGACGGGGCGAATTGGATGAGCGGAATGCCGTGGAAGGACTGGGCCAAATTGACCGACGCTTTGACCTCGCGCGCAAAGTCTTGGTAGAAATGCTGGGCCGGTTTTCTCAAGATGAAGCCCAGACGGTAGCACGGTAGGTCTCGCCGTAAGCGCTGCTTGATGAGCCCGGCAGCATGATAGCCGATCGCGTGGGCGGCGTCGTGGACCCGCCGCGCGGTCTCCTCGCGCACCGGATGGCGGGCGTTCAGAACCCGATCGACCGTTGCTACGCTGACTCGGGCTTCGCGGGCGAGATCGGTAATTGTGGGGCGCTTGGTCATGGGTCCTATTCTGATTGGTTTTTGACGCAGGCTGGCTCTCTGTCACCTAGCGCGATTCGACAATGCTTTCGGGTGGGCAAAGTGAAGACGCCCGCATACTGAATGATCGACAGCGTATTGGACTACTCCAGACGTAGACCGGCCGGGTATAACGGAAGGTTCATTCGCTTAGGGCGGCGATGATTTGCACTCACACATTTAGCGCTTCTGATACATGGTCCGTGAGGCGCCGTTTAGAGCCTGCGAGTCGATCGTTCAGGTCATGTGACCAGCTTGGCGAAACCGGTCGCGGTGCGTCGCCCTTACTCGGCGGAGGATAGCCGGTTTGATGCCTCGGCAAGCTGATGACCGCAGAAGGCGGCTTTCATCTGCGCTTGGTCCAATTCTCCTTCCCAGCGGGCGACGACGAGGGATGCCACTGCGTTACCAACGCAATTCGTCAACGCCCGGCATTCGGACATGAAGCGGTCGATGCCGAGTATCAGGGCCATCCCAGCAACGGGAACACTCGGAACTACGGCGAGCGTAGCAGCCAGGGTGATGAAGCCCGCACCTGTCACACCTGCAGCGCCCTTGGAGGAAAGCATCGCAACGAGCAGCAGCAGCACCTGATCGCCGATTGACAGATCGGTGTTCGTCGCCTGCGCGATGAAGAGGGCCGCCAGGGTCATGTAGATATTCGTGCCGTCCAGATTGAACGAATATCCGGCCGGGATGACGAGACCCACAACCGAACGCCTGGCGCCCGCCTTCTCCATCTTCTGCATGAGCGAGGGGAGCGCGGCCTCCGAGGAGGACGTTGCGAGGACAAGCAGCAGCTCTTCCTTGATGTAGCGAATGAGAGAACAGATCGAAAAGCCGTTGTAGCGGCAGACCGCGCCGAGAACCCCGAACACGAAGAGGAAGGCGGTGAAATAGAACGTCGCGACCAGCATCGCGAGGTTGACGACCGAACCGATGCCATATCTACCGATGGTGAAGGCCATTGCGCCGAAAGCGCCGATCGGCGCGGCTTTCATCAGAATGCCGACGAGCTTGAAGACAGGCGCGATGAGCGCCTGAAGGAAGGAAACGACAGGCTTGCCCGTCTCTCCGGCCATCGCGAGCGCCATGCCGAACAGAACCGAGAAGAACAGCACCTGCAGGATGTCGCCTTCCGCGAAGGCACCGACAATCGTTGGCGGGATGATGTTCATCAGGAAGCCGGTGACCGACTGCTCGTGGGCCTTTGCGGCATAGGTATTCACGGCCTGGACATCGAGCGAGGCCGGATCGATGTTGAGGCCGGCGCCAGGCTGGACGACATTGGCGACGATGAGGCCGACGATCAGCGCCAGCGTCGAGAAGGTGAGGAAATAGACCATTGCCTTGCCGGCGACCCGGCCGACCTTGTGAAGATCGTTCATGCCGGCAATGCCGGTCGCAATTGTCAGGAAGATGACAGGCGCGATGATCATCTTGACCAGCTTGATGAAGGCATCACCCAGCGGCTTCAGGCTCTCGCCGGTCCCCGGATAGAAATAGCCAATTGCGATGCCGAGGGCGATGGCGGCAAGCACCTGCGCGTAAAGCTTGGCATAGAAGGGTTTGCGGGGCGCGGGACTCGCGCCGCGGACTTGTGCAGCTGACACTGTTTCTCTCTCCCTGACCGAATCGAGGTGGCGTGACTTCTCCCGGGCTTCTCCCTATCGCGGCGCTCCGGTCGAACGCTGCACCAACGCCGCCGCAATACCCATGCCAAATGGATCCGCATGACCTGAACTGACGTTGGGCTCGCCTATGATGGGATGAATGCGGTGGCACAAGACGGGAATGACAAGGCCGCCGTCCAGCACGCGCTTGATGTTCTCCGGCAGATTGCCGGTCGATCTCTCTGGCTTGCGGTTTTGCTGCACATCGTGGCGGGCTCCTCGGTTTGCCGACTTTGGGAAGGGCCGCATCGCTGGCACCAGGGCGCAGAATTGCCGTGTTCTTTGCCGCGCTCCCGCTGCAGCGACAGCTTGAAAGCGACGTCGAGACGTAGGGATTGACGCCGCTGGTGCTGACCGCCACGATGCGGTTCAGAAGTTCCGAGCACCGCGGAGAAAGCCGCGCTCGACCGCCACCTTCGCGCCTTCACACGCGACGCCGCCGCCTTATCTGCGTCATCAATATCGAGGAAATGGCGGTTGCCGCGACCGACCAGTGTCGTCGGCAGTGATTATCGCTCCCGCCCCTGGTTCGCAGGCGCTGGTGACTGGCACGGCCCGGCAACTCGGCGCGGTCAGCCGCTCGGGCACCGCATCGCCGGCGCCGTATTTCTGTCGTTCAACATCGCCGACAAAATTAGAACTGATGAATTCTATCATAGGCCGCGAGGTTTCCTTTCACGAATGAAAGAAAGCTCGATTGACTATCCCGCCTCGCTCCAGTCTTTTGAAAATCAACGTGTGGTTGCCCCCGTGCAAGCCGAGAACGTGGCCAAGCTTCGTGGAGGGAGAGCCAAGCGATGCGTCAGGGGTCGACCCGCTTTGCACTCGACCACACGGCGGTGGGACGAGTTCACGTCAGAGCATTTTCGCGCTTGCCCGCGACGTCGCGGGCGCACATGCCGCCGGCATGCATTTCATGGCGCGAGATCGAGGATCATATGCACCACAACATTCCCAAATCAGAACAAAATGCCAGCGAGTGCCGCATTTCGCTTCCGGATGCGAAAAGGGCTTACCCAAAGTCCGAGATGAACACCGCGGTCCCTTTTGTGCCATCGCACGAGCACGCGCTTACCGGCATCTTCGAAATATCGAAAGTACTCACCGACCCCGCCCGGCTCGAAGTCACGTTGGCCAAGGTCGTCGATCTCCTGCCCTCGTTTGTGCAGATGCGGCACGGCATCATCGCTCTCTTCGACGCTGAGGGCGTACTGGACATCACCGTAGTCACCGGCTGCGACGAGAACAGCGATGAGCGCTCCCGGATGCGCCTGCCGCGCAAGGCAATCGATCTGATTGTGACGACGGACACGCCGCTCGTCGCCGAGAACATAGCGGTGCATTCGGCCTTCACTGCCGCTGACATAGAGGTGCTTGGGGCCTCCGACACCGTGTCCTTCATCGGCGTTCCCATTCGTGTTGATGGGAACGCCGTAGGCACGCTGACTATCGACCGCGCCTTGGACAGCAGGTCAACGTATCGGCTCGATTATGATGTCCGGCTGCTCACGATGATCGCCAACATGGTGGGACAGACAGTCAAGTTGCACCGCTTCTCCGCGGGCGACCGCGAACGACCGACAGAGGTGGAAGATCGGCTGCAAACGCAATTCTCTGATGTCAAGCACCCTGCACCGCAGCGCAAGAAGGTTCACGTCAAGGGGATGATTGGCGATAGTCCGGCGCTAAGCGCGCTGCTCGAGAAGATCGCAGTGGTAGCTAAGGCAAAGACCACGGTTCTGTTGCGAGGCGAATCCGGTACCGGGAAGGAGCTGGTCGCCAAGGCAATTCACGAGTTGTCGCCGCGCGCCAAGCGGCCCTTCATCAAACTCAATTGTGCAGCCCTGCCAGAGACAGTCCTGGAATCCGAATTGTTCGGTCATGAGAAGGGTGCCTTCACAAGCGCGTTCAATTCCCGCAAGGGTCGCTTTGAGCTCGCCGACAAGGGGACGTTGTTTCTGGATGAGATCGGCGAGATCTCGGCCTCCTTCCAGGCAAAGCTACTGCGCGTGCTGCAGGAGCAGGAGTTTGAGCGCGTCGGCAGCAACCAGACCATCAAGGTCGACGTTCGCGTGATTGCCGCCACGAACAGGAACCTTGAAGAGGCGGTTGCAAGGAATGAGTTCCGCGCCGACCTATATTATCGCATCAACGTGGTTCCCTTGCTGGTGCCGGCATTACGCCAAAGGCGCAGCGATATTCCGCTCCTCGCAGCTGAGTTTCTCAAGAATTTCAACGATGAGAACGGCCGTACGCTGACCTTCGATGCGCGTGCGATTGAAGTACTGATGAAATGTGAATTTCCCGGCAACATTCGCGAGCTTGAAAATTGCGTGCACCGGACAGCGATCCTGGCGGAGGGACGATCAATCGGGAGAAACGACTTTGCGTGCTCCCACGACCAATGCTTTGCCGA
The DNA here is from genome assembly GCF_040320905.1 of Mesorhizobium sp. M0590. Lineage (NCBI taxonomy): Bacteria > Pseudomonadati > Pseudomonadota > Alphaproteobacteria > Hyphomicrobiales > Phyllobacteriaceae > Mesorhizobium > Mesorhizobium sp. M0590. The sequence goes on from NZ_JAMYQN010000028.1 coordinate 23,331, forward strand.
GGCGCTGCGGAAGAGCAGATCGGGCAAGGCCGCGCTGCAACCAGCGCCGATCCTCCCAGAGGCAGTGAATCCGGCCACGCCGCCGGATGCGGCCGCTCGTTCGGCCGCCACCACAGTCCCGCCTGCCGGAGCAACCCACTCATTGGGCGCGAGGACCACCGACGCCGAGCGCGTCATTGCTGCCATGGAAAGATGTGGCTGGGTGCAGGCAAAGGCGGCGCGCCTGCTTGGACTGACCCCGCGCCAGATTGGCTACGTGCTGAGGAAATACGGCATCGAGGTCAAGCGTCTGTGAAAGCATGACTCAGGCGGATTAGCTGAGACCGCTTAGCGGCTTGGCCCGCGCAGGGATGCAGATCCGCGTCCGCGTCAAGTCGATCCGACCGAGGACAGCCTGGCCGAATTCCCGTCGTGGCAGCCGGCGTTGCGACCATCTAGTGAAAGGCGACGCTGCCATCGTCAATCCGTCCGCCATGTTGCTCTCGTTGCGAGCTCATACGGATGCCCTGTGCGACTGAAACGGAGATAAAATATGTCCGATGCAAAACTGCAAGCTGTGCTTTCGTCTCTTCCGCAAGGGACGCGACAGTTAGATGCTCTGCCGTCCAACGGACCAGCGCCGGACAGAAGTTTTGTCAAGCTGAATACGAATGAGAACCCGTTTCCGTTGCCGCCAATCATAATGCAAAGTGCAGTGGCGGCCCTCAATCGCCAGTATCTGTATCCGGACGACGATAACATCAGCTTGAGGGAAGCAGCGTCCAATACCTATGGCGTATCCACGGATCAGGTCATCGCAGGCAACGGGTCGTCTGAACTGCTCGGACTCATCTACAGAGCTTTCCTCGCCCCTGGCGACAAGGTGGCGATGATATCGCCAGGGTTTTCGTTCAACCGCAAACTTGCCATGTTGCATGGTGCTGAGTTTCTCGAGATCGGATGTCAAACTCATTCGCTGCCAATGGAGCAATTGCTTTCCGGTCCGGCAAAAGACGCCAAGTTCATTCTGGTGGCCAATCCAAACAATCCGACCGGAACATTCCTCTCGATAAGCAATATCGAACGCCTCGTGGCACAATCGGATCGCCTGGTCGTCCTTGATGAGGCCTACGTCGACTTTGCACCCGATCACGGGCTGCGCCTCATCAACCGTTATTCGAACCTTCTGATCTTGAGAACATTTTCGAAGAGCTATGCCGCCGCCGGCATTCGCGTCGGTTTCGGTTTCGGTCACCCTGAGATTATTGGCAGGCTGCGCAACATCCAGAATGTCTTCAACATGAACGTGATCGGGCATGCGGTTGGTATCAGCGTGCTTGCGCATCGCGGCGCCTACGCAGAGAACCACAAGCACATCAGACATGAACGACAGCGAGTGACAGCCGCACTGTCGCAACTTGGATTTTCCGTAACGCCCTCCCACGCAAATTTCTTGCTAGCCCGTGTGCCAGCGGGACAGGACGGCTCATGGTGGCAAGCAGCCTTGGAGAGGCAAAAGATACTCGTTGCCTACTTTCCGGACAGTGGTTTGGAACATTGCATCCGCGTCAGCATCGGCACAAAAGAGCAATTGGATGCATTTCTTGCTGCCGCTCGCGATATAGTTGGAAGCTTAAACATACCAAGCACCACGGGCAGGGGAGCGTCAGGCTCTGCTCGTTCGGTACGCTGACGCTAATCCGATATCACACATTGCTATCTTTAGACTTGCTTGGTCACCCAAGCATGACAACATTTTTGTTTAAAATCGGGGATAATATCGAGTGACAAACGTCTTTCCTTCAAACCTAGCCTTCGGCATCTTCGATCATCTGGACGAGGACGGCCGCGATATCGGCCGGCAGTATGAAGATCGCCTGATATTAGCAGAGGCGTGCGATCAGCTAGGGTTCTATGCCTATCATCTCGCAGAGCACCACTGTACCCCCCATGGGAGAGGTCCATCGCCGAATCTGTTCTTATCGAGCGTCGCCCAGCGCACCCGGCGCCTGCGTCTCGGACCTTTGGTGATGCTGCTTGCGCTTTATCATCCGCTGCGTGCGTTCGAAGAGATCTGTATGCTGGACCAGTTGAGCGGTGGCAGGCTCGAACTGGGCATAGGGCGCGGTGCTCTCCCGATCGAATTGGGTTACTTCGGGATTGGTGCGGACGCGGTGCCGGGCCGCTATGCGGAAGCCAGCGAAATTCTTGTTGAAATACTTGTTAATGCCATGAAGGTTGGCACGCTGTGCTATCAAGGCCGCCATTTTGAGCTCAATGACGTTCCTTTGACGCTAAGACCTCATCAGCGTCCACATCCGCCGACATGGGTCGCCGCCAATCGACCCGAGTCGGCAGCCTGGGCGGCTGCGAATGGAGCAAACATCGCGTGTGTAGGGCCTTCCTCTTCTGTTCGCAAAACTACAGATGCCTTCCGCGCCTATCGAGAGGACAACACTGACACCGGCGATCGAGCGCTATTTATTGGATTGCTCCGAATGGTGGTGATTGGGCGTTCTGAAACAGACGCGTATTCGATCGCGGCACCTGCTTACGAACGATGGCTCAAGAGCTTCCAATTCCTTTACGACCTTAATGCCATCCCGACTCCACCAAACCTGCCGCTGACCTTCGATGAGGCAGTAGAGCGTGAATTGTGCGTGGTAGGATCAGCAGAATCTGTGCGAAAAGCTCTGTTAGATCAGTTGGAAGAGGCAGGTGCCAACTACCTGCTTTGTCAACTGGCATTTGGAAATCTGCCGCTAGATGCTTCCCTGTACACCGCGACGACCATTCAATCCGAAATCATGGCTCGATTTGTCTGACCATGAAATTCGCGGTCAGATCTGAAGGTTAAACTCGTAGTAACAGCGCTCGCTCACATCCACGTGCTCGAGCGTGCACGTGATGGGGGCGGGCAATCGGGCGTGAGGCCAAACTGACGACGAGCCGGCGGCACAGATTACCAGGTTTGTGCGTTGGCTGGCGTCTGGGCCATCGTGTGAACCTGTGCGATCCTAAGGAGATGATGGCCGAGCGCGTCACGATACCGGCACGCGTCTGCTCGTCGCGCTCGCGCTACTCGTTGCCCATAGCCCGCCGCAGAGGTTCTTCTCGCCCGGGGCGGCGCCGGTGCGGCGCCCAGATCCAGCTTCATCAGCGGCTCGGCGATAGCAAAGCCGTCACTCGCTACGGCGCTGTTGAGGGCGCGCTCGCGAGCGGCTTTGCTACGCCGAGCGACACCACCTGGAGCGAGTTCGCCCGATGTCGCGGGGTGCACCGCGGTCCGATAACGATGCTGGAGCAGCCGGTCTTCACGATCTGCGCGAGTACTTTGCATGAATGCTGCCTGCTTCCTCGTCTGCGGCGGCCTGAGTGTCCGCCGGCACGCCCGAAGTCAATGCCAGTACCACAAGGCCGACAAGACGTCAGGTCTGGGAGCCGGCTTGTACGGTCGTATCGTGTTCGGGAATATCGTCGAAGGAGGCGTAGTTCAGATTGTAGAGTTTGGAATAGGCCCCCTGTGGCTATTAGCTGATCGTGGTTGCCAGTCGCAATAACTTGGCCATTCTGAAGCACGATGATGCGGTCGGCACCCCGGATCGTGGCAAGACGGTGGGCGATCACGAGGCCAGTACGGCCTTCAAGCAGCTTTATCAGAGCCTTCTGAATCTGCATTTCCGTGTAGCTGTCGACGTTGGCGGTAGCTTCGTCGAGCACGAGGATCTTGGCGTCGGCGACGAGGGCGCGAGCGAAACTGATGAGCTGGCGCTGGCCGAGAGATAAGTTATCGCCGCGTTCGCCAAGTTGGGTCTCATACCCATCGGCGAGGCTCATGATGAAGTCGTGGGCGCCGACCGCCTTGGCCGCCTCCATCACCTTGTCTCGCGTGGCCTCTGTCTTGTGGTATCGAATGTTCTCGAAGACCGTCCCGGTGAACAGGAATGGCTCCTGCAGCACCATGGCGACCTGGCGGCCGAGCGATTCCTGGGTGAGATCGCGCACATCATATCCGCCGACCAGCACTTGGCCCTGCTGAACATCATAGAAGCGGTGGACCAGGGCCATCGCACTCGATTTGCCAGAACCGCTCGGCCCGACCAGTGCGACCGTCTCGCCGGGATTGACCCGGAAGGAAACATTTTTCAGCACCGAACGGTTCGGATTGTAGCCGAAGGTGACGTCCCTGAACTCGACCGAGCCGTCCATTTCGGGCGAAAGCACCTCGGCATTGGGTTTGTCCTGAACATCGATCTTGACGTCGAGCACATCGGTCAGGCGCTTGCCTGAGGCCATGGCGCGCTGCATGACCGAATATTGCAGGGTGAGTGAGCGGATCGGGTCAAAGAAGCGCTGGATGTAAAATAGGTAGGCAACCAATACGCCCACATCTATGCGGCCATTCATGACCATCGAGCCGCCGACCACAATAACGGCGGCCATGGCGAGGCCGGTGAGGCCATCGACGATAGGCACCATGACCAGTGCATATTTGGCAGCGATCAGGTGGGTGCTGAGGTTGGCATGGGCCTTGTCGTCAAAAAGGATGAAATTCACCTGCTGGCGGTCCATGGACTGGACGGTGCGCACGCCGTGAATGGCTTCGGCCAGCGCGCCGTTGACGACGGAATTAGTCTCGTGTGCAGCCATGAAGGCGGCGCGGGCACGCGGCAGCCAGACAATGCGGACGATCACCAGGACCGGCAGAACCGAGAGCGTCAGGAGGCCGAGGCGGAAGTCGAGCCACAGCATTACGAAAACGATGCCGAAGAGAAGCGCAACATCGCCTACGGAATATACCGAGGTTTCGAGGAATTCCTGTATGGAGTTGACGTCGCCTTGCAGGCGCGACATGAGGCGTCCGACCTCGGTCTTGTCCATGAAGGAGAGCGACACCTTCTGCAGATGGCCAAACATGGCGCGGCGGATGTCGAACAGGACAGTTTCGGCCACTTTCCCAACCACGGTTTCCTGCATGTAGCCGGCAGCGAAATTGACCAAAATCGCCAAAACGAACGCGCCGACGGCCGCAAGCTGGGCTGAGCGATCGGTCCTTGCCGGGTTCATGCCCTGGTCGATCGCGTAGCGGATGATCAACGGGATGAGAAGCTGCGTCCCGGTGAAGATCAGCATTGCTGCAATCGTGATGACTACCCTGGCCCGATAGGGACGGACGAAGGTCCAGATGCGCCGGAGGATGCTCTTGTCGAAAGCCGGCCGAACATCTCCTCCTCGATGCGGTGCGAGCCGACAACGGCGCGCGGAGGGCGTCTGCCGTCGTCACGTTCGGCTTCGAGTTCGCCGGCGCGGCCCTGCGCCATCAGCGGGCGCCCCCATACTGGGTCATGATGTCATCACCCGGGCGCGTCTGGAGATCGTAAAGGGCCCTGTAGCGTCCCCGCTTCGCCAAAAGCTCTTGATGCGTGCCGCGTTCTACGATTTCGCCGTTATCGACAAAAAGGATCTGATCGGCGTGCATAAGCGCACTCAGCCGGTGCGCGATGATGATCGTCACCCGATCCTTGGCGAAGCGCCGCATCGCCGCGCGGATGCGCTGCTCGGTGCCGGCATCGATCGCCGCCGTTGAGTCGTCGAAAACGACGACGGAGGGGCGCAGCATCATGGTGCGAGCAATCGTGAGACGCTGGCGCTGGCCGCCAGAGAGAGAGACGCCGCGTTCGCCCACGACCGTCTCGTAGCCTGCTGGGAGCCCGAGGATGTAGTTGTGGAGCTGGGCGAATTCGCCAGCGCGTTCTATTCGCTGTCTCTTCGCCCAGGGATCGCCATAAGCGATGTTGTTCTCGATCGTGGTGGTGAATAGGAATGCATCCTGCTGTACGACGGCGACCGCCTTGCGAAGCGTCGCGAGGGTGACATTACGTATGTCCTGGCCGTCCAGCGTGATGGCGCCACCGGTCACGTCGTAAAAGCGGGGGACCAGATGAGCCATCGTCGATTTGCCCGAACCCGGCGGACCGACGATCGCGATCGTCTGGCCTCTACGGGCCTCAAAGCTGAGGTTCTTCAGAATGGCGCGGTTTTCGGCGCTGGGGTACGCAAACGAGACATTGTGGAAGCGCAGAGTGCCGTCGCTTATCTCGAGCGGTCTGGCCTCGAGAGCATCCCTGATTGTGATCTCCTGGTCGAGGAGACCGAAAAGCCGCGAACCGCAGCTAGAAGCGCGGGCAAAGGCATTGACCATGAGGCCGATCTGGCGGACTGGCATTTGCAGGATTGTCATGAAGGTCAGGAAGGTCGCCACCGTTCCGACGCTGATCTCGCCAGCGACGAGCCTGCTGCCACCGATCCAGAGCACCAATCCCATTGCGAAAAAGAAGGACAAGGTCATCGCCGACGTGCTGGGCACGTAGATGTCAACTCGGTCGTGGGCGAGGTCGAGCGCGTTCTTGGAAGCGCCGTCGAACTTTAGCATCTCATAGGCTTGAGCCGCAAAAGCGCGGACCACGCGGATGCCTGCGAGATTTTCCTCCATCACGCGGCTTAGTACCGAAAGCCGCTCATGCAGGTCGAGCCAGGTGGCGCGCAGCCTAAGCTGTGTGGCCGATGAGCGCCAGGCGACAAAAGGCACGAAGCTCAGCGCGATCAGGCCGAGCATGGGATCGGTCGAGATCATCATGTAGGCGCCGATCCCGATCAGCATGCTGAGCAGGAGCACGCGAACGAGCGCGGTGGAAAAATACATCCGCACGCCTTGGAGATCGAGCATTCCGATGGTGATCAGATCGCCTGAATGGACCCGGTCGTGAAAGGAAAAGCTGAGACGCTGGATCTTGTCGTAGTAGGCGAGCCGCAGTTCGTACGCGACATGATGCCCGACGGCTTCGGCAAAATAGTTCTGCGCCATCGTGAAAAGGCCGCGTAGCGCGCTGACGGCGAGCAGCAGGAGAGCCGGGATCCAGAGCGCTTGTCCTGCCGCGGTCCCCGCGACACCGCCCCCGATGGCTGTCTGGGTCAGGTCGACGGCCCGGCCGAGAAGCTGGGGAATGAGCAACTGGAGGATTGCCGCCAGGACCGTCGAGCCCATAGCGAAGGCGACCTGCCAGGGATGCCGCAAATTCATACGCGTGATGCGCAACAGCGTACTCAAATCCCGGCCCCAGCGCGCCGCTTCCACATGGGTCAACGAATTCAGAGCGTTCGTTGCGCTGCCGATAGCATCACTGCTCACGGGTGTATTCCCGACTGCATTTTGCGCCTTCGAGGCAAGCCGAAGGACCAATCATCAAAGGGGCCCGCCATTGTTAATCCTGTCCACCACCTGCAGCAGTGCCCGTTCCTATAAGCCGAGCCGCGGCTTCACTTACTGGCATGTCGATCACCGTGATTCCGCTTGCCGCAAGGAAACGCGCTTCGTTTCTGGTCAGCGTTTCCGCGTCCATTACCGCGCAATGTGGACCTCGGGAGCGCTTCATGATCTGCCTGGCGTAGGTGCGCAGCATCTGATCGTTGAAGCGGCAGCCAACGAAGAAAAATCCGCGGGTGATGCGCCGTTCCTTCACCACGTCTGGGATCGGTGTCTGGATATCGATTTCGGTCAGGACTTCGACATAGTCGGAATCTGCGACGAGAAAGTTTTGCGCCGGCCTAATACTCCCGTGAGGTGTATAGAGAACCGTCTTTGCCCCCGATCGGGGGTCGAGTTCCCTCCCGGACAAATCGTAGGTTTTCGTCCAAATTTTACCGATTTCGTTCGCCCGCGTGACGCCTTGTATCTCAACGACGTCCGTTCGGCCGGTCTCTACGAGAGCCGTGCGCATCGCGCCGTCGTACCAGCTGTCGACGATGAGGGAGAGCGGCAGCCTTGCGAGCCAGGCGTGGAGGAGGGTCGGCGCCACCGGCGCTGCGAATATGTCGGTCATCCAAGCTTGAAGCGTTCGGCGATGCCGGCGCTGTTCGATGAACTGCGCAACCGACCACATATTGGTGCGGATCCTGGAAGGGGCTGGCGCCCGTGCATTGAGTGCCGCGGCAACGACCTCGGGCGTATGCGGCACAGGCGGTTCCGCACAGTTGAACCCAAGAAGACCCGGACCGAGATAGGGGATCACCTCATCGGAGGCGAGCGCTTCCTTCGCAAGGTCAAGCAGCTTTTCGGCAAAACTGTCCCGCACGATGACCAGGTGGCCCGATGTCAGGATTGTGTTCATGCTCGTTTCCTCGCGACGCACCTTATGAACGGGCAGCATCAGTCCTCTTCGGAAACCTTCCTTGCCTCGACGGTGATCGGCAGACGCGTATCCCGTGGGAGATCGGGTAGGAGGAGCCGCCACCCGTTCCTGAGCGTCACAGTTCCGCCCCACAACTCTTCCTTCTCGAGCTTGATGATCGGCTCTTCGAGGTCCTTCTTCGGGACATACGCCGACAAGCCAGCATCGGTCCTGCGGATCATGACTTTCATCTGGCCGTCCCTTCATTGGTATTGCTATCAGCACTGCAGGGCACCTCGGCTTTGTCGAGGCTCATCAGTTCACGCGCTCGCATGCCGACGACTGTGCCACCGTCGATCCATTCGACCGCATAGATGAAGAACTGCTGGAGAAAGGTGCCAATGTCGCGCACATATCCCTCGTCGCCCTTCCGCACGAGATTTTCGCCGATCTCCCTGCCAGGATAGGTGCCGTCATTCTTTATGTGGCGAGTGGCACGTACCCGCTCTCCCGGCATGAATCGTGGAGGCCTGCGGATTTCGACCTCCTCTTCGCGTCCGAGCGACATGTCCGTTCCCTGATTTCCCTTGAGGCTGCAGATTGTGAACAAAGGCGTTCCAGGCGTCCTGCGAAGGCATCCCCGACCATGTCGGCGGCCGAATGTCCGTCACGCAGGAACGCAGGTCTTCGGCACCGGGCATACCGAGGCACATTGCTGCGCATCGAAGACGCCCTCGCATTCGGTGCACTTTTGCGGCTCGATCACATAGCTCTCGCCTTTGAACTTGATCGCGCCGGAGGGACACTCGAATTCGCAGGCGCCGCATTGGGTGCATTGGGATGCGATGATCTTGAAAGCCATTTTAACTCCTGGTCCGAATGGATGAGACGCGCTCAGGCCGTCGCCGCGAGTGCGGGGGTCCCAGACGCGGCCGCGTAAATCGCGCTGATTGCGGTCTCGATATAGTCGTGGGCATATGCGTCGGTGGCTTGGATTCCAGCGTCGGCGAGCTGATCCTGCGGGCAGTTTCCGATCTTGGCGCACAGCACGATATCTATGCCTTCAAGCGCTGCGATGACGCCATCGAGGGCGGCTTCTCCGCCCCAGCCGCCGAGGCAATACTGCTCCACCTTCCGATGCCCGACAAAACTGATCCCTCTCGGCGAGGCTTGATAAACCTGGAATTCCTTCGCATGGCCGAAATGTTCATTGACGCGGCCGCCGCCCTTGGTCGCCACCGCGAAGAGAAGGGACTTGCCGGGGCTCGCTGCCTTGACCAATCCGATCGCTTCTCTCCTAGCCGCCACGTGATCACGGCGCTCCTCCGCGACCAGCTCCCGATAGGCCTTGCGATTGCTGGCATCGTAGGTGACCTCGCCGGGAATCCGGTCGACTGTGAATTCCTGGCCACGATCCTCTCCGAGCAGGCCGACGGCATCTGCCCGGCACTGCCGGCAGTGGCGCATCAACTGGGCGCCGCCTTCGACACGATCCTGAAGAGCCTTCAGCTCCATTGCGTTTGGGCCGCGTTGCCCGCTCAGTCCGTAGTGCGTGCCGTGCGCCGGGTCCGAAATCAGCGGCATGAGGTTGTGCAGGAACGCGCCTCGCTCCTTGACCCATCTATTCACCTTGATCAGATGCTCATCGTTCACGCCGGGGATCATCACTGAATTGATTTTGGTGAGGATGCCGCGCGCGGTCAGCATCTCCAGACCCAACATCTGCCGCTCGTGCAGGATCCGGGCGGCTTCGATGCCGACGTAGCGGCGATGGTCGTAAAAGATCCAAGGATAGATCTTTGCACCGACCTCAGGGTCGACCATGTTGATGGTGATCGTCACGTGATCGACATTCATGTCGGCAAGCTCATCGACATGGTCCGGCAGCGCGAGCCCATTCGTGGAGATGCAAAACTTGATGTCTGGGATTTCCCTGGCAACTCGTTCGAACGTTGCCTTCGTCTTCTTCCAGTCGTAACAGGCATCGCCCGGTCCGGCGATGCCGAGCACGGAGAGTTGCGGCACCTCGTTGGCGACCGCGACCACCTTGCGTAGCGCCTGGTCGGGTGTCAGCTTTTCGGAGACCACCCCAGGCCGGCTTTCGTTGGCGCAGTCATATTTGCGATTGCAGTAGTTGCACTGGATATTGCAGCCGGGCGCGACCGCGACGTGCATGCGCGCGAAATAGTGATGCGCCTCTTCTGAAAAGCAGGGGTGATCCTTGATCTTCTCCCAGATAGCCGGATCCGTGTCGTCCGGCTTTATCGACGAGCCGCAGGACGAAGACGCGCAGCCACCGGCTTTCACGGTGGCAAGCAACTGGTCACCGAATGTCGTGCTGAGGCTCTCAAGCGAAATTGCCGGTGCGGACATCGAACGGCTCCGTTGCTGGGTGAATGTCGCAGTTCAAACCGCAAGAGCTATGCCAGCTCAAAGAGCGGTTTTGGTTCACGAATTGGCTTTCGTGTCGGATTCCGTCGGATTGCTCCGACACATCTTTGTCGGGCTTCCGACAGTGGACAAGCAAATCGGGTCGCGAAGGCTACCAGCCTTGGGCGCGAAGGGTGTGAGGGAGACTACTCCGGACTTACGTTTGACGTCATCACGACGTCTAGAATTTCTTCACCTCGATGCCATATCGGCGCAGCGCGTAGCCGATTTGCCGCGGCGTGAGGCCGAGGATACGAGCCGCCCTGGCCTGAACCCAACCGGCCTTGTCCATCGCGTCGATCAGCCGGTCGCGTTCCGTCAGACGCGGGGGACAAGCGGGATCGTTTGGATCGCCGGCCGCAAGGGGAGATACGTTGCCTGCGGAGGCACCGATGCGACTGGCCGGCAGCCGCAATCCGACCGGCACTGCGTTGACCCGTGCGAGATCGTCGATGGTATTGCCGCCATTCGAGCGGTCGGCTCGCTTCCAGAGGAGCCAGGAAAGGCACTGGCTCTTCTTACAGGCGAAATCGGATGGCGTGATCGTCCTTGAACGCGCAAGTGTGGCCGTCCTTTGGACGCAGTTCTCCAGCTCGCGGACGTTACCAGGGAAGTAGCATTGCGAGATCAGGTCAAGCGCCGACGGCGCGAAGGCGAGTGCGCGATCGTTCTCCTTGTTGAATCGGTTGAGGAAGGCGTTCGCAAGGCGTGGAATATCGCCGGGTCGCTCTCTGAGCGGAGGCAGGATAATTGGCACCACATTGATGCGGTAATAAAGGTCGGCCCGGAACTCCCCTTTTATGACGGCCGTCTCGAGGTCCTTGTTGGTGGCGCATATGAGGCGCACGTCGACCTGTAGCGTTTTGGTGCCGCCGACTCGCTCCAACTCGCCTTCCTGCAAGACACGCAACAGTTTGGCTTGAAAGGCCGGCGAAATCTCGCCGATTTCATCAAGTAGCAGCGTTCCCTCATTTGCCAATTCAAAACGACCGGCGCGCTGGGAGATAGCACCCGTGAAAGCGCCCTTTTCATGCCCAAACAGTTCTGACTCCAGAACGCTTTCAGACAGTGCGGCGCAGTTCAATTTGACGAAAGACTTCTTCCTCCGACGTGAGAGCTTATGGATGGCTTGCGCAAAGAATTCCTTGCCGGTGCCGCTTTCACCCCGCAGTAGCACGGTGGAATTGGTCCCTGCTACGACCGAGACGGTTTCGAGCACCTGCTTGAGTGCGGGGCTTTCCCCGATGATCCCGTCGATTTTGACCTCCGCATGCCGGGCAGGGTCGTAGGTCCTCCCCTCGTTGGGCGATTTCTCCGGTCTCCATTGCTCATGGACAGACCGCTGACGATCTGTACTCAGGATGCGATGGAGACGGATCGTCCGGCCGACAAGGTTGGCGACCATCGTCAGGAAGTATGTGTCCTCGTCGTCGCGAAAGTCGGTGGCGCCGTCTCCGGCGCGGTCGATCGACAATGTCCCAAGGATTTTATGATCAGCCTCTAGCGGGATACCGATAAAGGCAATTGGGATGGTGCCGCTGCTCGAAGATGTTTGAAGGTCAGCCTGAAATAGTTGGGACTTGCGGACGTCCGGTATGAAGAGCGGCGTCCCCGTAGCGACGATTTGATCTGTTATGGCCTGTGGTATGACGCGGCGAGTGCCTGATTGAGGTGCGTCGGTATTGCCGGCAGTTGCGGCAATCTCCGGCTCTCCTTCAGCGTCCAGGACGACGATTGCTCCGTGACGCATCTGCAGATACGAAGGCAGGATGTTCACGACATTGGCGAGCGTAATCTCCAGCTCGCTGGGGGCGGTCAGCACCTTCGATATCTCGTAGAGTCCCCTGAGCGCGATATCTGCTTGGGGCATGCTTTTGATGGGCGGTTCAGGGCGGGTATCCCGAGGTGCTACCTCGTCGACCCGATCTTGCGGTACGTGAGCCATGGAAACACCTCAGCGGTTGTCGTCCAGAGTGCTCCTCCTTTTGTGTCTGAGTCTGAATTCTGAAAGCACAGTATTCACGAGCTTCTCTTCGTGGCGCGGCAATTCAAGCAAAGATAGACTTGGCGTTGGTCGCGACCTCAGGTGTACCAAGATTGACCCTGTTGATACGGTGCGTGCGTCCTCATCCGAATTTGAAGAGGACTCCGAAGCCGCCGCGTGGATAGTTCCACTCGATCTCGCCACTGGTCTCGCACAAAATCCGGCAGGTGCCGCACTCCATGCAGCCGTCGGCAGTGATCTCCACTTGACCTTTGTCGTTCAACTCATAACATTTCGCCGGGCAGACGTGGGTCAGCGCGAGCAAGTTCGCGCTTGGCCTCTCGTGCGGTCGCACTTTGATATGCGGACGGCCGGAATCCACCAAGTAGCGGTTCTGGTAAAGCTTGTCCTCGACACGTGACTTCGTCACTGCGATCGTCATTTCGTCTCCCCTCAGCGCCACGCCAATGCAAGGCGGACCGCGTCGCTGACCAGCCCCCAGCGCGAGCGCGCCTTGATGAAGGCCGCCGTGGTCGCCTTTTCCTTCTCGATCTTCGGCGTGCCGTCGACACGCATGAAGTTCTGCGCGGCTTGCGACATCAACCGCGGATAAGCCGTGAAGTAATTGCAGGAATTGGTGTGGAGCAAGGCCGGCATGTCTTTGTATTTCCTTAGGTCCTTGACCACGAAGGACTTGTCCAGCATGGCTTTGTAAAGGGCGAGATTCCGTTTGGTCATAGGACCGTTGCGGCTCTTGACCTCGATGATTGCCTCAGCCGCGATGCGGCCGGAGGTCATGGCGAGGTTCGAACCCTCGCGGTGAATGGCGTTGTTCAGTTGCGCGGCATCGCCGACCACGACCCAACCGTCGCCAAAGAGCTGCGGAATAGCCTTGTAGCCGCCTTCGGGAATGAGATGCGCGGAATATTCTTTCACTTCCGAGCCGGCGATCAGCGGACGGATCGAAGGATGGGTTTTTAAGGCGTCGAGGAGGACGTAAGGGCTCTCGACCATCGCGGCGAAATCGGAGACGAGGCAGCCAATGCCCAGTGAGATCGACTCCTTGTTGGTGTAGAGGAAGCCGAGCCCGGCCATGCTGCGGGAGGTCGTGCCCACCGCCTCGATCACGCAGCCTTCATCGCCTTTGAGCGCGAACCGCTGCTCAATGACCTCTTCGGGCAGGAAATGCATTTCCTTGACGGCGAGCGCCACGGTTTGCGGCTTCGGCATCTCGCGCAGGCCGGCCCGCGTGCCAAGCAGTCCGCATACACCTTCTGCGAGGACGACCACGTCCGCGTAGATGGCTCCGCCGGCCCGGTCTGTGCGGACGCCGATCACCCTGTCCTTGGCGTCACGGATGAGTTCCGTCACGGTCGTCTCGCATAGAACCGTCGCGCCGGCCTCGCGCACCTTACGCGAAAACCATTTATCGAACTGGGCACGGATGATCGTGTAGCGGTTGGGCTTCGCCTCATTGAAGTCGTCCGACCGATAGTGAATCCCGGTATGGGATGTGTCGTCCATCACCCAAAGCCGCTGTTCAACCAAATGCCGCTCGAGAGGCGCATCGTCCCGGAAATCCGGGATGATCTTCTCCAGCATGTTCGCGTACATGATGGCACCCTGGACATTCTTGGAGCCCGGATATTCACCCCGCTCCAACTGCAGCACCTTCAGGCCGTGGCTGGCCATGGTGTAAGCAGCTGCGTTTCCGGACATGCCGGCCCCAATAACAATGGCGTCGAATTGTTCCTCAATCATGTCCATCCCTTAGCTCGCAAGCTTGTCGCGACTGTGGGGCGACAGCCGCCGGGTGAAGGCTTCCGTCAGTGCGGGCAGGAAGCGGATCGCGTCGGTGACGATCCCGAGGTGAGCGAAATCGAAAATCGGCGCGTTCGGGTCGGTGTTGATGGCCACGATGAGATCCGCCCCCTCCACGCCAACCCGATGCTGGACGGCGCCGGAAATCCCGGCCGCTATGTAAAGCTTCGGCCGGATGGTCTTGCCAGTTTGGCCGATCTGCCGATCAGCTGGCATCCAGCTCTTCTGGACCAACGGGCGCGAACAGCCGTGCTCGGCGCCGATTGCTCGCGCGAGATTCTTCACAAGCTGCAGGTTCTCCGCCGCGCCTAGACCGAGGCCTCCCGCAACCACGACGTCGGCATAGGCAAGATTTGCCTTTGCCGACTGACTATCCGGCAGGAAGCCGAGGATTTTGGTAACGATCTCGTCCTCGGCTACCGAGAGCTTGTGCCGGATGACACGCCCGACCGGTTTGTCCGCCCGCTGCGGCATGGGCATGACCCTCGGTCGCACTGTCGCCATCTGGGGGCGGAAATTGAGCGTATAGATCGTGCACAACAAGGAACCGCCGAAAGTCGGACGGGTGGCGGCGAGCGAACCGTCGGTATCCACATCGAGTTCGGTGCAGTCGGCCGTGAGCCCTGTCTGCAAGGTCGTCGCCACGGAGCCGGCAAGATCCCTGCCGAGTGTGGTGGCACCTAGAAGAAGGATCTCGGGTTTGTGGGTATCGACCAGATCCGTCATCGCCTTGGTGAATGGCTCGTTCCGATAGTCGGCGAGCAGCGGCGCCTCGACGATATAGACAAGGTCGGCGCCATAAGCGAACGCTTCAGCGACGGCGTTCCCGATGGCCTCTCCCGGCGGTCCAAGCACAACGCCCGCAAGCTGGACCTGAAGCTTGTGTGCTAACTTGCGGCCTTCGCCGAGCAGTTCGAATGATACGGGATGGACCTGGCCGCGTTCGAGCTCGATGAAAACCCAAACGTGCCGGTAGTCCTTGAAATGCGCGGGCAGCTCCTTCTTTATGCCGGCACGGCCGGCGCCAGGGCGAGGGGTTTCTCGGTTCGCGTTCGACATCGTCTGATCCTTGCCTTCTCACGCGCCGCCGTTGAAGGCGAGCTCATGTTCCAATGCCGGCTGGCGGGTGAAGATTGCCGTGATGAGTTCGTCAGCGACATCGCGCAAGGCCATCTCGGCGGTGTCGATTTTTGCCGCCTTTTCCGCCCGCGCAGGAGGCGCGAAAACACGCTTGACGACCGTCGGTGAACCGCGCAGGCCGCATTTGGTGAGATCCTCAATGCCGGCGTCGGCCGCACTCCATTTCAAAACCTGGCTGCGCGCGGCGCACAGGGCGTCCTGGATCGAGCCCCGGCGGATCTCGTTTGTGCCTTCCAGCATGGTGATGAGGCAAGGGAGCCTGCTCTTCAGCATCTGTGTGCCGCCTTCGGAGCGGCGCTCGACCCTGATCTCGCGTGCAGCAAGGTCAATAGAGGCGATCTTCGCGACATAGGTCAGTTGCAGGAGTCCGAGGCGCTTGGCGATGCCGGGCCCGACCTGGGCGGTGTCGCCATCGATCGTCTGCTTGCCGGTGAAGACGAGGTCTGGCGTGCCGAACGTCTCGCCAACCTTCGCGATTGCCTGGGAAAGGGCGAACGAGGTCGCCAGCGTGTCGGAGCCGGCAAAATAGCGGTCGGTCAAGAGCACCGCTCGGTCGGCGCCGTAACCGAGCGCCTTGCGCAGCGCGTCCTCTGCCATGGGCGGACCCATAGTGAGCACGGTGACTTCGCCACCATAGGCGTCGCGCAGTCTGAGGGCTTCTTCGAGGGCGAACAGGTCGTAAGGGTTGATGATGGTCGGAACACCCTGGCGCATGATCGTGTTCGTCACCGGATGGACCCTTATCTGTGCCGAGTCCGGCACCTGCTTGATGCAGATTACGATGTGCATTGGGGGCTCCTGTCCGGATGCGGGCTTGGCGGTTATCTCTTTGGTGCGCATCATTCGTGCCAACTGTTTTGCGCTGCCCCCTATTCCTAGAACTTCGCTTGGTTGCTTCTGAGGGCGCCTGGTGATGACTGGATTTGTCGGCTTCTCGACATTGTCGCGTCGCAACCCGTGTCGCGGTCATTCTTGTCCGAACCGCTTCAGTACGGAGTCGAACGGGACAAAGGTGCGGCCCGGCGTGGCAGGTTTGTTCGGATCGTGGTCTTTGAGCACCTTGAAGACCCGATGGGTGAGCGGCGAGGAAACCGCGAAGTCCTCGTAAGCGCGTTCGAGCGTCGCGCGCACCCGCGCGGCAATCACCTGGTCGGGCAGACCGGAGAAATCTTCTTCGGCAAGGTATTGGCCCACGCGCTTCATGATATGGAGCCGCGAGACATTCAGCACCTTCGGATCATAGGAGACGCCAAGGACTGCGAAGAACTCCTCCGCAGCCGACAGGCGCTTCAGTCGTGCGAGGATGTCGGTGACATCGATGGGGCGGCTGTCAGCGGAACAATTCATTGCATTCTCCCTGGTCGGAAAACTGTGGTGTCGGTGCGCTCGCGCACGGCTGACCTGGACCCGCACAGCTCCGCGAGGGATGCCTCGCTGCACATTCCATCGTAGAGCTCGACCAGTTGAGTTGCAGTGACGGTCGATTTGGTCTCGGCCGCCTCGCGCCGGACGCGGGCCACCATCGCGGCTGCCAGATCCGGGTCGAGATCGCGACCGCTTTCGCTCAGCACATGGGCAATCGCAGTGGCGCCGGAATGCTTGCCGATGACGATACGCCGGCAGCGGCCCACGAGAGCCGGATCGAGCCCTTGATAAGTACGCGAGTCCTTCAGCAGCCCTGCGACGTGAATGCCGGATTCGTGGGTGAAAACATCGGCGCCGACGACCGGCTTAATGGCCGCGGTCTGCCGGCGGGCGGCCCAAGCCACCTGGGCGGCGAGGTCGGGCAATGCGGTCAGCTCGATGCCGGTATCCGCGCCGTCGAAGACCGCCATCGCGGCGGCCACCTCTTCCAGCGCGGCATTGCCCGCACGCTCGCCGAGCCCCAGGGACGGTGACGGACGCATGGCGCGCGCCTGCGCGGATCGCGGCCAGCGTGTTGGCGGCAGCAAGTCCGAGATCGTTGTGCGCATGAAATTCAAGGTCGATTGGAGACTGCGCCACAAGCTGGGCGACAAGTTCGAAGGTCGAAAACGGGTCGAGAACGCCGACTGTGTCGGCTAGCCTGACGCGGCTTGCGCCGGCGCGTGCAGCCGTCTCGATGACGCGGGCGAGATGATCCCGATTGGCCCGCGAGGCATCCTCGCAGCCCACCGCGACGAAGAAGCCGGCGGCGGCTGCGCGCCTCACCATATGTTCGATGACCTGGAGCGCTCCCGCCTTATCGAGGCCGAGCTTGGCGGCAAGTTGGATGTCCGACGCAGGCAGCGATAGATTGACGGCGTGGACGCCGCTCTCGATCGCTGCATCGAGATCCAGCGACGTCATCCGGCACCAGGCCATGAGCCGAACCGGGAGACACCGCGCGACCACGGCGCGAATTGTTTCGATCTCGTCGGCGCCCATGACCGGCGTGCCGATCTCGATCTCTGTGACGCCGGCCGCCGCAAGAGACTCGGCGATCTCCTGCTTTTCCGTCGTGGTAAAGGCGACGCCGGGCGCCTGCTCGCCATCGCGCAAGGTCGTATCGTTGAGAAAGACATGACGGGTCATGAACGGTAGCCGGTTCTGCTGCCGCTCAGGCATAGACCGGATTGAACGTCTTCGGAGCTTCGCTTACCCGGCCCAGAACTGGGAAAGCCACGCAGCTTCTCCACGATTGCCGGCATGACCTCGAGCACCCGGTCGACGTCCGCTTCGCCGTTGTCCCGCGCCAAGGAGAAGCGGACTGCCGCGTGTGGCGTTTTCATCGCGCTCAGGACATGGCTCGGTTCCAGAGAGCCGGAGGTGCAGGCAGAGCCGGAGGAACACGCGATGCCCACGCGGCTGAGGAGGAGTGGAATTCCATCACTTTCGACATGTTCGAAGGAGATGTTTGCGGTGTTGGGCAACCGTTCCAGGGGATCTCCAGTGACACAGGTGCTTGGGATGCGCTGGAGAATCCCGTCCTCTAAACGGTCGCGGAGCGACTTTACCCGTGTGGTCTCGTCGTCCATGAATTTCAAGGCGAGTTCGGCCGCCATGCCGAGCCCGACTATGCCGGGCGTATTCTCGGTGCCAGCACGCCGGTTGTGTTCTTGGTGGCCCCCCTTGATCAGCGAGTGGAAATTGACGCCACGTTTTACGAAAAGCGCGCCGATCCCTTTCGGCCCATGCAGCTTGTGGCCGGAGAGCGACAGCATGTCGATTGCGGTCGACTTCAGGTGCATCGGAAGCTTGCCGACCGCCTGCACAGCATCGGTATGGAAAAGGGCGCCCACTTCCTTGGCCAACTCGGCAAGCCTGGCCACGGGGAAGATCACACCAGTCTCATTGTTCGCCCACATTATCGAGACGATTGCCACCTGTGGGGTGAGGGCGGCCATATAGGCGTCGAGGTCGAGCCGGCCACGGCAATCCACCGGGATCCTGTGCACCTTGACGCGGCGGGTCTTCTCAAGATGCGCGCAGAGCGTCAGCACGGCCGGATGCTCGACCGCGGACGTCACGATCTCGGTTCGGTTGGGCGCCGCCTCGAGCGCCGAAAGAAGCGCTGCATTGTCGCTTTCTGTCCCACCCGAGGTGAAGGTGATCTCATCGTCGAACTCCGCGCCGATCAGAGCTTGCAACTGCCTCCGCGCCTTTCTCACCGCCGCACTGACTGAGGCGCCAAGAGCGTGCGCCGACGAAGGGTTGCCGAATTGATCCCTAAAGAACGGCAACATCGCTTGCACGACCTCAGGATCGGCCCGTGTGGTTGCGTTGTTGTCGAGGTAGACAGGTTTCATGTGCGATCCTCAGTTGACCGGAATGACGCGAGCGCGCGACCGCCTCATTGAGCCTCTGGCGTATGCCGTTGATGATGATGGGCCCGAACTGGCGGCCGGCGCAGACGCCCGAGAGTTTGACGTAGACCGGATCGGCGTGGACATGGACGAGTCCGCAGTCGCCGCCGTCAGCCCGCAGGTAAGGACGCCCGAACACGACAACGTTATCGATAAGCCGAATTTGGCGCAGCGGCGCGATTTGGCCGCCAGCAGCTTGGGTGCCACTAGGAACCGAACTGTTTCGGGAGGCGACGTTCTTTGCATCCTACCTGAAGCGATTGCCGGTCCCAAGATCGGCTTCGACCTTGCTTTGTTCTTGAGGACAGGGACATCTGTTGTGCCGGCCATATAAGCCTCCTCTGCCGCAAATGAGTCCGTCGGCGGCAATCGCTTCATGGACCCGCACAGGCGCTTCGGGCGATCAACTGAAGGACTTGCCGCAGCCGCACTTCTCGCGCGCGTTGGGGTTATCGAAGACAAAGCCGGAAGATTCGAGCCCGGTGAGGAAGTCGACGGTCATGCCGGCGACATGCAGTTGGGAGCCCGCGTCCACGAACAGCTTGATCCCATCTGTCTCGGTGATCGCGTCGCCCTCGCGCGACACGCTCTCCAGGCCCATTAAGTATTTGAAGCCGGCGCAACCGCCGGCCTGGACCATGATGCGAAAGCCTTCCGCCGGCTCGCTGGCGCGGGAAAGAGCAGTCTTGATGGCGGCAACAGCGTTGTCGGTGAGCGTAATCATGGCTCCATTCTCCTCAGTCCGGGACGTGCTTGCGCATCAGGTTGCATGCACCGTGCCAAAGCGAAAAAATGTTTCAACACAGCGCGGCATCTCTGACACTGCGGTGGTTCTTGTGAGTCCATTGCTGCGAAGGTGTCGGCCAACCGACACGTACTGTCGGGTTTGTCGGGTCCGCCACGCGGGATGTTGGGCCTGAGTTGTTGGCTGAACTCACATTAAACCAATGACCATTACAGAAGACTCCTTCTGAGCTTGCTTCGGCGCAATTGGCACAGTTTTTGAAGCTCCACTGGCGAGGCGGCAAGAGACTGCCGATCCACAATCGTGTCGTGGGTGCCCTCGCGATCGATGCGGCGAAGCAAGGGAGCAACATGTCAGGACTGGGTCAGACACGCTTTGTTTGGCGAAGCAGCGCCGCCCGTGGCATCCGAATGACCGATTGGCCGATTGCGACAACACCCACAATCGCTCACCACCGCCCGGTGGCCACCGACCGGCTCGATGAGATTCCATCGGCATGTGCCTGCACGTGTCACTCGGGTCTCGCCGCTCCGATAGCACCCCCGGTTTTCGGGCGGGTGCGACGACGTGCGCACGCTCTCCAGCGACACTCTTTTCCTGGGCGAGCAGCAGATCAGGATCGAGCATTACGGCGCGCCCTATCGGCTGAAGGTTCCCCGGCAGTGCAGCTGATCCTCACACGTAGGTGGAAGCAGGGGTAAGACATGGACCAGCGCGAGAAACCATCGCCGGACGAAATCCGGCGGGCGTGCGAAGACAATCCGAAAATCCGGGAGCATGATCTCGCCGCTCGATTGGGCATTTCGGAAGCCGAATTGGTCGCGGCGCATTGTGGTCACGGCGCGGTGCGCATCGAGCCGCGCGTCGATGATCTGCTGACCGGCCTCGAAGCGGTCGGCGAGGTAATGGCGGTCACCCGCAACCAAAGTGCCGTGCACCAAAAGATCGGCGTCTACGACAAAGTGGTCACCGGCAACCCGCATGCCATGGTGCTCGGCGACGAGATCGACCTGCGCATCTTCCCGAAAGCGTGGGCGTATGGCTTCGCCGTCGAGAAGCGCGAGGGAGCCGAGATCCGCCGCAGCCTGCAATTCTTTGATGCCACCGGCGAGGCGATGCACAAAGTACATCTCAGGCCCGCCTCGAACCTGCACGCCTATCAGAATCTGGCGGCAGAGCTTGTATCCTCCGACCAGGAGCCGATCATATCGGTCGAGGCGAGCGGGGCGCTCGATAATGCAGTGAGTCCAGACCAAGCCGCCACGGTCGACGACCTACGCGAGCACTGGAGCCGGCTGAGCGACGTGCATCAGTTCTACCATATGTTGAAGACCCTGAAGCTCAGCCGCTGCCAGGCGATGCGTATGGCCGACGAGGATTACGCCTGGCTGCTCGACAATGATGCCGTTGGCGCCCTGTTCCAACAGGCGGCCGAAGACGAGATGCCGATCATGTGCTTTGTCGGCAATCGTGGTTGCATCCAGATCCATTCCGGCCCGATCAAGTCGGTGAAGCAGATCGGGCCGCGGATCAATGTGCTCGACGAGAACTTCCATCTCCATCTTAGGACTCATCACATCCGCGAGGTCTGGGCCGTGCGCAAGCCGACGAGGGACGGTCACGTCACGTCCGTTGAAGCCTATGGCGCCGACGGCAAGATGATCGTCCAGTTCTTCGGCACGCGCAAGGAAGGCGAACGCGAGCGCAGCGACTGGCGGTTTCTGGCCGAGAGTCTGCCACGCGTTCCCGGTCCGACCGGCCGGGATGTGTAGAGTGCCGACAGGCCCTCGGATTGAACCGGCCGCCATAGGACTCGGCACCACGTTCCGACTGCGGCTCGCGAGGAAATATAGGTCCATGTGCGATAGAGCTTGCCGTGTTAGCGCATACGCACGGTCAGGTGTGCACGCCGGAATTGACCGCATCGATACAGTCAGGCTCGTCGCCGGCCGGATCGCTGCGCACGAGTGCATCGCTCGTCTGACCGGAAATCCTTGCAGCGGCTACAACAACGCATATGCCATCAGCGCCGAACCGAAGCGGAAGCGCGGCCGGGTCTTGTCGGACCGCACCCGAACCTTGCGCTGGATCGCGTCGTTGCTCAATCCGGGCCGTGCGAGCGATCTCCTCGCTCGTCGACCGGAAGGCTGTGCAGCAGCAGCCAAGCCGAACAGCCCGATGTCGCGGACTCGACAAAACCGACCACGGATGTCGGTTGTCGGACGTTGTCCTAAGAATGATGGACAGGTGATCATCAGCGGCGGGCCTAGTGCAGGCTGGCATTGCTTGGTGCAGCGCCATGGGTACGCCTATCCGGCACGCGACTTGCTTCGACAATTTGATCAGCAGGGCATCAGCAGTGCGTCACGGAGCTCAGAGGTGATTGACCAGCCTCTCAACCCTAACGGGGATAAGCGGCGGCTTTGCTTCATGACCGCAGCGCGGCGGAGATGCCCCTTCTGATCGACTTCGCAACCGATCTCATCCGCGCTGGTGCAGGTGGGCTGTATCAGGCGACAGAATCTAGAAGGCGCCCGACAAGAGACGTGCCCATGCTGGAAATCGACTTTATGAACAGCGGTGCAATCTCAATCGAGCCATGAACGCCAATGTAGAGAAAACAAAATGGCGACCAACCCCGTTCCAGATCATGTCCCGCCCGAAATGGTGAGGGACTTCAGCCTGTTTACATCGCCAGGGATGCCACCAACACCCAACGGGGATCCACACGCAGCTGTCGCTTGCGTACATGACGGGCCTCCGATCTTTTACTCCCGCTACAACACGCAAGATGGCCGGGGTACCTGGGTCATCACCCGTGCCGCGGACCAGCGGAAGGTGCTGCAGGACGCAGAGACTTTTTCCAGCCATCGCAGCATCTTCTCCTCCATACTGGGTGAAAACTGGCCGACGATCCCGCTTGAGCTCGATCCACCGGCCCATGGCGTCTTTCGCTCACTGCTCAATCCGCTGCTTTCGCCAAAGCGGGTGTTGGCTTTGGAACCGGCTGTCCGCGAACGGGCGGTCGAGCTGATCGAAAGGATCGCCGCGTCGGGCACAAGCTGCGACGTGATGAAGGATTTTGCCTTTCCTTTCGCGGTGAGCACCTTTCTTCGCTTTCTGGGGTTGCCCGATGACCGACTCGATACATTCGTCGGCTGGGGGAAAGATCTGCTCCACGGCGACGATAAGGAACGACCTGTGGCTGCCCGGACGATCGTGGCATTCATCGACGAACTTGCAGCCATGCGCCGCCAGGAGGCGGTTGACGATTTCATGAGCTTTATCGTGCAGGCACAGGTCGAGGGCCGCCGGCTGACGGACACCCAAGTCCGCGGCATCGGCGTGCTTGTCTTCGTCGCTGGGCTCGACACGGTCGCAGCAGCTATAGGCTTTGACTTGGCGTACCTCGCGCGCAACCTCAAAGATCAGCAATTGCTGCGGAGCGAACCGGACCGCATCCTGCTCGCAACCGAAGAATTGCTGCGGGCCTATCCGCCCATTCAGTTGATCCGCGTGGCTACGAAAGATATCGACTTCGAAGGCGCGCCGATCCGGAAGGGGGACTATGTTTCCTGCGCCACGATGATTGCCAATCGTGACCCGGCGGAATTCGAATGCCCCAACACAATCGATTTGGAGCGGGAGGACAACCGCCACGCAGCGTTTGGCTATGGTCCCCACCGTTGCCTTGGCTCACACCTTGCCCGGCGGGAGATTGTCATTGGCCTGGAGGAGTGGTTGGCGCGCATCCCGGCTTTCAGGATTAAGCAGGGTACGGCTCCGATAACTTCTGGCGGCCATGTGTTCGGGATCGAAAATTTGATCCTGGACTGGTCTTAGGCCCGCCCCGACACGGGGCACAGACAATGGAGGCAGCGCCATGCGCATCATCGTCCAAAAGGCCAAATGCCAGGGTCACGCGCGATGCGCGGCGCAAGCGCCGGACATCTTCAAGCTTGATGACGAGGGCTACATCCTGCCTGGTGACATTGAAGTTGCGGAAGGGGAGGAACTGCCTGCATCGCGGGGCGCGCGATCCTGTCCTGAACGTGCGCTGGAACTCACCCGCTGCGCGCTTTGAGGACTCATTCAACCGAGAGTCTGGCGGGCTTGAACCATGTGGCCGCACTCAGCACGCGACCTCTGTCCCGCACGGTTCACGTCCAACTCTGCAGGGGCATTTCCGGCGCCAGTGTTCCCCGTGAGGCGCAAACGGCAGGGCAGGGGTTCGCGAACCCCTCTTCCAATCACAGAATTTGCGTCAGAGCCGATGGACCAGACGAGAATTGCCGAACTACTCGACGCGAGGCGACCCGGAGTGCCATACCGAAGGACTGCCCGACCCATGTTGCGGCAGGCCGGGTCTCTGCATGATTTGATAGGACGAAACCAGGAGAACGCACCATATTTGCCCAACATTATGCCCGGCTCAGCACCGGCCAATGGCCGCACATCGAGCTGGAGAGGAGGTTCGACCAGCATGTGCTTGCCTGTGTGCTTTCACGTGCGCTCGAGGAGATCGAGGCCGGCGAGGCGACGGTGACGGAGGCAACCGGCCTTTCGCGCGCCGAGCTGCGCGATATCCTGGCCCGCTGTTTCCCTGCTATTCCTATCAAAGCGTTTGCCTTGGAAGAGGTGAGCGAGCCCGAGCCGGATCCGGAGGAAGAACTTCTGCGCGGACTGCTGCTGGAGCATGCCCGGCCGGGCGACCCGGCGAGCGCCCGCTTCGCCAAGATCATCGCCCGGCGTGCCATGCGCAATGACCATCTCTGGCAGGACCTTGGCCTTTTTAATCGAAGCGACCTCGGCTGCCTGCTCGCCTCGCATTTTCCGACGCTGGCGGCCGGCAACACCCAAAACATGAAATGGAAGAGATACTTTTACCGCAAGCTCTGCGAGGCCGAAGGTTTTTCGCTGTGCAGCGCGCCCAGTTGCCGGGAATGCAATGATTTCGAAAGCTGCTTCGGCCCGGAGGAAGGCGAAAGCCACCTCACACGGATCAAGAACGGCATCGCCTCGGATTGAGAGCCGCTTCCGTCAGTCGTAAGCCCCAGCGCTCGCGCCGCGCCATATGTCTCTTCTCGAATGTCGACTGACGCCTTCGGGGATTGAATGCTGTGCCTGCTGCCCGATTGCTCGCCATGCTCGCTTCGGCGGGCGCCGTCATGATGGCGGTGCAGGATGCGACCCGCACCATCGCCGCCGAGCAACTGGTATTCTCCGGGCCGTTGCTGCTCGCCTGCCTGGCGGTTGCGGCGCCTGGGCGGCCGCGGTTCACCGCCGTCATTGTTCGCGCTGGTGCACAGTTTCGCCTCGATCACCCATTGGGGCGGCCAGATTGTCCGTCAGCACGAAGGCATTTAACTCTACGTGTCGTATTGGGGCAGCTATGCGCCTCAAGTAGGACGTTCAGGCAACCTTGTCTTCGCCCAGAAGCGGACATTGCGGCTGATACCAGCGAGCGGTGGGAATGCGCCCTCTATCGGTCGTTGAATAGTCTTGTCGTCCCCCAAACCTGCAGATCGGCTGGCACGACGACTATCCTTATAAGCGATAAATTTAACGAGCACTCATCAAGAGCCGCTTGAACGTTTAGCCCATTCGCAAGCTGATGACTCATCCCAATCGTGCTCGACGTCATGCAGGTTCTGTTTCCCGCCGTTTTGTCGCCAGGGGATCGCCGAAGACGGTCAGCGCAAGGCGGTTTGCGGGGGACTTTCCGAGGGCGCGTTCGACGGCCTTGTTGCCTTCGAAGTTCGCCTCGATCACAGTCGCTCCGGCGGACCACGCGTCCATAAACGCAGGCAGCCAGTAGGCGGGGACGCTCGCATTGAGCGGCCACGGTGATGCGACTACCGCCGAACAGCCCTGATCGAGCAGTTCCTTTGCAAGCCCAGTCGTTGTGTCGGCCATGGGGTGTTTATCAAACCTGCCGGCGCTACAGACAAAAAGAACGACAACGCCTGCATTGCACACAGCGCTCGATGTTGCGTCGGGGGTAAGCCTCATATCGGCATCATCTGCGACAACCCGAAAGAACCGGCCTTCCGGAATGACGCTTCCGTGCGCCGTGACTATTGCCAACTCGGCACCTTCAAGCGGTCCGGAACCGCAAGCCCTGTGTGGAGGTCGATCGAGTGGTCGCGAAGCGTGCCGCTGAGCCGGTCGGCAGCATTCCGAGAGTCTGAACAGCTTCCGGGTCGTCCGAGATGGGAATCCATGCCAACGGTGCACCAGTCCTTGCCGGGCGGTTTCTTGCCTCATTAAGCCAAGAAAGGGAGGGTGCGGCCGCCACGGGGACCTGCAGGCCGAGCAATTCGCCGGATGCCATGAGCAGGTTCGCAGGGAGTTGCTGCAGCGCAACATCGGCAACAAGCAGAGCGGGCGTCGTCGGGGCGGCGCTGATCCCAAGTTCGCGCATGCTGTTGTAGAACACGTTCGGATCGTCTGAATCGAACGGCGTATTGGTACGGGTACTGTTCCCCCCACGTGTCGAACGCTGCCTTGGAAAAAACCTCCGCCGGTTCAACTATCGTAGCCGACAACTCGCCACCTTCTGCGGTAACGCGCACCACACGGGTTGTATCCGCCAAACCGAGCAAGTGACGCTGATACCGGCGCGCGAGATTTCTTTCGTGATTTCTGCAGGCTCCTCGATCAAGCATGGAAGGGCAGAACCGCTGTCGGCGGATTGACGTTTGATTGCCTGGTCGGCGAGAAGCTCGATTGCGAACGCCGCAACTTTTGCATCGTCGCCCGCCTCCTTAGAGGCCAGCAGCCTCCGTGCCGCCATTGCCACGGGACGAACATCGTATGCCGTTTCTTCCGAATGCCGCGCGGGCTCGAGGCGCTTCGCGAAAGACAATAAATCTTTTGCCGCCGGTCCCCCTACAGACAGAGTCCGGACCATCGAAGCGTTCGGCTCGCCGAGTGCTGCCAGGGCCGCCTCCAGCAGTTCCCGCGTCCTCTCCGGTACGGCAACTCCATTGACCTCCGCCATCCGGATCGCCTGTGCCAGCAAAATCGAGACGGGGGCGAGTTCGTCATGAAGGTCGATTACGGTCTGGCAGTTATCGGCAAGAGTGGCAAGAAACTCAGCCATGTTTTCCCGAGCGGGGATCGTCATCAGCAATTCGCGGAAGCGAAGGCCAACTTCGATCGTTTCGAGGCGATGCCCCTGCGACCCCCATGGTCCGGAAGAGTTGCTTTGCAACGGGCAGAAGCGAGCGCGCGAATGCGGTCATGTTCAGGTCACGCATCAGCCGGATCAGGCCATGAGTTTCATACCATGCTTCTTCGGGGCCGACTGGCGCTTCGCATGAAAGTGCGCACGCCATTCCGACAAGCGATTCGGTCAGGTTGTGGAGGCGATGATAAATGTCGGCAAAGCGTACCATGCGATACGCGACCGCAGCGGATCATCTCCTGCGACCTGAAGGCCATGTTCTGCCAGGTTGCGAGCATGCTGGACTCGTCCGGCAGTCACATACGCGCCGCCAACCAGCCTTATCAGCATGAGATCGACGTTCGGCGCGCTTGTGTGCGGCGCGGTTGCCGCGGCGATCGCCAGAAGCTTTTGGATATAGTCGATATCCGAATCATCGCGCAGGCTTGGCTTACATGCTCGATCAATCCTGAAAGCCCGTTCATGAGCGTATCCGCCTGCCCAGTGAGAAGGGCTGTGGGTAGCGTCGTGCGGCCCAAAACAACGACCCGTTGGTCAGCTAGCCACTGCAGCGCCGATTTCAGGAAGGGCATGAGGCTTTCTTCGTAATCCGCCTGCCCCCTTGCCCGCAGGCTTGGCGCGTTGCCCGTCTGTTGCACCGAATATCGATACGGCCCCGGCTGGACGATTAACCCATCCGTCGGCAAAGTCCTGACTTTCGGTCATGCGGGTCAGCAACCGGCTGCCGACCCTGGACCACTCGGCTAATTCACCGTCGGCGGTACCGCTCTCGAACGCGTCGCGCTGCGTTGGCAGCATGGCTTCGAACGGCAGGGCATATGCCTGAGTTTCCTCCCGCACTGTTCTTACGTAGGCGGCCTTGCGTTCTTGATTTGTTCTGATATCATTTCTTAACCTACTTAGAATAATTTACCTCGATATTTTCGCAGGGGTTTCAGTTTTGTTTGTAGAGAATCTTTCTATCGGCCGAGTTGTTATGCATGAGGTATTCCAGAGGAAAGACGGGCCAAATATAGTGCCGCCATTCTACGGCAAGGAGCTCGAAATACTGGATGCCAAGGCTGTCAGTCATTTTGGGATGCGTATCACCGACGCGCTGTCCGCACAGTCCAAAAGCATAGAGATGCGGATAGTGAAGACCGAGGACGCGAGCGTGGTTGGAACCGCTCGACGTCTTGTTCTGGCAACCGACACCGATTTTCCCAACGTCTCCAATCACATGGCCGATGCCCTGGCTGACGCACAGAAATCACGAGGCATTCCCGGGGGAATGCTTCTAGTCTTCGATGGGAAAGTCGGTGGCGACGGAAAGCCCTTCGTCGGGGTGATCAAAGCGGAGATGCAGTCCGGCTTTCAACGCCGACTGGCTGCGGCAAAAGTTGTGACCGAATTCCTCGAGAACATCTTCCTGACGCCAGCCACGAGGCTCTACAAGCTTGCCCTGTTCATCTCTGAAGACGTCGCTGTCACGGCGAGCACAAGTTGGCGATGCTTCGTGTTTGACAGCAACATTACCGCGACCCGCCGAGAGAACGCGGCCGTATATTTCTACGACGGCTTTCTTGGCTGCGCCTTTCCTGAGAGCGGGAAATATGAAACCGCGAAGTTCTTCGATCTCACAAAGGAATTCGTTCGCACATCGGTAAATGACCGAGATCTCCGAAAGGACCTGGGGGACGCGCTATTCGCCTTCGTTAAGGTAGATCAGGCACCCACGTTCACCTCGCAGCAGTTCGGCGACACGTATCTGCCACCCGAATTGCGTGACCCGTTCAACAAGTTCCTCGAAGCCAGGAAATTCCCCACCAATAGGGCCGTGGTTCGGGACATCAGCGAGATGGGTGGCAGGCTGCGGCGCCGGAAGTACAAGTTCGGTCCAGACATCGAATTATCGGCGTCCCCGGACGCGATACGGAATCGCACCGTGACAATCGAGGATGTGCCGCCGGGTGATGATGCCGAAGGCGAGGCTGCAAGCTGGACCAGGATCACGGTCCGCAGGCCAGTCACCGAACAGCTATGACCACCGAGCTCGAGATCCTGCGACGCTGGGAGGCGGAGCAGCAGTACTACGATGCCTGGGGCAGGTTCGTCATCCACGCGGTCATCGACGGGCTCTCGACCCAAGTGGAGGCGCCGGACCTGTTCTTGCGCCTTCCGGTTAAGCACAGGCTGAAGGAAAGCAAGTCGCTCATCCAGAAGGCACTCTATCGCGGCAAGGGCTACCCAAGCCCGTATGACGACATCGAGGACAAGGTGGGCATCCGCTTCGTCGTGCTCACCTCCGACGAAATACCCATCGTCGAGAAGGCGATCGCCGAATTCGGCGACAAATACTGGTTCTGGGAAAAGGCTCGGGACTTCGCCGAGGAGCGAGCCCGGAAGCCTTGGGAGTTCGGGTACCAGTCGGTCCACTACGTGGTTCGGGCAAAGGCGGGGGTCGTCTTCGAAGGGGTCCCTATACCGCTGGACATTCCGTGCGAGATCCAGGTCCGCACGCTGCTTCAGCATGCCTTCAGCGAAGTTACCCACGACACAATCTACAAGCCAAGCGTCAAATCGACGCCTGAGATGATGCGGGCTGCGGCAAAGGCCATGGCGTTGATCGAAGCGACTGACGACTACTTCCGCCAAGTTGGCAACCTCATCGACGCATCGGTCAAGAGCGTCAAGGCATTGATCGGCGCCTTGTCGGTGTACTACCGAGATAAGATCGGCTTGGACGCGACTGTCACCACTCTCGACGGCGAGCTGATGGACGCCTACCTCCCACTGGCCGGCGAGAGCTCAATCGAAGACATCCTCCTTTGGCTGAACACCAAGGATTTCATATGGGAACGCATCAAGGGCCGGCGAGAGGACCAGGCCCTGTTCGCCTTGCCCTCGATCTTGTTGCTCTACTTCGTGGTGGGCAATTTTCCTAGCATCGCCACCTCGCCAGGTTTGCTGACGGACGAGGAACTCGGGCCGATATACTCCGACCTTGGCTTGGCCCTTCCGCAGTAGGCCACAAAGCCCCAAGACGTCGACGCTCAAGTCAATGGGAGGTGGGCCTTGCGAAATGAATGGTCGCTCAGAAGGGGACCTGCGCTGAAGCAGCGGCTTATTAGTCGCCCATTTCCCCCTGAGAGACGCTCGACCGAAGTAGTTGTGCCGACAGGGGCCACTATCTTGGTTCTCGAATTTGACGGCGAGTAACCGCAATGAGTTCGCCGTCCAGGACGGCAGCTTATCGCAAATCCTAGCCGAAGCCCGCCAGGCCGGCAACGGCCCTACAGCAGCCGGGCTGCAATGCGCCTCATGCACGAACATGAAGTAATCGCGGAAGCGGTGGCCACCTGAGATGTGGCGGCGATGTTCGAACATCTGGCCGGCTGGCTGTCCTCCGA
>NZ_JAMYQN010000029.1:0-46093 GCF_040320905.1 Mesorhizobium sp. M0590
TTGCGGCAAGATGGCGTCAGACATTTCTTCCGATAGGAAGACGGAGGCGCTCGCGATGTGGCCGCGCTTACGATCGGGTACCAATCGTTAGATCTACTAAGTTTCGTCAACGATTTCGAGATGCACAACAGCACTGCCGAGCGCAGGAAAGGGCAACAAGATCATGCCAAGTAATAATCATGAACTAGCGTCTCTACTAACTTTTCACCCTGGAACATTTCCTTATAACGCCTATAGCCTGCCTCTCCCATCCTCTTCCAAGCCTCTGGTTGCCTGAGCATGTCCCGGATTGCTTTGGTTAAGCTGTCCACATCATCGGGTGTACATAAGACGCCAGCTTCGCCAGCTTCTCCATCAGACATAAGTCCTACTCGAGTCGTCACGATGGGCAACTTCAATGCCATCGCCTCCATTACAGCTATCGGACCCCCTTCCGATCGAGAGGACTGAACATAGACATCGGCTGCAGTTAAAACCTTCCAGCCTTCGTCCCGAATGCCCGCCCAATGAACATGGTAGGCTATTCCTAAATCCCTTGCCAAAGCCGGCAATTTCGATGTCTCAGAATCTACACCGATAATGATCAAGCGTACCTCAGGGCAATCTCCGTGTACTTTCTGAAAGGACTTTAGCAAGATATCTAAGCCTTTGACTGGAGAATCGAAGGCGATACACGCAAGGACTTTCTCCTGGCCAGAAATTCGAAACTCACCTCTGAATTTGACTCTTAATTGCGCTGAGTTTGCTGAATTTAAAAACGCACCGTGAGATAATGTCGATAAATTACTGCTAACACCAGAATAGCTCATTATATTTCGTATTTCATTCGAAACACAGATAACCTTATCGTAAAGGCTTAGAACATATCTTCTCATTATGGGACTTGACACGCAATGCTCAGTATCAATTAACTTATTAACTCTCAACAGCCTGGCAATAATTGCAATTTCTAATAGAAGAGCTGAATTCGCAAAATTTACATGAATAATGTCTGGCTTCGCAGTGAAAATTAGTTTTAAGATTTTCAGAGGATTCCATTTCAATGTTACCGTGACAATGTCAACGTCCAGATCCTTTAGATCGTATAAATAGGCGCTGCTTCTAGGCAGGTCCTGATATTGCACAACAGTCCTGTAACCCAACTGGCGGCATTGGCGGGCCGTCTCAAGAAAAAAATGTTCTCCTCCTCCGTATTTGGTGCTTTTCGAACAGGTTATATACAGAACGGTTTTTTCCATAGTGTTCCTCAATTTCTTGAAACAGATTTGGCGCGCTGCTTATCCGCCGCGGCTTGACGATCGCGAAGACCAAGGTTCGGTACATCTGCAGCCTGCTTCTGAGGAGTCCGATCCACGCTTGATCGAGCACATGGCGATGGCGGTGATCGCACAGCCACCGACGAACAGTGGTCCTGCAAACGAACTCTCGGAGAAGAACCGACCGAGCAGTGAGAGCGAACTCGCCAGAAGACAATAACTGACCCAAAGCATAATGAGGCCATGCACGCGCCCTGGATGCGCCGCGTTTCGCCGAGCAGCAGGGTGCCGAGCCCGAACTCCCCCAGTTGAGCCAATAGCACCAATAAGAGCCGACGCCGAGCCAGTCGCCTCAGCCGAAAGCGAACGTGCGGTCAACCACCAGTATAGGAACCCCAAAGCGGCGTTAGTACAATTTCCGGTCGCTATAGCACCGGAATTTAGCTCGAAGACGGCATTTGCACTCACCGCAATCCGCAGGAATTTGGCGGTAGTTGAAAGGCCGAGCGTTCCTTGCCCGGTCGTTAGCGGACAATCGTGCGTTGAAGGCATCCGAGCGCTTTGATCAGCATTCATCAGCTAAGCCGCCAGACCTTTCTCGATCTGAGATGAGCAATAAGTTCTCAGGCGTCCGCGAGTCGCGATACAATTTCAGAATCTTTGACCAATGCCGCTTGATGGGCACCGTTGTCCCGTTCGAATTCATCTGACTGCGCTCGTGCCAGTGCTCCGAATCCCTCTGCGGAAGCGGACATGCTTGTTCACGAGGTCCTCCGATGGGAACCTCCTCATCCCTAGTCCTCCTCATTCCTGGTTGGGTCCCAACGGAGTTATCCATGTAGATGAAGCCCATTCACCAATCTCCTTGCCGGGCATCAATTCGGACCCACCCTCTACTCCCTCACGACGCGGGAGAGCTCGACATCGTTGGAGTTGGATGCGGCCGGCAAGCTCTCGCTGGTCGGCGACGAGGTCGGGACCGGCGAACCGGCCGGCTCGCTTGGCCCGTTTTCGCCCACGATGATGTTGACGAGGTCACCTGGCTGCAACAGGGTCATCCCGACGGACTCAATGCTGACCGGCCCCGCTGCCGATTGCCGCACGATTTGATAGGTTGCGCTGTTCGCGTCCTTGGCAAACTGGACGCGGGTCACCGGCAACGTGTACAGGACGCCTTCGCTGACGTTAAACTCGCGCACATTGGCCGCGATCTGGCTCTCCGTGGTCTCGATCTCGACCTCCAGATCGTTCCTGAGGTCGGCCCGGGTCCGCAACACCTCAGATTCCAGCGAAGCGAGGCGCTGATTGGCGCTCGCGTATTGGTTGAGGGCATCCTGCCGACGCTGTTCCGCGTCGGACAACTCACTCTGGATCTGATCCATCACCGCCATGCTGAGCACTTTGCGGTCCACGAGCGTGCGCATGCTGTTGACGCGCTCCTGGCGCAGCTTGACGAGTTTGTCGAGCGACTCCGTGCGTCCATAAGCGACAACATCCTGCCTGGCCGCCTCCAGCGCCCGCAGGTTCGCGCGCTCGCGATCCTTGTGCGCCGTGGCGACGGCCTTGCGCCGCTCGCTCTGCTCGTTGACGAGGTTAGCCGCTTCGGTCGCGCCGGCCAGTTCAAGCAACTGGCGCGGGATAGTGGGTGCTGTACCGTCGCGCTCGGCCTTCAGCACTGCCGCGCGCGCGAGCAATTTCAACAAGGCATCGATCGCCCCGCTCCGCTTCTGGGTCTCACGCACGGCTTCGATCTTCTGCCACGGCTCGCTCTCGGCCCGGTCGAGTCCGCCGGCCAGGGCGATCGCGTGGAGGACCGTCATGCCGGGCGCGTACTTGAACGAGCCTGGATTCTTGACCGGCCCCAGCACGTAAATGGGCGGGCGCTCCAGCGGCAGGATGTTGACCAGCCCCTTGCGGCCCAGCAGTTGATCGAAGGTTTCCACCAGGTCGGCCTGTACCTGTTGCGTTGACCGGTTGGCGACCGGAATGGAGCCAAGCAAGGGCAGGGAAATCGTGCCGTCCTCTTGGACAATATATTCGCCGCTCAGTTCCGGACGCTGCAGGATGCCGTGCAAGGCCGAGGACGCGCCCCCCCACTTGTCTTCCTCGACGTCGACGCGCTCGTAGAATGCGACCTTGAGGCGGTCGCCGACGCCGAACAGGGCTCCGGTTGGCATGCCTGGCGCGTTGCTGAGGGTTTTGGGGCGCTCGGCACTGGTGGGGACGGCAGGGACGACGGTCCGCTCGACCAACGCCGCGGCCGATGCATCCGGTCCCGTGCTGAGGATTTTGGGGGGCTCGGCACTAGTGGGGACCGCAGGGACGGCGCTCCGTTCGACGAACGTCGCGGCCGACGCATCCGGTCCCGACACGATCGCACGGGAGGGTTCGGCCATGGCTTGAACCGGTTGTTCTTGCCAGCTATCGATAGCAGCAGACACCTTCTGCGCCACGGCTCCGGAGACATCCTGGACCCCCTGCACCACGGTTCCGGAGACATCCTCGACCTTCTGCGCCACGGCTGCGGAGACAGCCTCGACCTTCTGCGCCACGACTGCGGAGGCAGCCTCGACCTTCTGCACCATGGCTGCGGAGGCATCTTCGACCTTCTGCACCATGGCTGCGGAGGCATCTTCGACCTTCTGTACCATGACTGCGGAGGCATCTTCGACCTTCTGTATCACGGTTCCGGAGGCATCCTCGACCTTCCGCATCACGGTTCCGGAGACATCCTCGACCTTCTGCGCCACGGCTCCCGAGGCAGCCTCGACCTTCTGCGCCACGGCTCTGGAAACAACCTCGATGGGTTCCCAGTTGATGGGTTCCCAGTTTCTGACTGCTCCCGCTCCCAGGACGGCGACCCCGGAGACCCCCAAGACAAGCAGGACGGCCTTCATTCCCCTGCGGCGGGCCGCCTGTGACGAGGGAGTGACGGGCTCGGAATTGTGTTTTGCATCCATGACCATGGCGCGTGGCTTTCACTTTTATTGGGTGGCCAGCCCGTCCCGAACTGGCGAGCATCGGTCGACGAGGAAGGCTCTGCCTTATCGTGACCCTTCACCGCCAGCGGCACAACTATCCCTTTGTAGGCACTCCTTCCGGATAAACACCCCCTCCGGCGAACCCGTCCAATGAGCAGATTGCTGCGCTGAAGGAGAACCTCTTTGATGGCAAACGGGACAAAGGCGATCGAACGCAACGAAGAGCCGGAAATAGTGGTCCGACGCAGCGTCTCGAACCCTCTGCGGCCCCAACATGCGTTCGCAGAATGGCTGGGCCGTCTCCAACTTCGTCGTCCAGGCCCTGGAGAACGAGCCAGTCACGACCTCAGACTCCTAGCCGCAAACCCGATCATTCTGCTATGTCGATGACCTGATCGACGGCTTGACTCGCCTGATGAATGAAGAGGCGACCTCGACGAAGCCGCAATCTTGGCAACCCTATCGAGGTAGCAATAGCAGAACTGGCCCGCCTCATCATTTCTCTCGCCGGATCTCACCAGGCTCGAATTTCGGCCTCAGCCACGGGACTTCCCCGGCAGCGCTGCCCCGATATGGGCCGCCCCAGGGGCCGCGGCAGGCAACTCCTCTATTGCTCGCTGCAGGTGCAACGCAAGGAAGGCAGACCATCGCCCATTTCGATGCCCGGAAGGTATCCGTGCTGTTGTGCGCGCTGCGGCTCATCGCGCTGGCCCACACCCAGTCGCCACGCCAGCTGTGGCACGTTGCTCCTCAAGCTGGTGAAGCTCGGGCGCTAGTCAGGATCAGCGCGCGCCGCGCCAAGATCGCCTTCTCCTCGGCCTGCGCCGTCATCCCAAAATGGCGGCTGGTCGCGGCGCGGCCCCCTGGGCCCGCGGTTCTCCCGCCTGACAGGCCGCGCCGCCCCGCGCCAGACCGGCGGCACCACCCACGCCCCACGGGAGACCAAGTCCGGCAACTCTCGCGGTCCGCGCATGTGGCGCCACGATGGTGCTGGCTGCCGCCCGGAGCGGCTGAAACCCAGGGCTCGCACTCCTCACTAAGGCCTCGGGCTTGAAAATCCGGGGTACCCATCGACGAAGTTACCCTACGCCTAAAGAGGGTGTTCTTGTCTAGGGTTTTCCTAGCGTAAGGTAACACGGTCAAAAAAGAAACTATGCGAGGAGCGCCTTGCGAGACGCGCGTACCTCAATCGCGTCAGGGGAGGCTACGATGACAACGAAATCCTTGATGATCACAAAGTCTTTTATGACAGTGCTTGTCAGCCAAAGCGAGTTACTCCGAGAGGGCCTTGTTCTAATTCTGGATGCAGCAAAGTTTCGCATTCTTTTCTCTGCGGCTTGTGTTCACGACCTGCTGCAGAAGCCGCTGCCCAAGCACCGGTCCATCTTGCTCATCATGGATGTCGACGGTATTGATGCAGATGCTGGATTCGCGCAAATTTCAGAATTTAAAGGGATTTATCCGACCAGCCATGTCGTTGCGCTAGCCGATCACTGTCGACCGAACGACATAGTTTCAGCCCTTCGTGCGGGAGCTGACGCGTATTTGACAAAAGTTGCCGCTCACGACACCTTCATCAAAGCTCTCGAATTGGTTATGCTAGGGCAGACGGTTCTACCTGCGGAAACTTCGACGTTTATTCAGGACATAAGACATGGTTTGAAATATGATGAAATAGCAGTACATGAGTTTACAAATGTGGCTGTTACAATGGAGAACGCTGATCGAAAACCATCAATGCTGTCAGCTCGGGAAGATTGTATTATACGTTGCCTGATCGGAGGGGAATCTAACAAGACAATCGCGCGCAAGATTAACATCGCCGAAGCGACGGTGAAGGTACACGTGAAGGCCATCCTTCGAAAGATTCGGGTCGGCAACCGTACCCAGGCTGCAGTTTGGGCGATGAACCATGGTATGCTCACTTCCGCTCCTGGCAAAGGTCCGTCAGGGACCGAAAACACGGCTACTCAGCCTTCTCACCATCCGCAAGAGCTACTTGAAGGACAAAAGGAGTACCACCTCCTCAAGAACACTCATCCGGTGTGAACCGCCTCCGGGTCTTGACAGCGACGGATCGAAATGGGGCGCTGAGGTGGACCCACCAACGGGACCACAACCCGGCCTTTAGTGATTGCCGTCGCGGATTTCGCAGACAGATCACGGCTTCATAGCGACGTGGTGTTAATCCAGGCCAGGTTCGACGCCCATCAGGACCACCGGGCCCATCAGGACCACCGGGAGGTTCAACCAACTGACCTGGAACGT
The DNA here is from genome assembly GCF_040320905.1 of Mesorhizobium sp. M0590. Taxonomy (NCBI): domain Bacteria; kingdom Pseudomonadati; phylum Pseudomonadota; class Alphaproteobacteria; order Hyphomicrobiales; family Phyllobacteriaceae; genus Mesorhizobium; species Mesorhizobium sp. M0590. Next base: position 6,506 of record NZ_JAMYQN010000029.1, read on the forward strand.
CTTCCGCGATCATCTGGTGCTCGAATGCCACCCCGAAATGGGACGGCGACCTTTGGCACCCCAATGCCTACGTGCCGCTCACGGCCGACGTGCTGGAACGCAAGATCGAGCTCCTCGACAAGCACTTCGGAACGCGGCGCTCCAAGGACTGGTTCGACCGCCAGACACTCGCTGGGCTTGCGAGGTTGCGCTGGATGGAATGCCGGGCACCCGAGCATTTCGCCGAGGCTTTCACGCTCCGGAAGGGCAAAATTCTTTAGCAGTTTGCGAACATTCTCTCGCAAAAAAACTTACGGGGCGACCATCGAAAAATGGAGTGGGCCTTGAACTCACCGTGCGATCTGCTTAACTAGTTATTCTACAGCGGTCCGGCAAAAAGACATCTACAAGCAAAGATAGTACAGAACTAGCGATGCAAGCCGATCGTTTCTACTTTCCATTTTGAAGTTGAGGGATGTATCAAAGTGGGCAAGGCAAAAATAGCTCCTGGATTTTCGTTCAAAAAAGCGCGGATCGGAACGGTCGAGGGCGGAGAATCCGGGGTTCTGGTGTGGAAATGGGATCAACTGGTCGCGGTCCTTACTCAGATCGACGAGGAAGCCTACTCCACGAAGGGCAAATGGTTCCTCGAGACAGGCTTCGGGCTGCTGAGCGGGCAGCACAGGAATTTCGATACGATCGAAGAAGCCATAAGATGGGTGGCCAGCCACACTTTCCCTGACACTGCAGATGGATCGGCGGACTCAGCGGCAGAAAGTTAACCCGATTTGCGGTCAGCTTCCGGCTTGGCGGAAGTCGCGCATTCCCTTCTCAATCGGTCGTCCGCGAGGCAAGTTTCCTGTCGGCTGGAAGCTTCTAGGCTTGCGTGCCGATGCAGGTGCCGGCGAAGTCTTTCGGCCCATGTCTGATATCTACCCCGCGCTGGCGGGACTTAGACCCGTTTGTCAGACGGCCGTCACCTTATTGGTCCGCAACCGAAGTGAGGCGTGCTATCACCGGCAGTGCACCGTCGGCGGCCTATATCTTCTTCCTGACAGCCGCCTCGGCGCGGTGTAGCTGACGACGAGAGCGGCATGAGCACTCCACGCCTGAACATCCTGCAGGAACAGGGGACGGTATGTCTACGCCGGCTTGCCGTGGGGTCGAGCGCAGAGAGCTTCTGCGGCCGCACCCGGGGAGCATCTGTATTGGACGCACTTGTTCCTGTCGGCGTCCCAGACATGGCACTCCAAACCGCGCTCGAGGAAGCTCGGCGCGAGGACGGGACACTGGTTCTCGCCTTTCGTGGACGTGTGGCTGCCTGCCCGGGATCAGTTCACGGCCGCCTTCCTGCAGGGGGACGGATTTGGGCAAACGAAGGCTTTGCTCAGACATGCGGACCCCTCCATTCCGGCAGCAAGGTCTACATGCTCGGCTGAGGATTTACGCCTTCCCTGTAGGGTCTCGGATAGCATCTATGGTGGAGGCCCGAGGCGGACACACTGCCGATACTGCGCCCCTTGGAACAGCTTTCCAGAGGACTGCAGAACAAGATCATCGCGACGAAGCCGGGGCTTCGGAGCGCCCCGCCAAAATCCCCCTACAGCATGCTATCAGGAAGCTCGGGGCAACGAATCCGCACCGGGGCGCCCTGTATCTCGGGCGACTTCCAGATACCATTCAATGCAACGGAGATCCCGCGACTGTCACTAAGACGGCCCGCGGGATTCACCCGAGGCGGGCCGTCACATTGCTTGGGAACGCTTCAGGAAGAGTTCCTTCTCGCGAAGAGATCGTTGACCTTGTAGGCGACTTCCGTGCGGTTGGTCGCCTTCAGCTTCTTCATGATGTTTCGGATGTGGACCTTCACGGTGCTTTCGCGCAGGTTCAGTTCGTAGGCGATGATCTTGTTCGCTTTTCCGCGCCGGAGCGCCTGGGCGACCTCGGCCTGCCTGAGCGTGAACATGCCTTTCAAAGGCTGCGTGTCGCGGCTGTCCGAACCTATCAGGTGGCGCATGCAAAGGACACTGCTCGCAGTGACGAAGATGCCTCCCGCTGCCGCAAGGTTTATAGCCTCGACACAGACATCGATTCCGACCGAGGTCGGAATGTAGCCGCGCGCGCCGCATTCGAGAGCGGTCAGTATGTGTGCAAGATCTTCGGTGTCGGCCAGGATAACCACAGGGACTGATTTGAATTCGGACGAAATATGCCTAATCTCGTCTGCGATGCCATGATCGGTGACCTTCCGGCCGCCAAGGTTCAAGAGTATGGCTGCAAGGGGAGGGACCGAGCCCTTCTTCACGCGCCATTCATCGATTGAACCCATGGCCGCGATTTCCATGCCGAGCTCGTGGTCCGCGAGGGCAAGTGCGAGACACTCGCGGTCTAGGGGCCTTCCGTCCAGGACGAGGAGGCTTCCCCTGCCTGCTTGGCCGTGGACGCTTTCCGTTCCGCTGGACAGGACTCCTGACCGATTGGCCGAAGTGTAATTATGCCGTCCTGCTGCGGAACCCATGTCAATCCCCAATCTTTTCGCACACAAGCCGCGTTGCGGCTGCCAAAACTCCCCTCATTCTCTCGCAATCTGAAAGTCTGAATACCCAGCCCTGTCTTGAATGCGCTCGTGTGTGAATACCCAGCCCCTGTGAAAGCGTGAGGTTCACCCAGCTCGGGCGCCTTCAGCAGTTCTTCGCCCCCTAGCGAGAACAGCTTGTGCAGCCTATCGTCTATTTATAAGTGTTCTCTAACATAAGTTAATTTTTGGGAAATTTCACGTCGACGGTCTCGCCTGAGAGGACACGTGTTGAGACCGCGTCACCCCGCCCTGAAGGTCCCGCGAGTTCGATCGTGACGCGCGGGACCGGCAAGATTCAATGTCTGTGGCCATGTGCCACCGGTGAAACGATATCCGACCGCTCAAGGAATGCCAAGGAAGGGGATACCTCTAGGAGGTTGATTAACCGGGTTGGCGAAGACGCCATTCTCAGGAATGGGACCGCTTAGCCAAGCCCAATCCCAGCAGCCATTCGAGGACGATCGGTAGTTCCTCGCGATTGTAGAGAATTCCTGAAGGTGGATATTGGCATGACCAGGGCGCAGTTCGTGGCATCCGGGGCCCAGCGTTTTAGTCCGAGAACACTTGGCTGTATCTGCCGCAATGTATGGGCAGCTTGCACGTATTGCGGCAGCACGTTCTCCTCATGTGATAGGCCATTTTGCCGTCGGTCATGGTAACCGGGCCTTTGCGGCTGCCCTCGTCAAGATAGACTGCGGCCCCGCCAGGTAAGCCGCGCACTACCGGCCCGGAAAACTCGTGTGGAACTGCTCCAGCGACGGCGCACTGTCGTCCAGCAGAAATCTTGCTGACGGCCCATGCACTGGCGCCCCGCACCGCGCCGCAGGGGGCGACGCGAAAGCCCCGCTAGGGACGATTGAACCCGAGCTAGAGGGGAATAACCTTTACCTGAGGTACTCGCTGTCGAATCCGGCTGTTTTGACCAGCTTCTTGCGGTTGATCACCTCTACACGGCCTGCCTTGAAAGCGACGAGATCGGCCTTGCGGAGTTCCCTCAACGTCCGATTGAGGTGAACGGTGGTCATTCCCAGGATGTCGGCCAATTCGTGCTGGGTAAGGGGACACTCATATCTTCCATGGGCCGACAGGCCAACGATCGAGAGCCTCTCCTCCAACTCGAGCAGGAAATGGGCGGTGCGACTCATCGCGTTTCGCCGCCCGGCATTCATGAGGTGTTCGGCAAGGATGGCGTTCAGGCGGGCCAGGGAGCAGGCGATAGTCTTGCCAAGGCGGCCTTCCGACAAGATGGCCTCTACTAGTTTCTTGCTGGAAATTTCATATGCAGCTAGTTCGGTTATGGACGCCAGGGACGCTAGACGGGGTCCGTCTACGGAACGGAACCCGACAATGTCCCCCGGCAGAGGAGTGTCGATGATCTGCCGTTCTCCGCCCAGTAGTCCGCGGTAAAGTAGGGCCCAACCGGATTTTACGATGAATATCCCATCGTTGTTGTCATCCTGGCGGCATATCACCGAATGGGGTTTGTAAATTCTTGGGATAATACCGAGAAAATCGTTGTTACCCCAATCGTCCTTCGAGAATGTCCCCCCTACGGGATGCGAGTGTATGAACTGCAACAGTGTTTGCATGTTGCTTCAATTTCCGCACAACCTACACTAATTGCTCCCGCACGAGTTTGACAGAAGGACCACCGACGGTAGAGGCAGGATTGCCTACTGTCCTCGTCTGTTTGAATGAGGTAGACTCCCTTGAGATCAAGGGATTGCAAGCATCATCAGGCAGTTAAGTCTTCCGGCTTCGGCGAGACGATCCACGCCAAGGCCCGCAGAAGTGTGGTAAGATCATTGCTCAGCAGCTGCTGGCCTGCGACCGGCTTCCTAGCTCTCGCCGGACCAAGTCAAGTGTCGGATCATCGGGATAAGTCGGCACAGTGAATCCCATGTCGCGTCGATCCCAATAGCAGCCCGATTTTCGTCTTGAGGCCCAGTCCTCCGGCACATCTTGCTAAGTGGGCGAGCGGATTTCGCGGCGCTGAAGCGCAGATTGCTGACCAGCAGTCGGACCATCGGCGCGACCGGAAATGGTTATCGCTGCTCCGGTGCGGCTCCGGGAGCGGCGGGAGCGGAGCCGGCGGACGGCGGGGAAGGCGGGGAAGGCGGCTGGGGAGGTTGATCGGGTCAGGTTGTGAGGGCCAGAGAAGGATTGCACGACTCTAGCGTTCCGTGGCTTTTGATCGATTCAGGAGGACGCCGAAGTATGATGTGTCAGAGCCGCACCTTTGGCAACGAACTCTCGCGAAGGTCGCTAGACGCGTGCGCTCGCAGTGTCTTTTGGACCGCATCACTATAGTTACGAGCGCAACACCAGTTGGGCATGAAGGGTTGATCACGGATCGCTTCGTCGATCCCGACTACGCCGGCGAATAGACATCAACGTGTCAATCGGCTCGGAACATTGACTCCACATTGGACTGGGCGTGAGCCCCATGTGATTTCACCCATGTCAATGATGATGTCGCTGATAAGTCGCAGGTCAGACTCTGGGTGAGACGTGACGGCAACGACCTTGTGAGGGCCTAAATGTCGGGACAACTCCACCATTCCACCACCTCTCGGGTCTTTCCAGAAGTGGAGGAATGCAAAAAGGCAATCTTCAGGGCCAATTATACCCAAGTCGCCATGTGCTGCCTCGCCCGGATGCACAAAGGCCGCAGGTGTACCAGTCGAGCAGAGGACCGCAGCAAAACGATGAGCAGAAAATCCGGCCTTGCCCATGCCCGTGATGTTCACTTTCCCTGGCAGGCTTCTACGGTTTTGATGGCGGCATCAAAGGCCGAGTTTAGCTCCACGGCTTCAATAGCTGCCGCTTCAGCCCGCAAAATTTGTGTGCCCGTTCTTGGATTTGTCATTTTCCATTTCCGATGAAACTTACGAAGACAACCTGCCTTCTATTTGGAAAGTCTGCAACGGGTTGTTTCTTCGCGTTCACCAAGGGCGAAGAAACGCGGAAGCCTGGCATCTGATTGAAGGTCGGAAAAGCGCGGCGCGCCAGTTGTCGCACCTCATTAGACCGTTTCGAGCCGGCTGAACCGAACCGGGATGAGTTTGCGAGTCTTCAGTTGCCCTGCCGAATCCTTGTCGATGACCGTCAGCAACTGCACATCTTCAGGTCCCACAGGCAGAACCAGCCGTCCCCCCGGCTTGAGCTGCTCAAGCAAGGCCGGCGGCGCGCGCCCAGCTGCGACGGTGACCAGGATCTTGTCGTATGGGGCGTGCTCAGGCCAGCCGCGCGACCCGTCTCCGACACGAATGCCGACATTGGATAAGCCGAGGTCCTGCAGCAGAGCCTCGGCATGGCTTGCGAATTCCTCGATGATTTCGACGCTCCAAACTTGCCCGGCGAGTTCCGCGAGGATTGCGGTTTGATAGCCCAGGCCGGTGCCAATCTCGAGCACCGCCTCGTGCGGTTGCGGCGCAAGGAGATCGGTCATGAGAGCGACGATGAAAGGCTGCGAGACGGTTTTATCGAAGCCGATCGGCAGCGGCATGTCCTGATATGCATAAGGTGCAACCGAGGCTGGCACGAAGAGATGCCGCGGCACTCGCCGCATCGCTGCCATCACCCGCTCATCGAGCGCCGCCTTGCCGAGTTCTTCGCTTGCAAGGTCGGTATGGATTGCAATCATCTCGACCATGTGCCTGCGTAGGACCGCTAGGTGCTCTTCGTTCATTGGCTTCATGACGGTGGGGCTTCCTCAACCAGCTTGCTGCCAGAGAGCCTTATATCCTGTTCGTCACGGTAGCGCCCGCCGTCGTTTCCATTACGGGTGTCCAGGGCAAGCGTGGGTGACAGTCTTGGCAGGCTATCGCCGGCGGCGACCCTGGAGATTCTGGGCGCCATATCGCCATAGCGGTGTGTCCCACGGCTATGGCGCGCATCAGCTTCGCCAGCCCCGGCCGGGAGCGCGAGGCGCCGGAGCCGTGCTCCTGATGGACCAAGCGGCCGCCGGCCGCCTTGTGTTCGTCGACTTGGGCGCTCGCCTGGTCCTCGGTCGAGACGCGGGCATCGCCAATGAGGCCGCAGCTGGGGGCACTCGCGATTGTGCGCGCATTCGGTCGTTTTTGACAGGGCTCTTTTTTGGGGTGTTTATACACATAAGGAATGTGCCAGAAAACGAACGTATGAATGCGTCTGGTGAGGCCTCAAGACGTCCCATCAGCCGACCGAGGCTTATAGTCCGTCGCGCAATGCCATATCTGGTGCACAAGAAATCTGTTTCTGAATGTGGCAAGGGAGACAGGGTTGACCCAAGCGTTGAAAGTTCCAGTTCAGAACGAACCGTTGGTGCTGTCCTATCTGGATCGGGCTGGGAAGATCGCTGTCGCTCAGGTTGCGGATGGATTCGGTATGTCCAAAGGTCAGCTTGCCGAAACGGCGGGTCTTGCACGGGAAACCTTCTATAGGGTTGAGCGTAGCCGTGCTGCAAAGACGCAAGGTCGCCTTCGTGAAATGCTTGAGATCATCAGCAGGGTGACCGACTGGGCTGGAGGCAAAGAGCAGGCGATGGCCTGGTACCGGGCGCAGCCGATACCGGCATTCGGCGGGCGGACGGCGGAAGCTCTGGTTAAGGAAGGCAAGGCCAGCGCGGTTCGCGACTACCTGGATCATGTCGCCGTTGGTGGCTTTGCTTGAGGTTTGCCGGAATTTGCTACCGCGCCCATGATCCGCGTTGGTTTTTCCAGCCGATCTCAGGGGACGGAGCGGCTATTCGGGGTGCCAGATTCAACGCGAAAGGTGTGCCTACGCTTTATCTGGCGCTCGACATCATGACGGCCGTGAAGGAGGGCAATTAGGGTTTTGCATATCGCATTGATCCCTGCGTGCTCTGCTCATACGAGATCGATTGCGATGACATTGTCGATCTGAGGACGGCGCAAGGCCAGGCCGACGCCGAGATCCGGTTCGAAGATATAGCTTGTGCCTGGATGAATTTTCTCGCGGATGTAAACGGCCGCCGTCATGGACCATCCATGACCGCCTCGTTGCTGAAGGCAAGTTCGGCATTCTCGTGCCAAGCTTCGCGCCAGGTGCCGACACATCCGATCAGAACCTCGTGCTATGGAGCTGGGGCGAGGTGCTCCCGCACCAGGTCAAGGTGATCGATCCCGGACGCCGGCTGCGTCGGAACCAATTGTCCTGGAGCTGACGCCGCAAGGGTCGGATCGATCTGCGACTCAGACGATTTACCGCGCCGCCCGCCCGAGCGTGCGTTCCGCGTCATTGTAGTAGTTCGAGGCCTGCTGGACGGAGCGATGCTGCGACTGCTGCATGGCTTCGTGCAACGGAATGCCGCGGCGTGCGGTTTCGGTGAGATAGCCGGAGCTAGGCCGTGGCGGAGAAGGCTTGCGGATCGAGCCCGGCCTCGGCGATGCGCCGCTTCAGGATCAGATTGACGGCCTGCGGCGTCAGGGCGCGCGCTTCGAGATTGCCCCAGCGGTCGAGGTCGCGAAACACGGCGCCTTCAGTGGTGCCGGCGCGTTTCAAACTGTTTTCGTAGCTGTTCCGGCCACGAGTGGCTGAGACCGCCCATGCAACACTGCTCGGAACCGTGTTTGTCGCCGCCGTCCAGGGAACATTGGCTGGCCTGATGTTCTGGTGGCTCGGCGTGCCCACCCCGGTCTTTTGGGGCCTTGTCATGGGACTTCTTGCCATCGTGCCTGTGCTCGGGGCATTTGTGATCTGGGTGCCGGCAGCGGTCTATCTCGCGCTGCAGGGGGCTTGGGCCAGCGCGGCGATATTGACGGTCTGAGGCGGCGTCATTGTCGGCGGCATCGACAATCTGCTCTATCCGATGCTTGTCGGGAACAGGTTGCGCCTCCACACGGTCGTGGCCTTTATCGGCTCGGTCGGCGGCATTGTCTTGTTCGGAGCATCCGGCCTTGTCCTCGGCCCCGCGGTGATCGCCATCACCATCAGCCTAATTGATGTGCTGAAGAACCGATTGACTGATCAGCCCGAGTCAGCGCCGACGCGCCCTGGTGAGCTACCGCATCAGTCCGCGACGGATTGATCAAGGGCGCGAAAAGGGCGCTGGCCCTTCGAGTGGTAGCGCGAAACCTGAACAACCTCTGGGCAGACATCTCAATGAAGGCAAGCACATCAGCCAGGCTGCTGGATCGCTGCGAGCTTCCAGTCCCCGCCGTCCTGGCGCATGAAGGTCCACAGTTCGGTTGTCTCCGTCGGCCGATCGGCCTGGCCCTCAACGATCTTGCCGCTGATGCGATCGCGGGTCACGTCGCGAGATTCATAGCGCAAAGCAGCCGTCGCGTAGTCGCGATCACCCTCCCGCCAACTTTCCGCAATATCGGCCTCCAGCAGGCCCACATCCGATACCTCGTTCCTGAGGCCCTTTTTGGCGTTATCGGCAAGTTCCTCGGACAGATAGGAGACCATTTCTGGCGTCGCCAACCGGCGCAAGGCGGCGTGGTCCTCGCGCCCGAATGCTTCCTGAACTTCCGTCAGCCGGTGCTGGAACGTGTCCAGATCGGTTTGGGTGAGAGTGATCTCATCGGAAGCATTGTCTTGGTTCGTTCCGCCATATCCTGACCCAATGCCTGGAATGGGGAACGCTGTGGTGTTGCTCGGGTCAGGCCGGGCTGCAGCGCTTCGCCCAAAGGTCCCCGTACCCCGCGAGGCCCCGGCCATAGCGGACGCCGGGCTTTGCGCCGCCTGCGAGCGGAAAAAGCGGATCGCCAGCATGATCGCGCCGCCGATCAGCAGCACTTGAAGCAAAAGACCCAACATGCCGGCCAAGCCGCCGAACCCATGGCCCAGTAGAACGCCGATCAAACCGCCGAGAAGCAGCCCACGCATCATCGATCCGCCGAGGCCGTTGAAGAAGCCCGGGCGCTGGAATGCCTGCGGCTGACGGGCCGCATTGTTCGTTGCCGCATTGGGCGTCATCGAGCGCTCGACCGGTGCGGCCGGTTGCGGCGCAACTCTGGTCGGCGGGACCGGCTGGAAAGTGCGCATGCCGCGACTGCCGAAGCTGCCGCCACGGCGCGCATCGGCGTGATCCACAGCGACCATGGAAAATGCCAGGAACAACCCCGCAAACAAAACTGCAAACCGTCCCCAACGCGAAATCAGCATAGGCAAGTCCTCAAGTGACACTCTTTCCGCTCATATGGGGTGCGTCGATCGAGATATCAGTGAATCGTCCGCCGAGATATTTTCGGGCGGCATGGTCGGCCGCCCGCCGGTGTTCACGACGAGAATGTCTGCCCTACCCAAGCGCGATGATCGCTGTTCGATCATGCAGGCTCCCGCACCCGGCCGACCGGCATCGGTCGCGTCAACAGCATCTGTCATGCAAGCCTCTGGTCATCGATCTCCCCGGCGATGATGCCGAGGGTCTCCCGGCGAAGACTCGATTGACATACAGCTTTCCTATGCACTATCAACATATCTGGAAAAACCTGCCATACAGGTTTGCCCACTCCTGAACTGGAGATTGCGTGAGCACGACCGTACCCGCAAAACATTCCGACGCAGCGAGCCTGGTCAGCAATACGATCGGCGAGATCACGCGCCATATCCGCGCGAATGAGCTCGGGCCCGGCGACCGGCTGCCCAGCGAGGCCGCGCTTTCGAGACAATTGAGCGTCTCGCGTACCGTGGTTCGCGAGGCCTTCAGCTCGCTCGCCGCCATGCGGCTTATCGACCTGAGGGCGGGCAGACGGGCTACCGTCGCCGAGCTGGATTATGGCGCCATGTCACTGGTGATCGAGCATGGCGTCCACACCGAGCAGATCACGGTGCAGCAGATCTACGACGTGCGCCGCACGATTGAGACCCGCACCGCCATGCTGGCGGCCTTGCGCAGAACAGCTGACGAAGTGGAAAGGATCAGGACGCACGCGCTCGCCATGCGCGAGAATTTCCAGCGGCCGGAACAGGTCATGGAGCACGATCTCGCCTTTCACCTTGAAATCGCCAAGGCTGCGAAGAATCCGGTTTTCAGCCTCATCGTCGGCGCGTTCGAGCGCGTATCGCGCCAGACCTGGCCGATCGGCTGGCGGAGCCGCCCTTCCGATGCCGAGCAGTTGGAGATGATCCAGATCCATATCGACCTCGCCGAAGCAATCGAGACCGGTGATCCCCAGTCGGCGCGTGACCTGATGGCGAGGCATTTTGACGAGAGCGTCAAGGCCCTGCTGGCGGCCGGCATCGCCTGAGGAGCAGGGGCGCAATGAAGATCACGAAACTGGAAACGCTGCGGCTCAAGGAGCGGCCGAACCTTCTCTGGGTCCTGGTTCACACGGACGAAGGCCTCGTCGGACTCGGCGAGACCTTCTTCATGGCTGAAACCGTCGAGACCTATCTGCACGAATATGTCGCGCCGAGCGTGATCGGGCGCGACCCCTTGCAGATCGACCTGCTCGCCGCCGACCTCGTCGGCTATCTCGGTTTCCGATCGACGGGCGCGGAAGTCAGGGGCAATTCCGCTTTCGATATCGCGCTTTGGGATCTGTTCGGAAAGGCGACGGGTCAGCCGATCGCACAGCTCCTCGGCGGTTTCACACGGCACGAGATCAGGACCTACAACACCTGTGCCGGAACCGAATACATCAAGAAGGCCACCGGGCAGACGACGGCCAACTACGGGCTCGACAAGGCCGGCGACGCCTATGATGATCTGAACGGCTTCCTTCACCGCGCCGACGAACTGGCGCATTCGTTGTTGGAGGAAGGCATCACGGCCATGAAGATCTGGCCCTTCGACATGGCCGCCGAGAAAACGCGCGGCCAGTATATATCGCAGCCCGACTTGAATTCCGCGCTGGTGCCATTCGAGAAAATCCGCAATGCGGTCGGCGACAAGATGGACATCATGGTTGAATTCCATTCAATGTGGCAGCTGCTGCCGGCCATGCAGATCGCTCGCGAGCTTGCCCCCTACAAGACCTTCTGGCACGAAGATCCGATCAGGATGGACAGCCTGTCCAGCCTGAAACGCTATGCCGAGGCTTCGCTGGCGCCGATATCGGCTTCGGAAACGCTCGGTTCCCGGTGGGCCTTCCGCGACCTTCTCGAAACCGGAGCGGCCGGTGTCATCATGCTTGATATCAGCTGGTGCGGCGGGCTCTCGGAGGCGCGCAAGATCGCTGCCATGGCTGAAGCATGGCACCTGCCGGTCGCGCCACACGACTGCACCGGTCCAGTGGTGCTCGGCGCATCGACCCACCTGTCGCTGAATGCGCCGAACGCACTTGTCCAGGAGAGTGTCAGGGCCTTTTACAAGACCTGGTACCGCGACCTTGTGACCGCTTTGCCGGAGGTGAAGAACGGCATGATCACCGTGCCTCCCGGACCGGGCCTCGGCATGGAACTGAACCCGGAGATCGATCGCGCCTTCACGGCGCTTCGACGGGTGAGCGACGCATCTACTCTCTGAAAATGAACCTGAAGCAGCTTTCTACGGAGGAGGAGAACCATGAAGAAGCTACTTATCTCGGCAGCCTTGGGAGCAGTACTGGCTGGAGGCTCGGCAATCGGCTCACGCGCACAGGAGCCGATGAACATCGTCTTCACGCATCATTCGTCGGCGTCGAACCCGTTCTGGCAGGCGGTGAAGAAGGGGTTTGACGACGCCTGCGCCAAGATCCAAGCCAATTGCCAGATGGTCTTCACGCAGACCGAAGGCTCGATCGAGCAACAATCGGCCAACATGCAGGCGGCACTCGCGGCAAAACCGGACGCGCTGATCACCTCGATCGTCGACAACAATGCCTTCGACCAGATCATCGCCGACGCCCGCGCTGCCGGCGTCACGGTCATCGCGTCCAACGTCGACGACACCGAAGGTGCAGCCGGCAATGCCCGCCAGGCTTTCATCGGCCAGGGCTTCATTCCCGCCGGCTACGAACTCGGCAAGAAGATGTCCGAGTTCTTCCCCAAGGAAGGCAAGATCAGGGCGCTCGTCGGCGTCTCCGCGCCCGGTCAGAACTGGTCGGAACAGCGCGCTGCCGGCGTCATGAAGTTCCTTGAGGAATACAAGGCCGCGAATGCCGGACGCGAAGTGGTCATTGAACGGCTCGACACCGGCACAGATGGCGCCGTCGTCGCCGATCGTGTTGGCGCCTATCTGTCTGCCCACCCGGACACCACGGTGTATTTCGACACCGGCCTTTGGCATGCCTACGTGGCCCAGGTCCTGATCGATCGCGGCATCGAGCCGGGCAAGGTGCTGATGGGCGGCTTCGACATCGTCTCGGAAGTCCTGCAACAGATGGAAGCGGGTTACATCCAGGTCCAGGTCGACCAGCAGCCCTACATGCAGGGCTTCATGCCGGTGATGGAAGCCTATCTCGCCAAGAACGTCGGTCTGCTGCCGGCAGACATCGACACCGGCAAGGGCATCATCGTCAAGGAAGACGTGCCAAAGCTCAAGGAACTGGCCGCACAAGGCGTGCGGTAGGCGCGAAGCCGGCGTCCTCTCCTCGTTCTTTACGCGGAGAGGGCGAGGGCGAGGGCCAGGGAGCAAGGCCTTGGGCGTCGGCTCCGTCCCACCTCCAACGGCATCTCCCTTGTCAAGGGCGGTAGAAGACAGACTGCCGCCATGCCCTTGCCGATGCGACAAGCCAGCGCAAACAATCCCAAGCCGGAGCGAATGATGAAGCGCTTGATGAAGATTTATCTGGAGAAGCCGGAGCTTGCGGCGGTCGTGTTCCTGCTCCTTCTCCTCCTCGTCTTTCAGATTCGCTCGAACGGAGTATTTCTGAACACACAGAACGTGCGCGGAATGCTTGGGCTGCTGCCTGAAATGGGGCTGGTCGCGATCGGCGTGACCCTGCTGATGATATGCGGCGAGTTTGATCTTTCCGTGGGCTCGGTATTTGCGCTGACCCCGATGACCATGGCGGTGATGCTGGCGGCAGGCGTGCCGTTCGCGCCAGCCTTTGCCGCCGGGCTCGCGATCGCCGCCCTGATTGGCTTCTTCAACGGGTTCATAACGATTCGTTTCGCGATACCAAGCTTCATCACCACGCTTGGCATGCTGTTCATCGCGCGTTCGCTGACGGTGGTAATCTCCGGTGGCTTCCCTCCTGTTATCCCAGCCAACGCTCTGCCCAAATGGCTGTTTACGATCTATGTGGGGCCGGGCGACCTCTTTCGCATGTCGTTCTTCTGGTTTCTCGCCGTGGCAATCCTGGTGACGGTGCTTCTGTCGCGCACGAATTTCGGCAACTGGGTGCGCGCCACCGGCGGCTTTCTGCCCGCCGCGCAATCGATGGGCATCCCGACGGCCCGGGTGAAGGTCGCCTGCTTCATGATCTGTTCGGTGCTCGCCGGCTTTGCCGGCACCATTCAGGTGATGCGGCTCGGCGCGCCGCTGCCCTCGATCGGCGAGGGGCTGGAGTTGCAAGCCGTGTCGGCTGCCGTCATCGGTGGCGCCTCGCTGGCTGGCGGCATCGGCACCATCTTCGGCGGCATCATCGGGGCTGCCCTTATCCGCGTCATCGACAACGGACTGGTGCTGAGCCAGGTTGACGCCAACTGGTTCAAGATGGCAATCGGCTTCCTGACTATCTTCGCGGTCGTCGTGAACGCCTGGCTTCGAAAGCGGGGCAGGGCAATGAAGGTGGAGACCTGATCATGGCGGTACCCATCATCGCGATCAAGGGACTCCAGAAATGGTATTCCGGCGTCCACGCCTTGAAGAACGTCACTCTGGACATTTATCCAGACGAGGCGCTGGGCCTTGTCGGCGACAACGGCGCCGGCAAATCGACGCTGATCAACATCTTGTCAGGCACCCAAAAGCCCGATGGCGGCGAGATCAGGATCGAAGGCGAACCGGTCCGCTTCTCGAACCCGCGCGACGCCATGGATCGCGGCATCGAGACGATCTACCAGTACAATTCGATGGTCCCGACCATGACCATCGCCCGCAATGTCTTCATCGGGCGCGAGCCGGTGAAGGGCTCGGTTTTCGGCATCGGCATCCTGGACCAGAAGCGCATGCGTGACGAAAGCGTCAAGGCGATCGCCGACGTCGATCTGCATCTGAGGTCGCCCGATGCGCTGGTCGGCGAACTGTCGGGCGGCCAGCGCCAAGGCGTGGCGATCGCCCGGGCCATGCACTTCAAGTCGAAAGTCATGATCCTCGACGAGCCGACCAATCATCTCTCGGTGAAGGAGACGCGAAAGGTGATCGGCTTCGTTCGCGCCCTCAAGGCCCAGAACATCACCAGCGTCTTCATCAGCCACAACATGCATCATGTTTTCGAATGCTGTGACCGGGTCGTGGCGATGGCGCGCGGCGAGATCGTTCTCGACAAGCGGATCGGCGAGACTTCGATCGAGGAAATCCACGAGGTTCTGTGACGCGAAGAAGCGATCACTCGCGAGCCGCTCTGCTGGTAGAGGTCAGTCTGCGCTACGGCTTTTCCGCAAGGATCGCCTCAGCGGTTTTCTCGTCGGTGATCAGCACATCGACGACTCCCAGACGCAACACGGCGCGCAGCACCGGAACCTTGTCGAGGCCGCCGGAGGGCAGGATCACAGTGTCGACGTCGCGCAGATGTTCGGGGGCGAGGCCGATGACACGGCTGTTTAGCGGGTGATCGACGAGTTGTCCGTCGGCGCCGATCCAGTGGCCGCAAATATCGCCGACGGCTCCGGCTTCGCGGAGCGATCTGAGATCATCGTCGCCTACCAGTCCGATCCGAAAGATGGTGGCGTCCTTGTGCACCGCGCCCACCGAAACGAAAGCGGCGTCAACGTCGCGGGCATGGGTGAAGGCGTCTTCCAGAATGGACTGGCGCATAAGCAGATCGCGCGTGGCCTCCGTATCCGTGAACACCGGTGCCGCGATGTAGAAGCATTCCGCATCGAAAAGCGCCGCGAGCCGCGAGGCGATTTCATAGATGTTGATCGCCGATCCACGCGTGAGCCCGCCGAGCAGGGAAACGACCGACATCCCTCTGACGGGGCGAACGGTCACTGACCGCAGACTAAGCTGGAGCGTCCGTCCCCATCCCACGCCCACCGATATCCCGTCACGGATTCTATGCGACAGGGCTTCACCGGCAGCGGCTGCGATGACCTGTGGCACCAGGGTAGGATCGGGCGGTGTCGGAACCACGATTGGGTCGGAAACGCCATAGGCGTCCCGCAGCCGGTTCTCCAGCTCGATGCAGTTCGCCACCTTGGAATTGATGCGAATCTGAACGATCCCCCGCTGACGGGCATGCGCCAGCATCCGGTTGACGCGAAGGCGTGTCAGGCCAAGAGACTTGGCGATTTGCGCCTGGGTGAGGTCACCGACATAAGCAAGCCAGGCGGCGCGCACGAGCAGCCCTTCCTCGCGATCGGCCGTGACGGAACTCGTGACGGCTTGGCGGCCGTCGCGTTTCTTTCGTGCTGGTTTCTCCATCAGATCATCCTGTCCACTCCGCGGCAGCGGGTCCAGAGCGGGCTCGGCGGAGCCATGTGCTCATCGATATGAGGCATCAATCGAGTTTCCCGGCTCCGCTAGCCTCGATGATAGCGGTCGAAGGACAAAACCAGCGGAGCATCATGGCAAATTGCGTCGATGATGGCCCTCGTCAGCGGCAGGCGATCGTGGGGAAGTACACCCCGGGCCATCATATTCTTCAAAGTCGGACCAAGGTCCAGCGCCAGTTGCGCGCCCTCGACCGTGTCCGAACTCATATGTTCGCGCTTCGCCACGGAATAGGGCAGGCCACGGCCGAGCAGGCGCCCCATGCGACCGTTACGGCCCGCCTGGCAGGTCACATAAAGATCGCCGGAGCCGGCCAGCCCCAGCACTGTTTCGACCTTTCCACCCAGAGCTTCGACCAGAATCGCCATCTCGGCGAGGGACTGCGAGAAAAGCGACGAGGCCAGGTTGTGCATGAGTGCGCCATTGGGCGCCTTGCCGTCGCGCTCGAGCAGCCCGACGGGAGCCCCAACGGCGAGTGTGTAGAAATTCTTGAAAGCGGCGCAGATCTCGACGCCGACGAGATCGGATGACGATCGCGCATGATAGAAAGGCGCGCGCAGAATGCGGGACGCCGCGGCGACCTGGTCGGGATCATGCCCGGCCACGATCACAGAGGTGTCGCGCTGCGCCGCCAGTTCGCCGGCAATGCACGGTCCGCCGACGGCCATCACCGGGGCAGACAAGCCAGTGCGTTGCTCGATCTCGTGGGCAAGCAGATGTGGCAGGATTTCCACGCCTTTGTCGCTTGCTGCAAGTCCTTTCGTAATCATCAATATCGGCACGGGCGACTTGATGCTTTCTGCAATGCGGTCGATCGCCCAAGCAATGCCGGCCGACGAGACGCCGAGTACAAGCAGATCGGGTCCATCGTTCATCGCCGCCCCGAATTCGGTCCAGGAACAGGCGGTTACCACATCAGGCAGAGTGATGTTGAGGCGTGGGTGATGACTTGTGCTGGCCACCGAGCCGACGATCTCCTCATCGAGATGGGTCCCGACAAGAGTGATGCGGTTACCAGCGTGAGCGGCCGGAAGCGTCATGGCAGAGCCCATGACGCCGGCGCCGAGGATAATGATCCGCGCCATTCAACTTCTTCCCTTGTCCAGCCGCTCGCCGCTACCTTGGTCGAACAGGTGGATTCGCTCAGGCGCCGGCTCCAAATGGATCACAGCTCCAGGAGAGAGCTCCATGCGGTCATGCAGCACCGAGCAGATCGCGGTGTTGCCCATGCTGGCAAAGATGTGGATTTCGGGGCCGGTCGGCTCGACAACCGTAATCCTCGCCGGAATGCCGCGCCCGTCGGCCACTGGTCGAAGATGTTCGGGGCGAATGCCGTAGATCACCTTTTGGCCGGGCCGGACCGCAGCCCCTGGCGGGAGCGGGAGGGATAGCTCGTCGGTCCGCACCACCCAGGCGTCGCGCTCGGAAGCCACCTCGCCATGGAACATGTTCATTGCGGGCGAGCCGATGAAGGAGGCGACGAAGAGGTTTGCCGGGCGATCGTAGACATCGAGCGGGCGCCCGATCTGCTCGATATGGCCGTCGCGCATAATGACGATGACATCGGCCATGGTCATGGCCTCGATCTGGTCATGCGTGACATAGACGGTGGTGGTCTTCAGCCGCTGGTGGAGCTCCTTGATTTCGGTGCGCATCTGCACCCGCAGCTTGGCATCGAGATTGGACAGCGGTTCGTCGAACAGGAACACAGTTGGGTCCCGCACGATGGCGCGGCCCATGGCGACGCGCTGCCGCTGACCGCCCGAAAGCTGGCGGGGGTACCGTTCCAGATAGGGGGTCAGATTGAGGATCGCCGCCGCCCATCCGACCTTCTGTTTGATTTCTTCGGTTGGGCGTTTCTTCAACTGCATGGAAAAGGCCATGTTGTCGAAGACGGTCATGTGCGCATAAAGCGCGTAATTCTGGAAGACCATCGCGATGTTGCGGTCTTTGGGATGGAGCGTGTTGACGACCCTGTCGCCTATGGCGATCTCACCGGATGTGATGGGCTCGAGACCGGCTATCATGCGTAACAGCGTGGACTTGCCGCAGCCGGACGGCCCCAACAGAACGACGAACTGGCCATCCTCGATCGAGAGATCGAGTCCATCGATAATCGAGAGAGCGCCATAGTCCTTCTTTATGTTGCTGATGGTGACAGACGCCATAAATTGCTACCCTTCGATTGCCCTTGCCGGTTGGATCGCATTTTCGCCATGCGAGCTATTGGCGATCGGATGCGCTCTCACCATTCGCTCTCCAGAAACTCTTCCAAGAGTCCCGCATCGGCGGCCAGATTGATGAAGGACCATCGGCCGCGGATTTCCCGCGAATAGCGAATGGCGTCGTGCCAAAGCGCGCGCGGCAGGCCTAGTTCCGCGCCGGTGACCGGCCCCCCGGCAGCCTTGAGTGCTGCCTCCATGCGGGCGACCGGCATTGCCATGGGCCGAACCTCCTGGCGCAGCGCCGGCCAGATTTCCGCAAGCCTGCGGTTGAAGGTTTCCGTCTGGCTGGCGTCGAGTGCCGTCTTCTTCGTCTCGGCAATGCAAAGTGGTCCAAGCTGCGCGCCATAGCGGGCCAGCATCGCCGCTTCGTCGATGGCGGTCGGCTTCACCTGCGGCGGCTCTTTCAGGTCCAGCAGCCGCGCTTGCAGACGCGCCATGACCAGCGAGGCAACCCCAACCTGCTGGCCGTGCGTGGTGCCGGGATGACGCTCTCCCGCGAACATGTCGATCCAATGGGAAATCTGGTGCTCTCCCATGGACCCGGGATGGGAAACGCCGGCAAAGCACACGCCCATCGAGCACAGCGTCAGGACGCGCTGGAGATGCCCGACAGCGGTGACGTCATGCCTGGCAAGGCCAGGCGCATGGGCCAGCATCGGCTCCTCATCGCCCGCCTGCAGCAGGTAGGGCACCTCGGAATAGTAAGTGTCGAACAGCCGATGCGAAGCCCACCAGTCGATCTGGGCGGTGGAGCGGCAGAGGCTGTCGCCAAGCCCGGCGGCGCTGAGCCAGGCGGGCGCTGCGGCCGACACGCCAAGGTCCAGGAAGATGCCCCGGGGCGCGTGTGAGGGCAGCGAGATCTTGAGCCCGGAGGCCAAGGTCACCGACGCTGTCGAGGCGCCGTAGCCATTCATCGAGGCGGCCGTGCCGAAGACGGCATAGGGCCGCTCGTCGAGAAAGGTTGCATGCTTGCAGCTGTCGTTGAGGACGCCCGACCCGACGGCCAAGACCCCGTCGGCGTGACGCGTTTTCTCCCTGACCATCTGGATCATTGCCTCATCGCAGTCGAGGCCGTCAGGCAGCACGATTTCATCGATGTCGGCGATGGCACGCAGCGCCTTCGCGACGCGCCTGCCCATCACATCGACGGTGTTGATATCCGACACAACAGCGATGCGGCTGCCTAGCGCCAGGGGCGCAACGAGATCCGACTCGCGGCCCTCCGTCGTCTCCAGCAGTTCGATCGTCTGGAACGGCAGGACCGCGGCCGCGCCGGTCTTGGGATCTGTCCAGCGTCCCGCGACAACGTCCTCGATCAACGCGTTCCAGTTGGTCGTTTCAGCCATGATCGGCCTCCATGAAGGCAGCGAGGCGCTGGTTCCAGGCTGAAAGCGTTGGCCAAAGATCGGCATGGATCGCAAGAAGTTCGGCGTAGAGCGCGGCCCGTTTCGTGTCCGGTTCGAAGGTTTTGGCCGGCTCGCTGGCCATTGCGAGCGACGCTTCGGCGATGGTGGTAAACCAGCCCACGCCCTTTGCCGCCGCCATCGCCGCGCCAAGCGAGGAGGCTTCGACGGTCGTCGAACGCTTTATGGGACGATCGAGTGCATCCGCCAGAATTTGCATCCACAGGTCGGACTTCGCTCCTCCGCCGATGGCTATGAACTGGTCGATGGTCTGGGCGGCAGCCGCAGCGGCCCGCCGACTTGTCGCGGCCTGATGCAGCGCTATGCCTTCCAGCACGGCGCGATAGATGTCGCCGCGGCGGCTGGAGCCGGAGAGCCCGGCAATCACACCACGGGCCGCACTATCCCAGTGCGGGTCCATGACGCCCTGCCAGTAGGGCAGGAGCATTATGCCGCCTGCGCCGATCGGGCTGGCAGCGGCTTCGGCCTCGAGCGTCTCCAGGGCATCATTTGCGCCATGCAGATCGACGCCAAGCATCTCGCGCGCCATCCAGTCGACGAGAAAAGTGCCGGCGCGAAGGCACGTCTCGTAGATATAGCCATCATCGGCGACCGCCGTCTCGGTGCGGAAGGCCTGGTCGTGGACGTAGCCCGTGCCGAAGCTGCCGGAGACGACCGCCGTGCCGAGGTTGATGTAAGCGCATCGCGCCTGCAACACACCCGCGCCCGTGCCGGCGCATTGACCGTCGCCGCCGCCGGCGACGATCGGCGTGCCCTCGCGCAGGCCCGTCGAAATGGCCGCTTCCGAAGTTAGTTGGCCCAGAACGGTGCCGGGCCGCGCCAGATCCAGCATCATGCGCCGGGCGACGCCCGCTGCCCCCAGTATATCGTTCGACCAGTCCATAGCTCGCATATCGAGTATGCCCATCGGGTCGGCGGATGCGGTGGACGTCACCCACCGGCCGCTCAAGCGAAAGACCAGATAGCCGTGGACTTCGGCCATCCGCTCCACCCGGGCAAAAATCTCGGGCTCTTGCTCGCGGAACCAGATCATGCGGTAAAGGCAAGGAATGACGTCCAGCGGCTTGCCGGATATTGCGTGGACCCGTGCCGCGCCGAAACTCTCGCCGAAGCGGCGTGCCTTCCGCCGGGCGCGCTCATCGAGCCAGAGCGTCGCCGGCCCGACCGCCTGGCCCTGCTCGTCGAAAAGTCCGAAGCTTTCGCGCTGGTTGGCAATGGCAAGGGCGGCAATGCGTGCCGGCGAAACCGTTGACGTCACGGCGCGCAGCGCTGCGACCGTCGAGGTCCACCACTCGGCCGGATCCTGCTCGAAATAGCCCGAACGCGGGTTGGACATTGCAAGCGGTGCACGACCTTCGGCCACGGCCAGACCATTGCGGTCCCAGGCGATCGCCTTGGTTGCCGAGGTCGAGGAATCAATGCCGATGACGAGATCAGGAACCATTGCCGCCACGTTGCCAACGGGCGAGGGCGGTCGAAACCGCCTTCGCCCAAATCACCGACTAGCCGCTAAAGACCGGCGTCCTTGACTTTGCCGTCGACAATGCCGGCAATGGCATCCAGGCATGCCTTGGCATCGCCGCCATAGTCTTGGCCCGTAAGCAACTTGCCGAGCTCAACCGGAATGTCGTTGTTCGACAGATCCGCCCAGATCGGCATGTCCGGCTCCGATCCCATCTGGTTGTCGATAGTGTATTTGATCGCGTCGAAATGGCGTGTCGTTCCGGGGCCGACAACGGCCTTCGCCTTGACCCGAGGATCTGTAAAAGAGGAATTGCGCATCGGCGAGGCGCCGCCGCCGAGCGTCGATACCCGCGCCATCACATCCTTCGAGCAGACCCACTGCATGAACAGCCATGCTGCTTCCTTGTTCTTGGAATATTGCGACAGCGAGATCGTCGAGCCGCCCTGGTGGCCGACGGCCGGAATTTCGTTGAAGCCGCAATCGGCGGCGGCGCGACGGCCAGGAACCTCCTTGGGCGCGGGCAGGGCCTCGAACAGGCCTTTGACCTTGGAATCGTTGGCGTCGAAGCCGGGGAAATCCTCGCCCCAGGTGATTGCCATGGCGGCCTGACCCTGTGTCAACGCCTGCCCCTGACCGTCCCAGGTCCACGTCGTCGCCGACGGCGGCGAGTTCTTGACCAGCTCCTGATAGAATTGCAGCCCGGCCGCGCCGCGTTCGTCATTGCCGACAAACTTCTTGTCCTTGTTGAAGATCGAACCGCCATGGCCCCACAATGCGAAGGTCCAGTCGCATTCCAGCGAATAGTGGCCGGACTTCGCCTGGCACGCGGTGCCGAAGATGCCGTTGCTTTTTTCTGCCTCTGTGAGCGCCTGCACGGCCTTGAGGTAGGCGTCGAGGTCTGTCGGCAGCGCAATGTTGTGTTTGTCGAAAAGATCCTTGCGGTACATCAGGATGAAGATCGGAATATCGAATGGAATTCCGCACTGTTTGCCGTTGTACATGGCAATGCCGTCGACCAGCGGCTTGGAGAAATCGTCCCAGTCGAAGTTGGGCATCGCCAGTTCTTTGTTCTGGTCATAATACTCGCGCGGATCGACGACATCCTGGGCAAATGTCGCCATCCAGGACTGGTCGAGATAGTAGACGTCGTAGGTGCCAAGCTGGCCCTGTACGTCTTGCGTCGCCTTGGCGAGAACCTGCTCCAGCGGCACGATCTCGACTTCCACCTCAATGCCGGTTGCCTTGGTGAATTCACCCGCGACAAGCTGGTTGGCGACGATCGTTGGCGGCGTCGCTTCCGAAGTGTAGCGGATTTTGGTGCCGGCATATGGTTTGCCGACGTCGGCCAGCCACTTCAGCATATCGGCGTCCTGGGCGCGGGCTTCCTCAGCCCCGAGGCCCAGCATCCCCCGACTGGTGCGGCCGCCACCTAGCATGGCTGATCCGAAGGCGGAAAAGCCGACACCAGCGAGCGCCATCTTCCTCATGAAGTCGCGTTTGGTTATCCGGCGCGCCGTAAAGTCATTGCAGGTATCGGCGACGAATGTCTTCTTGTCGTGTTCACTGAAGCTCATGATCGTTCCTCCATTGCGTTTTTGTCGTCGTTCTTCTCGTCTGCGCCTCACTCCTTCAGCGATCCGAGGGTGAGGCCGCGGACCAGATGCCGTTGAACCAGCAGGATAAAGATGAAGCTGGGTATGATCGCGGATGTGCCGAGCGCTGTGATGTAGCCCCACTCGGTCGCGGTCGATGTGACAAAGGTCGAGATCTTCACCGGCACAGTGCGGATCGACGTTGTCAGGAACAGTGAGAGCAGGAACTCGGTCCACGAAAAGATGAAACACAGCACAGCCGTCGCAGCGATGCCGCCCTTGACCATGGGAAGGACGACGCGTCGGAACGTCTGCCAGCGCGTCGCGCCGTCAATCAGCGCCGCCTCATCAACCTCGCGCGGAACATCGTCGAAGAACGACTTCAAAAGCAAAACCGCCAGCGGCAGGTTGATCAGACTGTGAACGAGGATGAGCCCCGTATAAGTATCGCGCAAGCCGAGATCGCGGAACATGAAAACGATCGGAATGACGATCGCGATTGGCGGCATGAAGCGCTGCGAGAGAATCCAGAACAGGAAGGACTGCTGGCCGCTGAACTGCATTCGCGACAGGCAATAGGCGGCCAGAGTTGCCAGCAGCAGCGTCAGCGCCGTCGATCCGACGGCTATGATGGCGCTATCGAGCAACGACTGGCGGGAATCGTAGGAACTGGCGCCACCCTTGATGACCCCGGCCGCCTCGCCGCCCTGTTCCATGCCGATGTCGACGCGCGAAACGCCAAGCAACGTCACACGGTAATTGTCCGGCGTCGGCGTGAAACCGGTGTAGACCGGTCCGCTGCGGTCGAAGATCGCCGAATAGGGTTTGATGGACGACAGGGCCCACCACGCGATCGGGAACATAAAGATCGCCACCACCAGGACTGCGAGCACGTCACGGGCGATCGTTTGGGCGCGCGACGACTCCATCAGAACCTCACCTTGAACAGCCTGACGAAGAGGTTCGACACGACGATCAAGACGACGAGCACGATCAGCGACAGGGTTGCGGCATAGGGGAAGTCTCCGGTGAAGTAGATTCGACCAGCGTAGAATGAAAGCGTCTCGGTGGCCGTGCCAGGCCCGCCGGCGGTGATGATGTAGACGTAGTCGTAGATGCGAAAGAGATCGACGCCGCGGATCAGCACCGCGACCGCTATCACCTTGCGCAGCATCGGCAATGTGAGGCGCAAGAACGTCTGGATGCCGTTGGCACCGTCGATCGCCGCGGCCTCGAAAGGTTCCTTCGGCAGCGCCCTGAGCCCTGCCAGGATGATGAGCACCATGAACGGCGTCCACTGCCATATGTCTGCCAGCAGGATCGCCGCCAATGCGGTTCCGGGCTGCGTCAGGATCGGCTGTGCCGGCGAGATCAGGTCGAGGGCATAGAGGTAGAACGACAGGACACCGAAAGAACCGTCCTGCATCAGCAGGAACATCATTCCGGTCACCGCCGGCGGCACAACCAGCGGCAGTGTCATCAGCGCCCGCAGCACGCCGTAACCTTTGCGATCGGTGTCAAGCAGAAGCGCGATGAGGATGCCGAGCGCAAGCTGAACCGCAAGCGCGACGAAGGTATAGATCAGCGTGGTTTCCAGCGAATGCCACATACGCGCATCCGAGAAGGCGCGCGTCCATTGGTGGAGCCCGGCGAAGTCGAGCTGCCGGGAGACGACATTGCGTTTGTGAAACGACAGCCAGACCGAATAGGCGAGGGGATAGATGCCGAAAACGAGAAGCATCACCGTGATCGGCGCGAGCCAGGGGAAAGGATGCTCGGCCGTCATGAACCGGGGCAGGGCCCATCTGGGCGTTTCGCGGGTCACGGTCACCGTGCTCACGCGCAAATCTCCGCTCGGTCACAGAGACGCATCGGCCTTCTCCCTATCGGCCAGATTGTGCCAACTTGAACTTTTGTAAGTTTGTTGTGCCTTTTGTTAAGAACGTGTCGGACGGCCGCCGATTTGTCAAGTGTCGGTTCCGTCAGGCTCAGGGGTTTTGGTCGTAGTCCCAGAGGATGCCGTGATCGCCGGGTACGGGGTTGTTTTTGGAGGGAGCGCCGCCGGCAAATGCCGTGTGTCAGCATCAAAAGCGCTCAGGGCCGCCGCAAACTTTGGCAGCCCAAGGAAGCTACGCAACCCATTGAGGAGATCGGGAGGACAGCCCGGGGGCTTTGGAACTCGCCTTAATCCGGCAATCGGATCTGAAGCTTTACGTCCGCCGGCCGGGCTTCGACCGCGCGGTCGAAGGCGGTGATGGAATCTTCGAAGGCGAAGGTCGCCGAAATGAGTGGCTTTAGGTCGACCCGGCCCGACCCCATTAGCGCGATTGCCCGCTCATATTGGTGGGCATATCGGAACACAGTCTCGATGCGGACTTCCTTGGTCGAGGCGGTGGCGACATCGAATGCGATCGGCGCCACCGGCAGGCCGACCACCACTACCGCGCCACCGGGCCGCGGCAGATCGAGCAGGGTCTCCCATGCCTTGGACGAGCCCGAGCATTCAAACACCACGTCGGCGCCCCAGCCATCGGTCAGCCGCTTTACCTCCGCCGCCAGGTTCTTGTCGCGGACGTTGATCGGGATCACGCCTTGATAGCCGCCGGCGATGTCGAGCTTGGGTTGGGCGAGATCTGCAACAACGGCGCGGGCGCAGCCGCCGGCGAGCGCCGCGATCGCCACCATCGTGCCGATCGGCCCTGCGCCAATCACCACCGCCGTGTCACCCGGCGCAATCTTCGCTTTGGCCGCCGCCTGCATGCCGACAGCGAAGGGCTCCACCATGGCGCCTTCGGCGAAGCTGACATTGTCGGGCAGTTTGAAAGTGTAGTTGGCGGGGTGGACGACATAGGGCGTCAGCACGCCGTGGATCGGCGGCGTTGCCCAGAACCTGACCGCCGGATCGATGTTGTAGAGGCCGAGCCGGCTCGCCCGCGAATTCGGGTCGGGGATACCCGGCTCCATGCAGACGCGGTCGCCGACCTTTAGATGCTCGACGCCTTCGCCCGTTTCGATGACGGTGCCGGCGGCTTCGTGGCCAACGATCATCGGCGCTTCGACCACGAACGGGCCGATGCGGCCATGCGTGTAGTAGTGCACGTCGGAGCCGCAGATGCCGACAGTGTGGATTTTGATGCGAACTTCGCCTGGGCCTACGGTCTGTGGCAGATCGATGTCACGCAGCTTGAGTTCGTGCTGGCGTTCGAGGACAAGGGCGCGCACGTTCGTCATCGACGTAGTCTCCTCTAAAGCCGATCGTAGGGCCTTCGTAACCTTACTTGCACTCGGCGCGTTCATCATAGCCGCTCATTCACGGCTTCAAAATCCAGCTCGGAAAACAGGGGTGTTGCCTGATTCCGACTATCTGTACCAACTTCCCGGCCAAAGGACTTTGAAGGCCGGCCATGCCGCTGCCGAATGCCCTCGGCGGAATGAAATAGTCGTTCGCCCAGAGACTCCCCACTCCCCAGCCTCCAAGCCAGCAGGCCGGCATCGGTCAGTCATCAACAGGGGTCCAGCAGGTGCGCGACACACGACGCTACATTGCCATGGAACGCTTGCCCAATCCGCTTCTGGTCGATGCGGCCCACCAGGTGAAATGTCCGCTATCGTTTTTTGGGCGCCAGAAGTTCCCGGTTCGCTTCCGGCCGATAATGCTGCCGCGCGGCAATGCGCTTCATTAACGTCATTCTCCATTCGAAGCGCTCAGGCCGGAAGCTGCCCTGCGTAAGACGCCAGGTCATTGCCCGCCGCGGATAAGTTTGCAGTTGGACAATATTGGCCAGTCGGGCGATCCCGGCATTTGGCGTTGCTTCGGCGAGTCAATACTGAGCCTGCGCTTGCGCGCCATCCTTCTCGACAAGACCAACGGCTGGACCCGATCGAGCGCAGGCGGGTTCAGTTGGTGCTGGTTGTGGCGGTGAACCCGCACTGCTTCTGTTCCATATCGATCTGCTTCGTGATGCGGACGGCGTTCTGTGCGTAGGCCTCCGTCACGGAGCCACTATTCACAGTCTTGTCCTTCAGCGGGCTCACGCCTGCGCAGAGGTGGAAAACATGCGGCTCGGTGGACTTCGCGGCTCCGTTTTCGGGCGCGATCCAGTAGACGACATCCTGACCGGCGGGGTGGCTCGCGTCCCGCGTCGCCGCCGCCACGGCGGCGGTGTCCGTCGCGATCGCCTGCGCCTGAGCGGCGACATCAGGCGAACAGGCGGTGGTGGGCTGCCCCGACTTGATCTGGGCTGCGCATGCGTTCATATCCTGGGTGTACTGTTCGACCGACGGGGGTTTGAAACTGATCCCCATGACCGTCGCGAGCACGGCCAGCGCAGCGCCGACGCCGCCGGCAACCTTCTTGGTCCGCGGATCCATGTTTTTGTCGGTGAGGATCAGGAAAACCAGCGGGAGGAAGGCAATCAGTGTGATGATTGCGCCGAGCTGGTTTTGGAAGAAGAACCTGGCCGGGTCGGATGCACGAGCCGGATCGTGCCTGTTGGCCGCCTTCCATAGCAAGTTGCCGACGATTGCGAAAATCGCGATGCCGACCAGAAGGCCGATGACCAGCGGCAGGTGTCCCTGGTCGAACTTGTTCTGGCGAAGCAGCATAATTCCGTAGATCTCGCCGCCAATGGCGACGACCCACGAGAGTGCGGCGAAAAGCCGAAGACGCGTGGCGGAGGACTTCTGGCCCTGCGTCGCTTGCCAATCCTTGGTAACGTCTGGCTTGTTGTCGGTCATTGACCAGATCCCCTGATATCGACACTTCTGCGGGCGGCGTTAGACCAGAAGGCCAACCCGCCCAGCGCAGCGTCATTGAACGAGCGCCACCTGCCTCAGCGACACGGCGAAAATGTGAGCGCCACGGCAGGCCTCATCTCCATTCATAATTCATATTGCGCATGAGTGAATCCGTCCATACCCACGCAGGCAGACGCCTACGCGGTGATGGCTTCGTTCTTCTTAATCTCTGGCTCGAACTTGACGCTGCCTTCCCTCGCTTCCCGGCGCCGGTCGCGCCATTCCCGACACCAGCCGAAAATCGAAATCTCCATAGCCATCGCCCGTGGCCGGCGGTTCCTTCCTCGGGGACTTTCGTACGCCTACGGCGCCCGAAACTCTTATATGGGGATGGTCAACCACAAACAGCGTCACGTCGACATTGTCATGTACCTCCGGGCAATCCGCAGATCCATTCGATGGGTCCGTTTGCGTGACGCGGTTCGCGAGCGAACCCAGTCCACCTTATATTCGGTCAGGGCGCATGCACCTGTTCGATGATCCCGCTTGCGGCGGATTCGGACCCAAGAGACGAAACCATTCTTTAACGGCGGCTGTTTGAGGCCATGAGTTTCGTCGGTTCGTCTACCGAGGATCTGCCAGGCCTGATCGGCCTGGAGATTTTTATGATCGATTGGCGTCTACGCTGATGGTTTCGTCAGGAGAGCTCCTTCTATAACGACTCCGGCGTTCACGTATTTCCACAGCGCAACAAGCAGTTTCCGGGCGAGGGCGATGATCGCCGTCTTCTTGTACCGGCCACCATTCTGGACGATTCAGTCGCCGCACGGACGCCAAGCTTGGCCCCGACCATCTGCATTGATAATAATGCAGATTTGCATTATCTTTATCGCGATGAACAGGAAATGTTTAATATGACAACGTTGACAGTGACGACAAGGGGACAGGTGACGTTCCGCAAGGACGTGCTGCAACATCTGGGCATCAAACCGGGCGAGAAGATCGAGCTTGATCTGCTGCCCGACGGTCGGGCGGAATTGAGGGCTGCACGGGCGAAGGGGTCGTTCCGGGACCTCCACGGCTTCCTCAGAGGCAAGACGAACGGCCGGGTGCTCAGCATCGAGGAGATCAACGAGGCGATAGCGGAAGCGGGCGCTGCGGCCGGGTCCGGCAAGGAATGAGGGTTACGGCCGACACGAATGTGCTGCTGCGCGCCTATGTCGCCGATGATGAGGGGCAGGCGGCCATTGCCGTCGACCTGCTGGCCAAAGCGGACATCGTGGCCGTGAGCTTGCAGGCCTTGTGCGAGTTCGCCTGGGTTCTGGCCCGGCAGTACCAGACAGAGCGCGAAAATATTGCCGCGGCGATCCGGGCGTTGCTGAACACCGCGAATGTTGTCGTCAACCGGCCGGCAGTTGAGGCAGGGCTGTCAGTCCTCGATGCCGGCGGCGATTTCGCGGACGGCGTGATCGCTTTTGACGGCGGCTGGCTTGGCGGGGAGACTTTCGTCTCGTTTGACCGGAAGGCCGTCAAACTGCTCTCGGCGCAGGGACAATCCGTACAGCTTCTTTTCTAAGTCTTTCCGCGGTGGTCTTTCGCCCTGTGCTGTCGCGTCTTTAGAGGCCGCTGCGAGCAATCGGATTCTGTCTGCGGTACGGATGTCAGATCAAGAATGGCGCGGTGAGAGCCGATAATCGTCGATAGATGGGTTGTGGAAATCGTTAGAAATTTCCCAACTACGAGGCCGACTTGGTCGCGCAGATCGCGTAGCGATGCTGCGTCGAGCGTTCCAGCGTCCTGAGGAAGTTCATGTGCCGTGCCTGCGCGCGATGAATCGCGCCGAGCCGGGTGTCGACCACAGGCATCTCAAAGCCAGCCTCCACGAGAAGCGCGCAGACCTCGTCCGCTTTGGCGCCGTGCGAAAAGTGCAGCCGCGACAGGATGCTGCGATGGCGGTCCGCCATCACCTGATCCAGTCCGTGGACCGGCCCGACTGTCCGGCCAACGGCCCTTTCCAGGACCTGTCGCAGAGAGGTTACCCAGGTCTTACTGACGAAATCACCATCAATGATCAGCAGCCGTCCGCCAGGCTTGAGCAGCGAGAACCATTCGGCGAATGCCGCTCGCGGATCCACCAACGTCCAGACGAGATGACGAGTGACGAGGACGTCATAGCTTTCTCCGTTTTCAAGGGTGCGCTCGGCGTCGCCGATCAGAAACCGGATGCCGCTTTCCCTCTGCGTCGCCTTTGCACGCGCGCGACCAAGCATGGTCTCTGACCAATCGAGCCCGGTCACCGCATAACCCAGGTCGTGCATGAGATGAGATACGACCCCGGTGCCGCAAGCGAGGTCGAGCGCGCGACGCCCATCCCCGCGCCCCAAGTGCTTGAGCATCAGCCTGTGCCAGGCCAGGCGTTCCCGCTGTGAGAAGATTTCATGCCCCACCGAAAGATCGAATGTTCCGGCGCGCGTCGACCAATAGTCGCGTATCTCGTCCCGCAGCGAATAGTTGGGCTCGCCTGCCATTCCTGACCCCTTGTCGTCGTACCAGTCTGGAATGGCTCTAAAAGATATTTCTTGAGAATTGAAGTCATCTTTTATAAGGCACCTCTGGCTAATCCACTTCAAGAGAGGGCGCGATGAATTTTGGAAAGATCCCAGCAGGGACGATGTCGGCCGTTATCGTCGCCCTGTCGATGACGCTGGCCGCCAGGGCCGAAATGGTTGCAGTGACTGACATCACGGGCCGCCAGGTCGAGGTGAACGTCCCGGTCGAGAAGGTAATCCTGGGTGAGGGCCGGCAGATCTATCTCGTCGCGGCACTCGACACCGAGGATCCGTTCAAGCGCATCGCTGGCTGGCGCGAGGATTTCAGCCAAGCGGATCCGGACAATTACGCCGCCTATCTGGAAAAATTCCCCAGGATGGCGGAGATCCCGACTTTTGGCGGCTTCAAGGATGGTACTTTCGACGTCGAGCAGGCGGTGTCGCTCAAGCCCGACGTCATCCTGATGAATATCGAGTCGAAGCAGGCTACGGAAGACGGCAAGTATATCGAGAAGCTCGCCGCTGCCGGCATTCCGTTGGTCTATGTCGATTTCCGCGAGCGCCCCTTCACCAACACCGAACCCAGCATGCGCCTCTTTGGCAAGCTGTTCGGCAAGAAGGAGCGCGCCGAGGAATTCATCACCTGGCGCGCCGCCGAGATCGCGCGCGTTACCGATGTCATCGAGAAGGCCAAGCCGGAAAGGCCCAAGGTCTTCATCGAACGCGCCGGCGGCTATTCCGATGACTGTTGCATGAGCTTCGGCGACGACAATTTCGGCAAATTCGTCGAGATGGCAGGCGGCGACAACATCGCCAAGGACATCATCCCCGGCACGTTCGGCACGCTCAATCCCGAACAGATCATCGCATCCGACCCGGATCAGATCATCGTCACCGGCGGATGGTGGGAAGCCTATGTGCCGGGCGGTGCCTGGGTCGGCGTCGGGCCCGGCCGTGATCAGGCAGAGGCGCTGCGCAAGCTGAAGGCGCTGACCGAGCGGCCGGCGCTGACCGGCGTGAAGGCCGTCGAGGACGGCGCGGTGCATGCCATCTGGCATCAGTTCTACAACAGCCCCTATCAGTTCGTGGCCATCCAGCAGATGGCGAAGTGGCTGCATCCGGATATTTTCGCCGATCTCGATCCCGAGGCGACCTTCAGGGAGTTGCACGAGAAGTTCCTGCCCGTCGCATACCGGCCCGGCCACTGGGTCTCGCTGACCGATGTCGATTGAATCGACGGCCGTCAACACCGCGCTCGACAGCACCGATGGACGAGGGCGTTACCGCGCTCTCGTCTGGCGGCGGCAGTTGATCCTTGCCGGCCTCGGCGCTGCCCTGCTCTTCAGCCTGTGCGTCGACCTTGCGGTCGGTCCCGCCCGCTACGGACTTGGCGAGGTCGTGCGGGCGCTTGTGTTTCCCGACACGGTGCCGCAGCAGGTGCGCGTGGTGCTCTGGGACATCCGCATGCCGGTGGCCCTGATGGCCATTGTCGTCGGGGCGGCGCTCGCCGTGGCCGGCGCGCAGATGCAGACCATCCTCAACAACCCGCTGGCCAGCCCTTTCACGCTCGGCATATCCGCCGCCGCGAGCTTCGGCGCCGCGCTTGCACTTGCCTTCGGGGTGAGGCTTCTCCCCGCCGCAGTCGAGTATGTAGTGCCGATCAACGCCTTCGTGATGGCGATGCTGGCGGCCTTCCTCATTCACGTGCTGAGCGTAAAGCGCGGCGTCAGCGCGGAGACCATCGTGCTGCTCGGCATCGCGCTGGTTTTCACCTTCAACGCGCTGCTCGCGCTCGTCCAGTTTTTCGCGTCGGCGGAAGCGCTGGCGGCGGTCGTCTTCTGGACAATGGGCAGCCTCACCAAGGCCACCTGGCCCAAGCTTGCAGTCACCACATTCATTCTCCTCGCAGTCTTACCCATTTTCGGCCGGCGCGTTTGGGCGTTGACGGCGTTGAGGCTCGGTGAGGACAAGGCGGCCAGCTTCGGCGTCAAGGTCGGCCGCCTGCGGCTCGAGACACTCATTCTGGTGAGCCTCCTGGCCGCCATTCCCGTCGCCTTCGTCGGCACCATAGGTTTTATCGGTCTCGTAGGCCCGCACATTGCGCGCATGGTCATCGGCGAGGACCAACGCTTCTTCCTGCCCGCTTCGGCCCTTGCGGGCGCGCTCATCCTGTCGGCTAGCGCGGTCGTCAGCAAGTCGCTTATCCCTGGGACGGTCTTCCCGATCGGCATCGTCACCTCGCTGATCGGCATCCCGTTCTTCATCTCGCTCATCCTGTCCAGCACGAGGCGCTCATGGTGACGATCCGGCTGGAGGCGCTCGGCGCGCGCTACGGCACGAGCCTCCGGCTTCGCAATGTTACGACGCCTGCGTTCGAGGGCGGAGACATCGTGGCCGTGATCGGTCCGAATGCCGCCGGGAAGTCGACGCTCTTCAGGCGCATCGCCGGCCTCCTGGACGGACCGGGAGCAATGCATGTCGAGGGGGCCATTCGCGGGAAGAGCGGCATCTGCTACATGCCACAGGAAACGTCCGCCAACGCGGTGCTCACCGTCTATGAGTCAGTGTTGCTCGCCCGTAAGCAGGGTATGGGCTGGTCTGTGGGCGACGATGATCTGGCTCGCATCGACGAGACGCTGGCGGCGCTCGGCATCGCCGACATCGCTTTCCGCAACATTAGCGAGCTTTCCGGCGGCCAGCGGCAACTGGCCAGCCTGGCACAAACGCTGGTGCGCGAGCCGGAGATCCTGCTGATGGACGAACCGACATCAGCACTCGATCTGTCGCGGCAGGTGGAAGTGCTCGGCCTCGTGCGGGGACTTGCTCAGGCGCGAGGCATGGTCGTGCTGATCGCCCTGCACGACCTCAATCACGCCCTGCGCTTCAGCGATCAGACAATGGTCATCGCGGACGGCCGGCTGATCGCATGCGGGTCATCGCCGGACGTCATCACATCCGATCTGCTGCGGGACATTTATCACCTCAACGCCCGCATCGAGCCGTGCTCGCGCGGCATCGGCCATGTCATCGTGGATGGCGTGGCGGATGGGCGTCGGACGGCCATTATGTCGGCAGCGGAAACTGAATCCTGGATTAGGAGCAGATTCGAAGCGGCAGCCGTTCCGGCCGCGTGACGGCAACCGCATTATGCCGGTGGATCGACGCGCGCACTGATCGACCTGATTCTCTGACCGCTGGTTGAAGGCGACAGTATGCTTGCATTCAGCTCAAGGCGTGGCCGGCCAATCCATAGACCCAAGGCCCATTGTCTTGCCGGTTCAGGAAGCGGCGCCCTTTGGACATGGTCGTAACGGTCTCGGCAATGCCGAGGCCGCACTGCTGGAGAAACGCGGCAAACACGCCATCCTTCTCGCGGGTGTCGACGCGGGCGAATCGTCCTGCCAGTTCCTTCAGATGCAGGGCTGTAAGATGGACTGCGTCGAGATCGTTTCGCGCGACCATGGGGCCGATCACGTGACCACGCCCGAACTCGCGACACATGGAATAGCCGACGATTTCGCCGCCGCGGCTCAAAGTGCAGATTGAGGCATCCGCTGCGAGCAACGCGAGCAGCCTCTCGCGGTTTATCCCTAACGCGCGCGTATCCAGCGGCGTGATGTCCTTAAGCCTGTCGCTCGACAGCGCCTGCAATTCACCGTTCAAGGCCGGCATAGCCGGGAGTGTTTGTGGGACCTCCCCCTGGCGCTGGTATACGATCGCCTCGGTCGTGAAGCCGAGTGAAACGTAGAGGGGGTAGGCAGCATGGGTCGCGTTGAGCGCCAAATTGCGATCGCCGCACTGCTCAAGGACTAGGTCCATGAGCCATCGGCCGCCTCCTTGCGCTTGTGTGCGTGGCGTTGTGATCACCAGGCCAATGGTGGCAAAGTCGTCCCCGTGGGGAAACCACATCGCGCTCCCGAAAACGCGTCCAATACCATCAACGGCAACAATGCCGCGGCCGGCACGGCGCAGAAAGTCCCAATCCTTCGGCCGGTGAGGCCAGCGGACTGAGATCGACAGCGCGTGCAGTAGCTTGACGTCGACATCATCAATGTCCCGCGCGACCAGTTCGAAGGATTTCAGGCGTACTGATCTCTGCATCTCAATCGATCCGCTTCTTCAACGAATGCGCAAGGCACGCGGTGTCGATCCTGTCATCGATCGCCATGTCGCGACATACCTCTTTGCCGCAGCATTATACGGGAAAGCCAGCAGGTTTCGCTGGTTCGAGGTGCTTTTTCGCAATCTTCGGCCAAAGCACGACGCAATTCGGCAGGGAACACTGCTGCCTGCGGATAGGCTGGTTGCACCCGGTGATAGTGTGCAAGCAGAGCGGACCGCCATGAACGTGGAAGAAATCCTCGCGACCCTGGTTGCATTTCCCTCTGTTGTGGGCACGCCAAACGGCGCGATCGTCGATTGGATCCGCGACTATTGTCAGGCAGCCGGAGCCGAGGTGACGGTTCTGCCCGGTCCCGAGGGTGACCGGTCCAACCTTTTCCTTACGATCGGCCCGCGCCAGGGTCGGGGCTACATCATCTCCGGACATATGGATGTCGTGCCGGCCGGCGAGCCGGAATGGAGCTCGGACCCCTTCGTCCTGCGCCGCGAGGGTGGCAGGCTATACGGTCGCGGCACCACCGACATGAAGGGCTTCCTCGCCTGCGCATTGGCGGCGCTCCCAGGACTTGCGGTGATGAACCTGCGGCAGCCAGTTCATCTCGCATTCTCGTATGACGAAGAGGCGGGGTGCCGTGGTGTGCCGCATCTCCTAGCCGCGTTGCCGAGCTTATGCGAGAGGCCGCTTGGCGCGATTGTCGGCGAGCCGAGCGGGATGCAGCCTGTGCGCGCGCACAAGGGGAAGGCCGCCGCGCGACTCGAGGTGATCGGGCGATCAGGCCATTCGTCACGCCCCGATCTCGGACTCAATGCCGTGCATGCCATGGCCGGCGTTATCACGCACGCCGTGGCCTACGGCCGATCCCTCGCCGACGGGCCGCTCGATGACAATTTCGAGCCCCCGTATTCTTCCTTGCAGGTGGGCGTCATCGCCGGTGGACAGGCGGTCAACATCATCGCTGGCCACTGCACAGCCGATATCGAGGCGCGTGCCGTGCCCGGCGTTTCTCCAGCCTCCCTGCTTGAGCCGGTCAAGGCCCGGCTTTTCGCCCTGCGAGACAGCGGCTTCGATGTGGCGTGGCACGAGTTGACCACCTATCCCGCCCTTGCGCCCGCCAACGGGAGCGAGCTAGCGGCCGTTCTGACGGAGCTGACTGGGCAGGAGCCGCTGACAGCTGTGAGTTACGGCACGGAGGCCGGACTTTATCAGCAGGCCGGCATCGATGCGGTCGTTTGCGGACCCGGCGACATCGGCCGTGCCCATCGTCCCGACGAATATATCGAGATTGGTGAACTCGCCGCTTGCCGGAAGATGATCGAGGGGCTCGGCGCGCGTCTTGCGGCCTGAAGGAAGGGCGGTCACCATGGCGTTTCTTTTCAATTCCGATGCGGCGCGTGCTGCGGTCTTCCGCGAGATCTTTGCGCGCCAGCTCCCGGATCTGGAATTCGTCCATTCCGGGGACGAGATGGAGCCGGAGA
This sequence comes from Mesorhizobium sp. M0590, assembly GCF_040320905.1. Classification (NCBI taxonomy): domain Bacteria; kingdom Pseudomonadati; phylum Pseudomonadota; class Alphaproteobacteria; order Hyphomicrobiales; family Phyllobacteriaceae; genus Mesorhizobium; species Mesorhizobium sp. M0590. The sequence goes on from NZ_JAMYQN010000029.1 coordinate 42,124, forward strand.
AGGTGCGCTATCTCATCACCTGGACGGTGCCGGACGAGATCTCGCGCTACCGCAATCTGGAAGTGCTGTTTTCCATCGGAGCGGGCGTCGACCAGTTCAAGCAGGACGTGGTGCCAAGCCATGTGAGGCTTGTGCGCATGGTCGAGGACGGCATCATACGCATGATGCAGGAATACGTCGCGCTCGGCGTGTTGGCGCTCCACCGGGAGATGCCCGCCTATCTCGAGCAGCAGAAAAGATGCCTCTGGCAACCAATTGCCGCTCGACAGGCGGCCGAACGCCGGGTTGGCTTTCTCGGCCTTGGCATGCTGGCCCAGGCGGCTATCGAGCGCTTGAAGCCCTTCCAGTTTCCGCTTGCCGGGTGGAGCCGCAGCGAAAAGCGGATAGAGGACGTCGCCTGTTTTCACGGCACGGACGAACTCGCGGGCTTTCTGAAGCAAACGGATATTCTCGTCTGCCTGCTTCCGCTCACGGAACGAACGCACGGCATGCTCGATGCAGAGTTCTTGGACTTACTGCCCGTCGGGGCGCAGCTGCTGCATGTCGGCAGGGGTCCGCAACTGGACCAGGCCGCGCTGATCAACGCGCTCGACACCGGTCACATATCTGCGGCGATGCTTGATGTCACCGATCCAGAACCGCTCCCGGAAGACCATCCGCTGTGGTCGCATCCGAAGGTGATGATAACGCCGCACATCGCCTCGGTGACGCAACCGCATACGGCGGCACAATCCGTCGTTGACAACATCCGGCGCCACCGCGCCGGAGAAGAACTGATCGGCCTCGTCGATCGGACACTCGGCTACTAACCAGGAAACATCACATGTCACTTCTGATCACGATCGACACAGTTCCAGACTTCGCGCCGAAGGAGGCACTACCGGCTCCGGAGCGGCTCATTTCCGGCAATCCATCCTTCAAGACCTGGGCGCAGGATGCCTCGAAGGGAGAAAAGGTGCTCACCGGTGTCTGGGAGGCGACGCCCGGCGAGACGCATTCGATCAAGGGCACGATCTACGAGTTCTGCCACATCGTTTCGGGTCTCGTCGAAATCCAGGAGAAGGGCGGTGAGACCAAGACCTACCGCGCCGGCGACAGTTTCGTGATGAAGCCTGGTTTCGTCGGCGTCTGGCGCACTATCGAGACCGTGCGCAAGATCTACGTCTGCGTCTATGACTGAGTTCAGTGCTTAAGGTCCGGCCGAATAGCGCGCGGCGGCTCCAGAACAATCGGCTTTTTAAGTTCCGCCTGACACGATTCGACGCCGCCGGGCGGCTCATCCTCGACGGAAAATGCGGCGGGCGGTCGACTATTCTTCCGATGACGCTAGTGCAAATGAGGACCTCCATTAATGAAGACCTACAAGATCGCGCTCATCCCCGGCGACGGCATCGGCAAGGACGTCACGCAGGCGGCATGGCAGGTGCTGCAGGCGGCGGCTAAGCGGGGCGGTTTCGCCCTTGATGACGCAAGATTCCCGTGGTCGTGCGCCTACTACCTGGAGACCGCTGCAATGATGCCGTCAGACGGCATCGAGACACTTCGAAAATTCGATGCGATCTTTCTCGGCGCTGTGGGCTGGTCCGCGGAAGTGCCCGACTCGGTATCGCTTCACGGACTGCTCCTGCCGATCCGGAAAGGGTTCACGCAGTACGCCAACATACGACCGCACCGGCTGTTGCCGGGGGTTCAGGGGCCCCTCCGCTCCGATGGCTTCGATATCCTGTGCATCCGCGAGAATACGGAAGGCGAATATTCCGGCGCCGGTGGGCGCGTTCATTCCGGCACGGCCGATGAGGTCGCGGTTGAGACTGCGATCTTCACGCGTACGGGTGTCGAACGGATCATCCGTTTCGGTTTCGAACAGGCGCGGGCGCGTCGCAGGAAGCTCGCATCTGTCACCAAATCCAACGCGCAGAAACATTCCATGGTTTTCTGGGATGAGGTCACGCGCGAGGTGGCGAAAGATTATGCCGATGTGGAGGTCTCGCACTACCACATCGACGCCATTGCCGCCCGTATGGTCCTGGCGCCGGAAAGCCTCGACGTAATCGTCGCATCGAACCTTTTCGGCGACATCCTCACCGATATTGGAGCGGCCATTCAGGGCGGGCTGGGTTACGCCGCCTCCGCCAATATCAATCCCGAACGCAGCGCGCCTTCCATGTTCGAGCCGGTCCACGGTTCGGCGCCCGACATCGCGCATCTCGGTGTCGCCAATCCGATCGCCGCGATCTGGTCCGGTGCGATGATGCTCGAGCATCTGGGCGAGGGGCAGGCTGCGGCCGAAGTGATGTCGGCAATCGAGTCCGCAACCGCGCGGGGGATTGGCACGATCGCGGGCAAGGACAGGACTGAAACAATCACGCAGGCCGTGCTGGCACGATTGAGCTGAAAGAGCAGAGGAAAGACCATGAATGCGATGACGAAGATTGGCATGTTCAACGATTCCGACCTTTTCCGCCAGCAGGCGCTGATTGGCGGTGTCTGGCGGGATGGCGAAACGAAGGGCGTGGTCGATGTCATTGACCCTGCCAGCCAAAGTGTTCTCGGCACCGTTCCCGCAATGGGCGAGAACGAGACGAGAGCGGCAATCGCTGCCGCGGCTGAGGCCTTCAAAAGCTGGAAGAAGAAGACCCATGCCGAGCGTGCAGGACTTCTGGAGCGCTGGCACGACCTCATTCGCCAGCACGAACAGGATCTCGCGCTCCTGCTGACGCTGGAACAGGGCAAGCCGCTTGCCGAGGCGGTGGCGGAAATCCGCTACGGCGCATCTTTTGTGAAATGGTTTGCGGAGGAGGCGCGCCGGATCGGTGGCTCGACCATTCCGTCACCCACGGCCGATCGCCGCATTCTGGTGCTGAAAGAACCCGTCGGCGTCTGCGCCATCATCACGCCGTGGAATTTTCCCAACGCGATGATCGCACGCAAAGTGGCACCGGCGCTGGCCGCAGGTTGTACGGTTGTCATCAAGCCGTCGGAATTTACGCCATTCTCGGCGCTGGCGCTCGGCGTTCTGGCGGAACGGGCAGGTATCCCTGCAGGCGTGATCAACATTGTGACGGGCATGCCCGTCGAAATCGGCAACGAACTGATGGCCAATCAGACGGTGCGCAAGATCTCGTTCACCGGTTCGACCCGCGTCGGTGCGCTGCTCATGCGTGGCGCGGCCGATAGTATCAAGCGGCTGAGCCTGGAGCTTGGCGGCAACGCACCCTTTATCGTCTTTGACGACGCCGATCTGGATAAGGCAGTTGAAGGGGTGATCGCATCCAAGTTCCGCAATGGCGGTCAAACCTGCGTCTGCGCGAACCGGATTCTTGTGCAGGAAGGCGTTTACGACGCTTTCGCCGAAAAGCTGAGCCGGCGCGTCACGCGGATGAAGGTTGGCGCAGGGACCGACGAGGGCACTGAGATCGGCCCGATGATCAACGCGGCCGCGATCGACAAGATCGAGCGTCACATCGCGGATGCACGGGCGAAAGGTGCGCAGATTATCGCCCAAAGCGAGACGATGCCGGAGGGTAAGCAATATGCACGGCCCGTCGTGCTGGGAGAAGCTACTACGGGGATGCTCCTGGCATCGGAAGAGACGTTCGGTCCGGTGGCGCCGCTTTTTCGCTTCGAGACGGAGGAAGAGGCCATCGCCATTGCGAACGGTACGCCGTTCGGCCTTGCCGCCTACTTCTACACCGACAACCTCAAGCGCTCATGGCGTGTTGCCGAGGCGCTGGAGTTCGGTATGGTCGGGCTCAACACAGGCATGATCTCGACCGAGGTTGCGCCTTTCGGCGGTGTCAAGCAGTCCGGAGTGGGGCGCGAAGGATCGCAGCTCGGCATCGAGGAATATCTCGAGGTCAAGGCGCTTCATGTTGGCGGGCTTAACTAGTGGATGGAATCTAACGCTTGGTGCCCGCGTTTGACGGCGGCAATGATCTTGTCGGGGTCGGCGATCCAAGAGAAGGGTTTG
>NZ_JAMYQN010000030.1:0-36192 GCF_040320905.1 Mesorhizobium sp. M0590
ATTAGCGGAATCACTGTCCCGTAATTACTGAAATCCCTGTCCGCGAATTAGCGGAATGGGTGTCCGCGAATTTCTGAAACACGCAACATCGCCCGGGAAGCGGTTGATGATGCGCAAGTCCGGCGGCTTCAGACGATCACCGGCGTCAATGTCATCGTCGCGAGCGGTATCATCGCCGCGGTCGGCGACATCCGGCGGTTCCGCGAGCCGCAGAAGCTGGTGAGCTACTTCGGCCTCAATCCGCGTGTGCGCCAATCCGGTCTTGGCTTGGCGCAATATGGCCGGATCAGCAAACATGGGCGTTCCCATGCCCGCGCCATGCTGGTCGAGGCCGCCTGGGCGGCGGCGAAGGCGCCCGGACCGCTCAGGGCCTTCTTCCTACGCATCCGTAACAAGCGTGGTCATCAGGTCGCAGCTGTGGCGGTCGCCCGCAAGCTCGCGGTGTTGATCTGGCATCTGCTGACAGAGGAGCAGGACTACTTCTGGGCTCGCCCGGCGCTGATGCGGCAAAGCAGAGGCAGCTCGCTCTCAAGGCAGGCGCGCCGGGCGAGCGCGGTGTCGGTCGCCAAGGTTCGGCTTATAGTCCCGCTTCTCGGACGTGGTGCGCTTTTCAGAGCCCCCTTTAGAAACTCAATTTCCAAGGCTTGCCGGCCTACCAGCCGCTCCAGCGCTGCGATCCGCGCCTCATAGGCCTGCATCGTGTCGGCCGCCGCCACGTCTTCGTCGAAGGAGCCGGCCTCGTGCTTCTGAACCCAGATGCGGATCAGGTTACGCGGCAGTTCGTGCCGCTTGGGGAGACCATGCAGCGTCTCGCCGGACAGGAACTCCTGCACTACCTGACGTTTGAACTCGATGCTGTGCGTGCGATAAGTCACCATGGGCTTCCATCCTTCGAAAGCCCGTCTTCCAAGTCAATTCTGCTTGTTCATCCTGTCCGGTCCGAGAGGCGCACTCCAGATAGCGTTCGAACTTTTCCAGCATTTTCTCTCTGGCAACACGCGATGGAGCTGAATTAGCCATTCACGAGTCATTCTAGAGGCGTCTTTGATTTGATGTCGCCCGCGTTTTCCGGGCCCAGAAGAGTCCCATTACTGTCCAGCGCCTCGTTCGCAATTGAGAGTTGCAACCGCACGCCGGCGTACTGCGAAGAGGATACCAATGCGTATGGCATTTCAAGAACTGCAACTCCTGGATTAACTAGAATGACCCGATTGCGGTCACCATCGACTTATCAAGCACCTTCTAATATCCGCTCAATGTTCATGGTTGGTCCAAAGTGGCGTTAACTTGAGCGCTAACCTTGTCATGGCGCCTCAAGGAAGCAGCAGCGAGATGGCCAGCATTTGATCGCGCTGGAGCAAAGCTGCGGATCCATTCGTTACCTCATCAAGGTCTGGCGGGTCGCATCCAACTTCCTTGCAACTGCCGAAATGCTCAGCCCTTTGGCCAGCTCGGCTAACGCAGCCAGACCGCCAGATCAGAAAGAGCACGCTTGCGAAGTACGTCAGCTGAAGCAGCAGCGAACAAGTCAGCGTCGTGACGACTACTGTTCCGATGGAATGAGAAGCGAAGTAGACAGTCAGTGCGGTGCTGCACAGCACCAGCGCCAGGACGCGACAAAAGATTCTAAAGGGCAACGCCGTTCTCCTGGTTTTGTCTCCTCAGATCATGCTGCGACCTGGTCGGCCGCAACATGGGTCTGGCAGTTCTTCGGGCAGACGCGGGCGCAGGCTCCGCAGCCAATGCAGCGGCCGGCATGATCGACGACCATGATCATGCGATTGAGCTCGCCATCGAAATCGTCATCCTCGTCGTCGCAGGCGCCCAGACTTTCACCCGCGTCATCGACGGCGTAAAGATGCATGACCGCGCGCGAGCAGACTTTGAAACAGCGGCCGCAGCCGATGCAGGTTGTTCCGTCTATAGCGGTGAGATATTCCGGCATCCATCCGGAGCCGTCGCGGGTGGTGAATGTGCTCCTCATCGTAACTTCTTCATTGCAGCGAGCTCTCTCTTGGCACCATCCAACTCGGCAAAAACAGCCGACGTTTCCTCAGCAACTTCCTCTATCTCCCTCCATTTTCTCGGGAGATCCTCTGCAAGGCCGCGCAATCTCATCTTGGCAAGTGCCGCGCGCAGCTGAAGCTTTCGAACTTTCTTCCCCATCTCATCTAGGTTTGACATAATTCGTTCCTCGAAATCGGTTTCTTCACGCCCGTGCCACGTCGGGATAGGCTTCAATGCTGCAGTCGCATCGTCGACCAGTTTCGCACCGGCTTCAGCCAGTTTCCGGAGCATCTCGAAGCCGAACCGATGAACGTCTTGCCAGAACGACCAACTGCCCGGCCGTGGAAAGCATGCGGCCCCAAGTCCTCGTGAATTTCATCTCCATCGTTGGCGATGTCATCAGGCCGGAGCGTTCCTCGATCCAAAGCCCGACGGCCGTGTAGAAGTATTGAGCCTCCACAGCACGTCCGGATCGGGATCGCCGATGATGGGGATCGCACGGCGCTGTTTTCTGGTGATGATGAAGTCGCCCAGCAGTTCGGCGTCTGATTTGCCTTCCAGTGACCCGGAGGCATCCTGAGCACGGATCAGCCGCACGAGGCATCTGACAAAAGGCGTGGCAAGGGCCGCCTCGTCCTCGTTGACAGCCGGGCTGACCGCAGCACTAGACATTTCGCATTGTCCTCATTTCAGTCCTCTTCGTCGAAGCATGATGTCTGTTTTCTGGGATGCCTACTTCGGGCACACTTGCGCAGCCGACGCCCGGCTCGGCGCGGCTGATGCCACGCAATTGATATCCCTCTGGCCGACCTTGAACACGTCCTTGACTGCGAAGTCTTCAACGTGAATTCGCGTCGAACATCACTTCCGCCGCAATGCGGCCGGAGGCCATGAAGTTTCGAGCCTCGATCCTGCTGCAGACGATCGACCAAGTGCTGCATGGACCCTCCTGCTGCGGTCACGCCAAGGAAATCGACGAATTGCCCGGTAAGCCATTTCGACCAATTACCCTTTTTTATCTTTCCTCCTCGGCCGACCGCGCTTTGGCACCTTCGGGAAATGGTTTTGCGGAGCCCCACAGAATGCGCCGCAACAAACCTTCCCACCCCTGTACTTGGCGAGGGCCTGCAGCAAATCCGGCAGATGCTGCTCTTTCAATTCGGCCGGGATAGGCTCCGGACCGTCCAGCGACGTCAGTGCCAGTTCGACCAACTCGATCGCGCGATCATTGTTGCCGTTCTCGTGATAGTACCGGGCGACCGCGGGATAGGACCGGAACTTAGGGCTGTCGCCTTGCGGAGGATTCAGCGCCAGGATGTGTTCGGACAGCTCCTTGCCCATCGCGAAGCGCTCAGCAGGGGGAAGGCGCGAATGGTCATTCGCCGGATGGAAAAGCTGGTCTAGCGCCGAAACCATCCAATCCTGGGAGTTCTTGTCGATCGCGTCGCGCACGAATTCGCGCATCACGGGCAAGCCGGTCCACATGTCTTGTATTTTGTGAAGCAACAGGTGCGCATGAGCCAGGCGGAAATTGATGTCGTCGGGCATCAAGGCGATGCCCTCTTCGATTGCCCAGAGCGCCGTCTTCCAATCTTCTAACTTCACCGCCGCCCAGAATCTGTCATCGATCGGCTGCTTCAACGCTTGTTCGCGCGCCATTGGTTCGCTTGTGGCGATCCGCTCCGTATCGGCGGCTTTAGCTTTATCGCTGATGCGCCAGCTGCCGTTAAGCACTTTCGGCAAAACCTCATCGAGTTGGCTGGGATGACCGATAAAGGCGATGTGACCGTCTCGGTCGACCACGAACGAGGTCGGAATCCCAACAGAAAAGCTGGGTTTCATCCAAAGCTTGTTCATTTCACCTGTGTGGTCGAACGCGATCCGATAGCTCAGATGCGAGCACTTTTCGGTCAACCACGCGTCCAACTTGGTGCGAGCCTCAACGGCCGTTGGAGCGTCTTCATTAGCCGCGACGCCGACGACCTCAAGTCCCCTGTTCTTGTATTTTTCCTGGAGCCGCATCAGATCGAGCATCTCCGCCATGCATAGTTCGCACCAAGTTGCCCAAAATTCGACGATATAGACTTTGCCGGGCTGGAAGTTCGCAAGGGGCTCGCCACGCAGCCAGTCCTCCATTTTGATCGAAGGAGCCGGTGACCCCATCTGGAACACCATACTGCTCTCCAAAGCTGTTGCCAAAAGTTGCGTGACCTTATGCGCAAGCTTGTTCCGCCTTTGAGACGGGGCACGAGGGTTCAAGGAGTGGAGAGCATCGCTTGTCTTGTGCATCTGCGTGCAGTCCGCCTTCACTCAGTGTTGCTGAATCTCAATTCGCAAAGGCCGTGCCAACGCGCTCAGCGCGCAGTAAACGCTCGATTACATTTTAAAAGCTTTCGGGGTGCCCAAGATAGCCGGTTGTATTGGACGCGACATGTTTTCTGCCACTGTCAGGTCTTGGACACGCATCACGCGCTTCGCGTCGCCAGAGAAGCGTGGCCACGGACGACTCGACATGTATTCGGGCTGAGGCACGAGCAGATGGACATTGTGACTGCGTTGGACTACCGCCAGGCTCGTCATCATCGTCCGCCTCAAGGCTTGCTTGAGCTTCTTGCCGTTTCGGTCGCTCAGGTGGTAGCGGAACGCCATTGCGATTGCAGCGGCCGCTCCATCCGAGCATCGCCTCTGCCCTACCTCTTCCGCTTTGCGATTGAATTCCTGGCTGGCGACGCAGGAGTTCTTCACGACGAAGCCGGTCATGTCCGGCTGCGGGTCGCGAGTACCGTCTTCGCCAGATTGACGATGATGATCGTAGCGAAGAGGGCCAGGATGAGTGCCGGCATGTGCCGGCGCGGTGAACTCTCCCGGATTCCTGGTTTTGTCGTTCTGTGTCCCGTTCACCTACAGGGACCGCCTGGTGCGAATGTGAGCGTTGTCGGAATTGACCGGCCAAAGACCACTCGGTCGCCACGCGGGTTGGGCCGGACCGACTGAAAACGCTGAAGATGCGGCCGTCCTCACCCCTAACCCGCCTGCCAATCCAGACCATGGGCAACGTAATTTATGCGATCGATTCCCGCCGACCGCGGCAGGAGCTCGACCGTTCCGACTCGAAGTTGAGGGCCTCGGCCACGGCACGGTCGTTGCGTTGTTAAGCTCCCGGCCAGTAATGAGGAGATCGTGATACCGCCCATACGATGCCGCTACGGATCGGAACTCGGCCTGCCGCGCTGAACGACTCTCTTTGACCTGACGCCGACCTGCGAAGCCGTGATCTTCACTGCATTGAGGACTGCCCATATCTCTGCCCGGTGTTGGTCTCCGCGTTATGGATCATCTCGGGCGAGCAGAACCCCGAACGCGAGACGTCCGCGATGTTCCCGGCGATGGCGCTTGCAGATTCGCTCCGAGGAGCTTCGCGAAACTGGGCGCGTTTGCGGCAATCTTTCTCCGACTTGGATCAGGATAGGTGATCCAGGGAAGTAGAGCTTCAAACAGCGTCGGTGCTGCTTTGGAATCCGTCAGCGAGCCAAAAACAACGGCAATGACGGCTTCCCAACTATCCATCTCGTCACGCCGCCGAAGAGTCGCTCACGTAGCCTGCGGTTGCCATAAGCGCCCATGACTATCATGTCGGCAGACGTGTCGATTGCGTGCTGCGCGAGCACCGTGGCTGCCGATTTTCCGGCGCTCGCCAGCAGGTCAACCGACACCCGAGCACCGTGCCGAGTGAGATAGGCAGCGATATCGGCTCCCGGCTCGGTACCGTTTCCGGTGCAGGTCGCCTCCGGATCGACTAGTGCGACACGAACTTCCTCAGCACCGGCTAGCAGATCCAGCGCTTCCCGAACCGAACGGGACGCCTCGACTCGCGAATCCCAGCCGACCAGCACGCGCCGTGGAGACAGAGTCGCCTCAGCGCCCTCCGGCACGACAAGCACCGGCTTTCCGGTGTCGAACAGGCTGCCGTTGATAACAAGGGGACCGACGTTAATGTCGTTGAGAAGTGCGGGGCCGACGATTGTCAGGTCGTTGCAGAGCGCCCGCTGTCGCACCGCGTCACCGATGCTGGCCTGATCGCAGTTGGCAATATCGACATCATAGCACCGCCACGTGGCTCTCAGCAGTTTGTGAATTTCCCTGGATGTTGTTTCCAGTCTGGCCATGTCCTGTGAAAATCTTTCGATCTGCCTAAACCGGTTGTCCAGTCTGGCGATGGCCTGTGCGCGTTGTCCAGGCCACTCGGGGATGCCATCGCCGAGCAGCGGAGAAGGCATAATGAGCGGCGGAGGCGACATCACCAGTACGGAAAGATACGCGCCGACTTCGGCACACAAGCTGGCAGCTGTTCTGACATCCTGATCGGAGTGGTCAGCTCCCGTCACACTGAGTACGCTTCTGAAAGCCATCTGACTGCTTCTTTCTGAATATGTCGTACCTGCCGGCGCGTTTCGAAGCCGCAAGACTTGCCCTCAGCACGGCGGAAATGCGGAATGGCACCACATCGGTTATCTATTCAGCCGTCCGGCCACTCGAGCGAGTAGCCGGCCGACCTGACGGTACGAATGACGCTGGAGGGGGAGGCCGCCTTCAGAGCCCTTCTGAGCCGGCTGATATGGACATCCACGGTGCGTACACCGACATGGATATTGGCCGGCCAGGCCGCGCTGATCAGCTCGTCTCTGGTGAAGACCTTGCCGGGAGTCTCAAGCAAAAGCCGCAGCAGGTTGAACTCGATCGGCCCAAGGTGGACTTCGTGGCCATTACCCCGAACGCGGTGGGCATCGAGCCTTATCTCAAGGTCGCCACAGGAGATCCAGCCGCCGTTTTCAATCCCGTTCGAACCCGGCTTTGGCAGCGCCAGCTTCATCCGTAGACAGTCAAGCAGCTTGGCCGGCGCGAAGGGCCGCACAAAGCTCTCGTCAATACCAGCCTTCAAGAGATCGAGGTGCTGGTTCTCGGCGCCGGGCGCGATCAGCGCAATTACGGGCAGGCCGCCGGTCCGGGGCTCCCCCTTGAACCGGGCGCAGATTATGGAGCCTGTCGCGCTTGTTGGCTGGCAGTCCAGCACCACGGCCTTCGGCTCCCGTTCACTGGCCAATGCAAGCGCCTCCTCCACGCTGCCGGCCAGTTGAATCGTGAAGCCATCCACCTCCAGAATGTGGCTGTGGACCAGATAGAACTCCGGATCCTGCGAACAGATCAGGACCAGTGGCTTCATCAGCGCTGCCCCAAGAACCACATCGGCCTCGATCGCCTCGATTGAGAGGGCTGGCCATCGCATGTCCTCAAGGCCTGACACGATCCCGTTGATCGAAAATCGGTTCCATCACGCCCGCGCCACCTCGGGATGAGCCTCAATAGCTGCGGTCGCATCGCCGGCCAGTTTCGTACCGGCCGTGGCGAGTTTCCAGAACGTCTCGAAGCCGAACCGGTGGACGTCGCGCAGGGTCTTCGACAGAACGACCAACCGCCCGGCCGTGAGAAGCACGCGCCCAAAGCCCTCATGGCTTATCTCCATCATCGGCGATGCCATCAGGCCGGAACGCTCCTCGATCGCAAGCCCGACGGCGGTGTAAAACATCTCGAGCCTCCACAGCACGTCCGGATCGGGATCGCCGATGATCGGGATCGCACGGCGCTGTTCCCTGGTGATGATGAAGTCGCCCAGCAGCTCGGCGTCCGATTTCCCTTCCCAAGACCCGTGGGAATCATGAGCCCGGACCAGCCGCACGAGGCATTTGACGAACGGGGTGGCAAGGGCCGCCTCGTCTTCGGCGACAGCAGGGCTAACCACGGCGTCAGACATTTCGCCCACTCCTCATTTCAGTCCTCGTCCTCGAAGGACGGTTTCTGTTCGGCGACACCTGCCTGCGCCAGCACCTTGCGCAGCCAAGGGGGAGGACACGTCCTGAGCATCATCTGCGTGCGCAACAGCACCTCTTGGATGGTTTGGGGGTGCGGCACTTTGATCGGATGAATTTTTGCCGAAACAACCTTGGCTGCCGAAGGTCCGCCGATCGCCAGACAAAACAGGAGATGACATCCCTTCAGCGCCTCCACCTTCGGGGTGATGCGGTCATCGCCCTCAGTTGGGTGCTTCCCGCTCTCGTCCGAAACGTCATCGAAGGCCACGGCCTCGACGAGCTTCCACTCCTCGCGCATCACGTCGTAGACAGCAAAGCGCCTGGCCGAACCGAAATGGGCGTTGAGGTTCTTCATGTCCTGCGTGGCGATCGCCACCCGCAATGCGCCGGCTTGGCGTTCCGGCGTCGGTGCGTGAACCTCGTCAGTGACGAGCGAGAGGCGACGAACGGAGCTCATCTGGGATTTCTCGCTTACGGAGTGGATCAAGCGCCTCAGGCGTCGGCGCGTGCCGGTTGGCTTCAAAAATGTTGGCAACCTCGAAGATCATGTCGCGGGTCCCCTGATAGAGGATTGTGAGCTTGTGCTGGCTACCGAGCCGGTCGAAGATCGGGAAGCCAACCCGCATGAGCGGAATGCCGAGGCGCTGCGCCGCCTGGCGGCCGTGGGAATGGGTGACGAGAAGATCAGCGCTGGCGCCAAGAGCTTCCAAATCGCCGAGATCGCCGATTTGAACCGACTGCGCCGGTACTTCCTCCAAAATTTTCGACATGTCGGTCGTGGTGACCGCCGCCGCGATTTCGGAGCCCATGCCGATGAAGAAGCTCGCGAGTTGGTAGAGTTGGTCTGGTTCAGCAGCGATCGCAATTTTCTTGCCTCCAAAGTGGAAATGTCCGTCGAGCAACGCGTCCTGCAACTGCGCCCGGCGACGGCGCACCCCAGCCGGCGCCGCCGCGCCCGAAACCACGGACAGCAGCGAGACGAACCGGTCGGCGTCCTTCAATCCAGTCAGCGACCGGAACAGCACGTAAGGCACGCCGGTCAACCTCTGAAGCAGCTCGGCCGGGCGGCGCATATGCTCACCGATGACGATGCATTGCTCGGCCGTGCCAAGCTCGCGGATATCCTCGATGCTGGTGCCGCCGTAGGTGGTCGTGATCCAGCGGTCGGGCACCGTACCGTCGAGCGAGCCGGAGACGTCCGGCAGAATCACCGGCTTGAGTCCAAAGCTTTCAATCATTTCACGCAAATGCTCGATATCAGCCACAGTGAGGTTCCAGCCAGGCAGGATCACGATCTTCTTCGACTGCCGCGCCTGCTCGCCGGGCCGCGTAATCCTTTCGATCATCGCGGTGACAGCCTTGGCCCAGCCCTCTTCGATCGCGCCGCCGAAATCCGGCGTGTTGGCTAGCACCACCTCCGTACCCGCGAGTTCTTCCCTGCGCTTCAGCCTGATATTGGCGATATCTCCTGCGCAGTCTTCGCCCCGGGTTTCCACCAGCGCCGTCGTGCAGACCCCGATCAGCGTTGGCTTTGTGCGGGCCTTGAGGTTGAGGATCGCCTCTTCCAGATGGTCTGCCCCGCTGAGGATCGTCGCCACCTCGTCCATCGCCGTGGTCTGCAAGGGGATGGCTTCCTTGAAATGCCGCACGAAGAGCACGAGGGCGAAGCTGGTGCACCCCTGGCTGCCGTGGAACAACGGCATCGCGCCGTCGACGCCAAGAAAGGCCAAGGCGGCACCGAGCGGCTGCGATGACTTCAGCGGATTGACCGCCGCCGCTTTGGTCTGGGGAAGGATGCGGACCATCGGCTTTCCTCAACACTCGCCGAAATCGTCGGCCATCGTGCTGGCGAATTCCTGGACAGCATGCAAGGTCGCGGTCTCGCTTTTCGTGCGCGGCAGTTGCTCCCTCACCGCAGGCTGGCAATCCCATGGTGCCGGCTCCCGCACCTGGCACCAGATTGGGTTATGAATGGCGAGGTCAATCTGGCGTACGAGTTCCACCATGCCGTCATAGCCGGCGTAAGGGTGTTGGCGCTCCTGGTTGATATCCAGCCAGGGTGTCTTGGCCTTCAGCGCGATGAATTGCGTGCGCCCGCCCGACAGCAGGATATCGGCCTTGCGTTCTGAGAGCATGGCGTAAAGCTCGCGCGGCGCCATCTGCTCGAATATGTGGTTGTCGTCCTTGAGTATCTGCTTGATGCGCTCCTTGTCTTCGACCGTCGACTTCTTGACCGAGGTGCCGACGATCTCGATGCCGATCTCCATCAGCGCATGAACGACGGACCAGGACTTCACACCGCCGGTGTTGAGCAGCACGCGCTTGCCTTCGAGCCTCGGCCGGTAGGCCGCGAGCTTCTTCCAAGCGATCGCCTCCTCATCTGCAATCAATGCCTCGGTGCGGCCGAGGATCTCCGGATCGGCACCCTTCTTCACGAGCAGCTGAGAGATCTGTCGGAGCGCTTCCGAGGTGTCGGTGATGCCGTAGAAGGAGCCCTCGAAAAACGGGATGTCCCAGCGCTGCTCCATCTTGCGGGCGAGATTGATGAGCGCGGTCGAGCACACCATCATAGCCGCCCGGGCGCGGTGCGCGCAGGCAATGTCGAAGTAACGCGCGTCACCCGGAATGCAGGCGCGCACCCGGATGCCCAGCCGATCAAGGAGCGGTTTCACCAGCCAGAATTCGCCCGAGAGGTTGAATTCTCCAAGGATGTTGATGTCGTAAGGGCCGGCATCGTCGGGCTCCACCGTGCCGATGACATGCTCGAGCAACGCCTCGCCGGCAAGCTTGTTGCCGAGATTCTTGGAGCCGACGAAGCCCGGCGCATTGACCGGCACCACCGGTAGGCCGAACTTTTCCGCCGCCCGCTTGCAGACGGCCTCGATATCCTCGCCGATCAGCGCCGTCACGCAGGTCGGATAGACGAAGATAGCCGGCGGCCCATACCCTTCCTTGATCTCGCGGATCGCTTTGAAAAGCTTCCGCTCGCCCTGCCCCATCACCACGTCGAGTTCGGTGAGGTCGGTCGTGAAGCTCGTGCGCCACAGCGTTGGCCCGGACGAAGCCGCACCGCGGTTGTCCCAGGAATTGCCCTCGCAGGCGAGCGGCGCATGGATCAGGTGCGCGACGTCGGTGATCGGCTGGAGCACGATCTTGGCGCCATCAAAGGCACAGCCGCCGGCCGCCGCCCCGGGGGTTAGTGGCTTCGAACAGCCCTTTTTGCGCGCCTTGGCATCCTTGCCGCGGTTCTCCTCGCAGGCAGGCTCGTTGAAGACATCCTGGATTTTGGCTCTGAGCAAGGACATTGCGTCGGTCTCCAAAGTCCCTCGGGAAGACGACCGGCCAAAGCCGACCGTCACGCTTAGCGGGTGAGGTCATACGAATAGTCCGTCACGCCCGTCTCGCTTGTCTCGCGATCGAGCTTGTCGAAGATCTTGTCGAGGATCGTCGTCAGGACGCGCAACCCGCCTTGGTAGCCCATAAGCGCAAACCGATGGTGATGGTGGCGGTCGAAGATCGGAAACGTCAGCCGGATCAGCGGCGTGCCGGTGTCGCGCTCCAGATACTTGCCATAGGAGTTGCCGATCAGCAGGTCCACCGGCTCGGTGAAGAGCAGCGAGCGCATCGCCCAGAGGTCCTTGCCAGCCCAGACTTGAGCATCCTTGCCGAAGGGCGATGATGCAAGCAGTTCCTTCAACTCCGCTTCCCATGCCGAGGTGCCGTTGGTGGCGAGGCAATGGGTCGGCTCGCCGCCCGTCTCCATGGTGAAGCGGGCCATGGCGTAGACAAAGTCCGGATCACCGTAGATGGCATATTTCTTACCGTGCAGCCAGGATTGGCTGTCCGCCATGGCGTCAACAAGTCGGCCGCGCTCCAGGCGGATTGCCTCGGGGATTTGCTTGCCGGAAATCGCGGAGACCTCCATCAGGAAGTCGTCGGTTGCTTGGACTCCGAGCGGGTAATGGAACGAGGCAGTCGCCTGCCCTACCCCCTCGCAATACTCCAGTGTTTTTCGGGTGTTGTAATGTTGTAGCGAGAGTGTCGCCTCCGCGTTGAGTGCCTTCCTCACGTCTTCGATCTTCGTGCCGCCGTCGTACATGCGGTATTCGCCGTCCGACGGCGTGTCGAACTGGTCAGAGGCGTCTTGGATGAAGGTATAGGACACGCCTATCAGATCGAGCAGGCGCTTGAGCTCCCGGTTGTTGCCAACGCAAAAGCCGTCGAAACCCGGAATGATGTTGATGGTTCCCTCGGCTTCCGTGCGCTCCTCGCCTTTCCAGAAGTGCTCCAAAATGCCCTTGACCGTTACGTCATAGCCGTCGACATGACTACCGACGAAGGCCGGCGTGTGGGCGAAGGGCACGTCGAAGTCGCGCGGGACCGAGCCTTCGTCCTTGGCGTTCTCGATGAAGCTGTGCAGGTCGTCGCCAATGACCTCGGCCATACAAGTGGTCGAGACGGCGATCATCTTCGGGTCGTAGAGTTGGTACGTGTTGGCGAGCCCGTCGACCATGTTCTTCAGACCACCGAACACTGCCGCGTCCTCGGTCATCGAGGAGGAAACTGCCGAAGCAGGCTCCTTGAAATGGCGCGACAGGTGCGAGCGGTAATAGGCCACGCAGCCCTGGCTACCGTGGACGAAGGACATGGTTCGCTCGAACCCTGCGGCCGCGAACACCGCGCCAAGCGGCTGGCAGGCCTTGGCGGGGTTCACGACAAGCGCTTCGCGAGCGAGGTTCTTTTCGCGGTATTCCCACGTCTTGGTGAATTCGCGTTGGTCGGTAACGACCTGGTCCGGGTGCGGACATTCGAAATTCAGCCTCTTCTCGGCGAGCATCTGCCTGTATTCCGGCTCGCGGAACAGGGGCGCGTGGTCGAGAACTTTTTCAGCCGACTGCGGCATGGGTGGTTACCTCTTCTCCATCTGGCCCGCCATACGGCGGCACAGGGACGTCGAAACGTTTCAGGTCTCCCGCGGACAAAGGGCCACAGGCGTTCAACGGCCTCCCGCCTTCCGGGAGGCCAGGTTTCATTCGGCTGCGATCGCCGCCGACGGCTCGGCTTTTTTCTTCCAGGGGGCGTCGTAGAGGTTCCAGACCGGGTTGTTGATGGCCAGATCCATGTCGCGGGCGAAGATGGCGAAGCCGTCGTAGCCGTGATACGGGCCGGAATAATCCCAGGAATGCATTTGACGGAACGGTATGCCCATCTTCTGGACCGGGTACTTTTCTTTGATGCCGGAGCCAACGAGATCAGGACGGATCCCCTCGATGAACTTCTCCAGCTCGTAACCAGTCACGTCGTCATAGATCAGCGTGCCCTTCTTCACGTAGTGGCCAGTGCGCTGATAGTCGTCGTTATGGCCAAATTCATAGCCAGTGCCGACGATCACCATGCCCAGATCCTCATATGCCGTGACGACGTGACGGGGGCGCAGCCCGCCGACATAGAGCATCACCGTCCTGCCTTCGAGGCGCGGCCGGTACTTGGCGATGACGGCATCGACCAACGGCCGGTATTTGGCGATGACCGCCTCGGCCTTGGCCTCGATTTCCGGCCCGAAATGCTTGGCTATCTTGCGCAGAGAGGCTTCGGTCTGGGAGGGGCCGAAGAAATTATATTCCATCCAATCGATGCCATACTTTTCCTCCATGTGCCGGCAGATGTAGTTCATCGACCTGTAGCAATGGATGAGATTGAGCTTGGCCTTGGGCGCGCGCTCTATTTCGGCCAGCGTAGCGTCGCCCGACCAGTTGCCGACCACGCGCAGGCCCATCTCCTCGAGCAGGATGCGCGAAGCCCAGGCGTCGCCGCCGATATTATAGTCGCCGATCACATTGACATCGTACGGGCCGGCCTCGAACTCAATGTCCTTCTTCTCGAAGACCCAGTCGCGGATCGCATCGTTGGCGATGTGGTGGCCGAGGGATTGCGAAACGCCGCGGAAGCCTTCGCAGCGCACCGGCACGATTGTCTTTTCGTGCTCCTTGGCCTTGTTGCGGGACACAGCTTCGGTGTCGTCGCCAATCAGGCCGATCGGGCATTCGGATTGCACAGTCATGCCCTTGTTCAGCGGAAACAGTTCCTCGATCTCGTCGATGATCCGTTCCAGCTTCTTGTCGCCGCCGAAAACAATGTCCTTCTCCTGGAAATCGGAGGTGAACTGCATCGTGACGAAAGTGTCGATGCCGGTCGTGCCGACGTAGTAGTTGCGGCGTTGAGACCAGGAATATTGCCCGCAGCCGACCGGGCCGTGCGAGATATGGACCATATCCTTGACTGGACCCCACACCACGCCTTTCGAGCCGGCATAGGCGCAGCCGCGAATCGTCATCACGCCGGGGATGGACTTGATGTTCGATTTGACCTCGCATTCGGAAAGGACCTCGCTTTCCTCGCCAGCCTCGTCGCCGCTCTTTGCGACGCTGAGGTGCTTTCTGCGGCGCTTCGCCGACTTGTCAGGATATTGCGACAGCACCTCCTCGATAAGCTTCGCATGGAGGGCACCGTCATTCTCATATTCCAGGCTCATGGGACCCCTTTCAAGGTTCAGGGTGACGCCTCACCGACGAGGCGCCGTTCTTTGAAAGGCGCACCAGGTCAGGCGGCGCCTCATGTCACAGCGGTCGCTACTGTGCGGCCGTCTTAGCCGCTTCCTTGACCTGAAGCTCGGCAAGCATCTGCTCGTCGGTCTTCATGATGCCGAAGTCGAGCAGCATGTCCTCGAGCTCCTCCATGGTGATCGGGGTCGGGATGGTGCCCTGGCCCGAATTCCCGTGGATCTTCTCGGCCAGCGCCCTGTATTCCCCGGCCTGCTTCGAGTCCGGCGCATACTGGATCACAGACATCTTCCTGAGCTCGGCGTGCTGGACGATGTTGTCGCGCGGCACGAAGTGGATGAGCTTGGAATTGAGCCTGGAAGCCAGCGCTTCGGCGAGGTCGAGCTCGCGATCGGTTTGGCGCTCGTTGCAGATCAGGCCGCCGAGCCGCACGCCGCCCGAATGGGCGTATTTCAGGATGCCCTTGGCGATGTTGTTGGCGGCATAGAGCGCCATCATCTCGCCGGACATGACGATGTAGATTTCCTGGGCCTTGTTCTCGCGGATCGGCATCGCGAAACCGCCGCACACTACATCCCCGAGCACGTCGTAGGAGACATAGTCGACATCGTCGTAGGCGCCGTTTTCCTCGAGGAAGTTGATCGAGGTGATCACGCCGCGGCCGGCGCAGCCGACACCCGGCTCGGGGCCACCCGACTCCACGCATTTGATGCCTTTGTAGCCGACCTTGAGCACATCCTGGAGTTCGAGGTCTTCCACCGAACCTTCCTGAGCCGCGAGGTGCAGGACCGTATCCTGCGCCTTCGCGTTCAGGATCAGGCGGGTGGAGTCGGCTTTGGGGTCGCAGCCGACGATGAGGATTCTCTGCCCGAGGTCGACAAGGGCGGCGAGCGTATTTTGGGAGGTGGTGGACTTGCCGATGCCGCCCTTGCCGTAAAAGGCGATCTGACGCAGACCTGACATGTAGCTTTCCTTCCTTCGTTCCATTCATCGCGGCTGCCGCGACACGAATGCCGGTCGGGCAGCTGTCGCCGCCTCGCACCCAAGGATTTCAAGACTCGTGCCAATTTGGCTGGTCGAATCGAAGAATAATTTTATGGTTGCTTTTCAGGTATTTAGCTTGAAGCCAAAGAAAGGACTGTCGGACCAAGCCGTGTAGCGGACCCGACAATGGCGACACAAAGCGTCGGATCGCGATCTCAGTCACGCATTCGTTCGAACCGCATAGTTGCGTTGAGGTGGCGAACAGCATCTACCCCTTGCGTTAATTGGCGGGATGCTGCGAACTCTTCTGTTCCGGCGAGCTCACGTGCTTGGTCTCGCGTGTCCTCATCGACGCTGCGCGGAATCTTGCGCGCCACGCTGGCATACCATCGATCCACGGCATATCCATCCGGGGCCACGGGCGATAATTCCGCCATTTCACCAACCCAAGGGGACTCGGCTCACTTATCGGCGCAGGAGTTCAGTATCGGCGTCATCGCCTTCACATGTTCGTCGATCCGCTCGAGCACTTTCGCCGGGACAACGTCGCGCTCAGGCAGATGCCACCAGTGCTCGTTGACGAGTTCGACGGTCTCGACCACTGCCTTCAGGACTGCCGGCTCCGGAAGCCTTGCACGGTTCGCAAATGCTTTCCATCGCGGTGCTGCTAGCGCCTTGAACGAGCGCTCCCCTCCAAGCGAAAGCGCCATGGCGTCGGCGGGAATATATGGCACGGTCGACAGAACGTCGTAGATTGGTGCAAGCACCGGCTTGTCGCCGTTACGGGGATAAATCAAAGACCAGTTCTTCAGGTGCATGTCGCCATTGCCGGTGATGACCGTCAGCACCAGGCGGCGGACGAATTCGAGAGCCGCCGTAGGCGAGACGGCCACGCCAAGGGCCAAGGCTATGTCGTGATAAGCGGCCCCCTCATATTTGCGCGAGGGATAGACACCGAAGACCTGAGCGAAATCCTCGATGTGAATCCTCTCCCCCTCAGCGCCGCGATCGAAGCGTTTGCCGAGAAGGACCTTGCCCTCTGACAGCGTATTGAATTCCTCGGGAATATCCTCGAAATCGGACTTCTCGACAAGTTCGCGCTCAGGCACCTCCATGCCGATCGCTGCAGCCAACGCCAGGTTGGCGAATTCATTTTCGGAAACGCCCGGAAACGCCGTCGAAGGGAACTTGGCGATATACCGGCCCTGCTCGTCGTCCATCGGCAAGGTAAGGCCGCCGCCTTTTCCAGTGTTCTTCATGACCGACAGCTTCATCTGCACGCCTGCAAGTGAGAACCGTGCCTTGGGCTTATCCTTTGAAGCATCCTGCGAAACCGCTATCGCCCCGTCACTGGGCAACGCCCGTACGGCTCCCGGCAGATCGGCGCCCAGCGCCGCTAAAAGATCGAAATCATTGCCTGGCCGCACATTGCCTTCGTGGTGCTTTTCCATCGCCTCGCGCAATTTCTCCTCCGGCAGGAGGTTCGCGAAGAAAGCGGGCAAGGCGCCCGCCAGAGGCTTCGGATCTTTCCGCAATCCTCCCGTCGCTGCCCGGAACGACAGGCTGACAACCGGAAAGCCGCCCGTCGCGCGGTAGGCCTCATCGAAGTTGAATGCATTGAAATCGCCCGGCGTCCTAACGATTGTGCCGATCTTAAGTGCGTTCAAGAGCACGTCCAGCGACGGGATCGTCTTAGGTGCGCGAAAGACTGGAGCCATGATCGTCATCGTCAGGTTGAGGAACAAAGGCGGGTCGATCGTCATCATGATGCGGACGCAATAGAGCCTGGACAGCCGGCACCATGACTTGCGGAACCAGCATCATTTCCAGACCGAGCGCGCGAGCGATATTCATGAGCGTCGTCGCACGCGCCGCTGCGGCTCCCTTTTCGATGTCGCGATAGCGGGGACGGGATATACCCGCCAAGTCAGCGACCTGCTCCTGCGTCATGGCAGCGGCCAGCCTCGCCTGCCTGAAAAGCCCACCGATCTCGCGGAGAATTTCCGATTCAGAGTCCATCATGATACCTATACGAGCTATTTCAATGCGCGATGATACGCAAAGGTATCTCATCCAGCGACCAAGTCAAAGCTTTAGATCTGTTCGCGTATCATATATGAAGATAATGATATGCAAAGAGATCAATCTTTCTTCGAGGATCTCTCAGGCATTAGCGCCGCACAGCGAACGGCGTTCCTCCGAGAACAGCTGCTATGGCCACCGGGCTCCTCTGATGGCGCCGCCGCCGGTTTGCCAAGCTTCTTGCGGCGTGCGGCCTAGCGCTGCTCTTCTTTTTCGGCCTCGATCCGGCGCTCTTCTTGCGCCCCAGCTTGGCCTCGGCTTCCAGCGACGCCATCGCCTGCTGGATCTTGGCCAGCCGGTTCTGCTTGTCGCCGGCCCAATCCGGCATCTCGTCGCCGCGCTTGTCCTTGCCGAAAGTCACGTCCTCTTCGGCATCCGCGGCCTCGGCCGCCGTCAGCATGCGAGCGACCTCGGCTTTCAATTCCAGCTCGCGCTTCTTCATGCGCTTATAACTCATCGCCTTGTGTTTCGACGCGTTCGCCTTGATCTTCGTGCCATCCAGCGCGACATGGCCGAGTTTGACCAATCCTGCCGTCTCACACAGCTTCAGAACCTGCACGAACAGCGCCTCGAGCGCCTTCAAATGCCGCTTGCGGAAGTCGCTGATCGTCCGGAAATGCGGCGGATCGAGCGCCACGATCATCACAAAATCATTCCGTTCGCGGCAGGCCCTGGCCGGCTGTTTTCGCCAGCTTTGGGCCATCGACCGCCTGTTGCGTTCCTTTGCCCCCCTCTGTCCCTCCAGCATCAAAAGGACCTTCGCGGCGCACCCGCCCTTCCTGCTCAAATCACATTTCAATTCCCTGAAAGCCCGCCCCTCAGCGACACGGCTGTACCCGAACGCCGAGCAATCCACCGTGCGATAGCCGCCATGCACGATCAGTTCGGCCAGCGCCTTGCCGACCGCCGGAGCCTGCTGCAAGCCGTGACCGGAAAACCCGTTGGCGAAGAGGAAATTGCCGACCTCCGGGTGCGGGCCGATCACCGCGTTCTGGTCGAGCGTGTTGTAGTCGTAATGGCCGACCCAGGCGCGCGTCGGCTTGATCGCCTCGAAGGCCGGAATGCGGGTCGCCAGCACCGGCCAGATCACCTCTTCGAACAGCGGCCAGTCGGGGTCGAAGTCGCCGGGATCGGCTGGTCCTTCGCCCTCTTCCGGCTCGGCGCCGCCGGTGATGTAGACCGAGCCCTCCGGCCGGACATAGATGCCGCTCGGGTCGACCAGCAGCGGCATGTCGTCATATTTTTTCGCGCGCCTCGAAGACGAAGACATTGCGCTTGCGCGGCTCCACCGGCAGCGCCAGCCCGGCCATTGCTGCCACCTTGCCGGCATTCGGCCCGGCGGCGTTAACGACGGTGCCGGCCTCGAGCCGCTCGCCATTGTCGAGGGTCACACCGGCGACGCGCTTCCCCTGCCGCTCGATACCGGTCACCGACGCTGTGATGAAATCGATGTTCTTGCTTCGCAGTGCCTTGCGGAACAGCATCAGCATCGCATGCGCGTCGAACCAGCCTTCGCCGCTGCGGCCATAGGCGCCGGCGGAAATGCCCTCGACCGACAGCCACGGAAAGCGGCGGACGAGCGCCTCGGCATCCTCGAGCACGATGTCGGCGCCCTCGGCCATCTGCGCCTCGTGGTTGGCCCGCAGGATCGGCAGCCCGTTCTCGCCGGCAAGGATGAGGTAGCCGCCTTCGCGAAAGCCGATATCGGCGTCCGCGCCAAACTCTTCCCTGAGCCGCCGGAACAGTTTCAGCGTGAATTGCGACAGACGGTTGTTTTCCGGGATCGAGAATTGCTGGCGGATGGAGGCGCAGGACAGCGTGGTCGCCGCATGGGAAAATTGCGGGTCGCGCTCGACAAGCGCGATCGAGCCGGAAAACCCTTCCTCGCGCAGATAATAGGCGACCGAGGAGCCGACGATGGCTCCGCCGATGATGACGATGTCGTAATGCACTTTTTCGCCTTTCCGGTTCTAGGGGCCCGCCGCCACGTGCGGGCGATGCCGGCATCAACCGGCGGGCAGATGTGCGGAGGGCAACAAGCGCGCCTGACGCAACGCCGCCAGATCAGCCGAGCCGGTGCAGAAGCAGGCGACGGCCAACTGGCGGATGACGATCTCGAAATGCGCGACAACCGCCTCGGTGGATAGCGTAGCCGCGCGCAGCACGCCGGCCGCCTGCCCGGCAATGTCCGCGCCCAGGCGGATGGCCTTGGCCACGTCGACGCCGTCGCGGATCCCGCCCGACGCGATCAGCTTCACCGTTGGCAGCGCCCGACGTACCGCCTGCACGCTGGCCGGGGTCGGAGTCCCCCAATCGGCGAACGCCATCGCCACTGCACGGTCGGCGGCATCGCGGGCGCGCTCGCCCTCCACCGCGGCCCAACTGGTGCCGCCGGCGCCGGCGACATCGATCACCGCCACGCCCGTCTCAACGAGCGCACAGGCCACCGAGGCGGACAGGCCCGACCCCACTTCCTTGGCCACGATCGGCACGCCCACGCTGCGCGCGGCGCGAGCGATCTGCGCCAGGACGCCGCGCCAGTCGCGGTCGCCCTCCGGCTGTACCGCTTCCTGCAGCGGATTGAGATGGACGATGAGTCCGTCGGCCTCCAGCGCATCCACCGCCCGGCGCGCCAGGTCCAGGCCGTCGGCCTCGCGCAGTTGCGCGGCGCCGATATTGGCCAGCAAGGGAATCTCTGGGGCCAGGCGGCGCAGCGCGCGCGTCAGCCCCTGGGAGTTGCGGGATTGCAGGCTCACGCGCTGCGAACCGACGCACATGGCGATCCCCAAGGCTTGCGCTGCCTCGCTCAGATGCCGGTTGATGGCCTCGGCGCGTGGCATGCCGCCGGTCATGGAGCTGATCAGCAGCGGCGCGCGCATGGTCTTGCCCAGCAGCGAGGCGCGCAGGTCGATCTGCGTCAGGTCCAACTCGGGCAATGCGCAGTGTTCGAAACGGATGTACTCCCAGCCGGCGGCGGCCTTGGCCGGCGCCGTTCGCCGATCCAGCACGATGTCCAGGTGGTCGTCCTTGCGCCGGCTCAGGTTGGTGTCGCTCATGCTCGCTCCATCCGTCGCATCGGGCGATGGTGTTGCGTCGGATCGGACCGACGCCAGCGCGCGCACGCCGCCGCCTCCCGTGCGTTCAGGCCGGCGCACGCTGGCCTCCCCCCGCAGCGTCGCTGCGGTAGCGGCTGGTCGAGGTCTGGTAGTACTGCGCGCGGATGGCCGCCATGGCCTCGATCAACGGTCCCCACGGCGCGGGAAAGCGTTCTTCCGCCATCATCCGGTGCAGCATGCGAATATGGCCGGCCAGCTCGTCGTTGAGGAACTCCTCCACAGGCATAGCCGGATAGCGCTGCAGCAGCAGGATTGCCGCGTTGTCGGCCTCGCCGGCCGACCTGTCCTTGTCGCGTCCATGCAGATCGTTCTGCAGGCGCCCTATCGCGGAGATGAGCCGCAGGACCTGGCGAAACGCCGGACTCGCGCGCAAGGTCGCCATGTCCAGCCCCCACAGCAACGACAGGCAACAGAACACGTTCGTGTAGGCGATCGAGTCGATGCCGTTGTGCAGGTACTCGGCGTAGGACCAGCGTTCCGCCCCTGCCGCCTGCGCGTGTCCAGCGCGCAGCGCCGCGCAGTAGCACCGGGTATCGTCGAGAAGCTGAGCATAGTCGCGACGATCGTAGGCGAGCGCGGCCAGCGAAGCGCGCAGCACAGCGCAGCCCTCGAATCCGGGGAGCGCGCACGGTACGCCCTGCCCCAGCGCCTGCTCCACCGCGGCGAGCTGGTCCGGCGCGATCAGGCCAAGGTCGTTGCAATCGTCGAGCCAAAACAGCAGCGCCAGTTCGCGATAGAACGCCACGATCAGCGTTTCGTCCTGCGGATCGCGGCCGGTGCGGGCGCTGGTGTCGCGCAGGCTCGGGTGGATGCGCTGCAGGATGTACTGGCCGCCCCTGACCGCTTCCACGGCATGCTCGTCGGCGAACCCGGTCAGCGAATGCCCCCACTCCAGCACCTGCTGCAGCGCGCGTTCGGTCTGGATCATGGCGCCGCTCCTGCTCCCTCGGCCAGGACGCGCCGCCCCCAATGAAGCGCCAGCCACAACCCGGCGAGTTCGGCCACGCGCACGACCCGGGTGGGGCAATACAGTTCCTTGCCGATCCACAGCGGCGTCTGCGGCAATGCATGCGCCGCATGGCGGGCGAGCATCCACTCCAGCGCACGCGCCACCGCCTGCGCGATGCGCCGGCGCCCTGTCGGCTCTTCGCTCCCGTCCATCACGTGCAACGCGAACAGTGCATAGGCGGTTTCCTCGAATGTGGACGCGCGACCGGCGCCCCAGCCGCCGTCGTCGCGCTGCGCCTGCATGAGCGCCGCCAGCGCGCGCTCGTCGCGCCACTGGGGCTTGCCTTGCGCCAGCGCAGCGACCGCATGCGCGGTGGGATACAGCCACGAAACGTGCCATTTCTCGTTGTTCCATAGACCGTGCGGGTTGCGATTGGCCTCGACGTAGGCGCTGGTGCCGGCGGCGGGCTTTCCCAACAGTCGCAACGCATGCAGGGCATGGATGTTGGTCGATACCGAGGCATTGCGCTCGCCGGGGAAGGTGACGAACAGCTCGCCGATTTCGAAATGGCGCAACGCATCGACCGCCGGGTCGCGGCCTGCAAGGCGCAGGACGCACATCGCAACGGCGGTATCGTCCGCATCGGCCGCGAAGTGCAAGGCCGGGCCCAGACCGCGCACGCCCAGGCGGGCGTCCAGCTGCGCGACGATCACTTGCACCGCCTCGGCGAGCGCGGGATGCGCGAACAGACCGGCCAGATGCAGGGTGTACAGCGACCAGCATGGCTCGAATACATTGATCGGCCAAACGTTGGGAACGACACCTTCGATGCCGCTGCGCGTCGCCCGCGATGACGCCTGCAGATACGCGTCGGCGCGCCCGACCTGCGGCGTGCTCCCCTGTGTCACGGCGTGCGCACGCCACGCGGCGGTGGCCGCCGGACTGATGCCGATGCTGCCGTCGTCATCCGGGCATGCGGTGGTCGGCGACGTCCCCCAGGCTTCCCAGGAGTGCAGCAACGGATGGCCGCTCGGCAACGTCGCCACCGCCCCCAGCTTGACCAGGCACGCTTGCCGCAACGGCAACAGCGCCGGGTGGCGCGGAAACGCCACGCCGCCCAGCAAGGATGCGGCCTCGCCGCACAACTGCGGCAGGATCAGCTCCGCGCCGATCGGCGCGTCTTCCGGCACCGCATGCGCGTAGGGATCGGGCTGGCGCTCGAGGAACCGGGTTGCAGCCTGGACTGCGTCGGCAGCGCCGGGAAGAGGATCGGCACGCTGCAATGCCAGCAACGCCGCCCACGTGGGCGCATGGCGGAACAGCGGGAAGTCCGCACTTCCCC
This sequence comes from Mesorhizobium sp. M0590, assembly GCF_040320905.1. Classification (NCBI taxonomy): domain Bacteria; kingdom Pseudomonadati; phylum Pseudomonadota; class Alphaproteobacteria; order Hyphomicrobiales; family Phyllobacteriaceae; genus Mesorhizobium; species Mesorhizobium sp. M0590. Next base: position 22,908 of record NZ_JAMYQN010000030.1, read on the forward strand.
ATCCGCCATCGGCCTGTTGCTGCGCGATGAGCCACGCGTATGCGTCCTGCCGACCGGTGACGTTGCCGTGGAACTGCAGAGCTCGCGCCGTGTCGTAGACGGACGGACCGACGCTGCCGCCGTCGCTCATCTCGCTCAGCAGGTGGCGCAATTCGGAAAGGATCTGTTCGGACAGCGCGTTCACGCGGGATGTTCCTTCTGCAGACGGTTCACGAGAACCAGGATCGGCAGACGCCGCGCACATCGCCGCGGACTCGGGCACAGTGCAGCATGCACCGCTGCCGCCGGCCAATCGCAGCGCCACAGGGGCGAGTCCATGCGGACGGACGCGCTCATGCGTATGGCGCGGACAGATACACGTTGGCCCGCTGCAGCATCTGCGCCAACCGTTCCGCACGCGGCCCCAGCGGGACGATGGCCTCCCCGGCGTCGCGCAACAAATCCAGCGCGAACTGGCGCGCTGCCTGCAGCCCCATGATCGACGCGCAGGTCGGCTTCTGCGCCGCCGCGTCCTTGCCGGGGGTCTTGCCCAGCGTCGCGGTATCCGCTGTCGCGTCGAGAATGTCGTCGACCACCTGCAAGGCCAGGCCGAAACAGGCGGTGTAGCGATCGAGCGCATAGTACAGCGCAGCGTGCGCGGCATCCTCCGCGATGGAGCATAGCGCGCCCATGCGAACGGACGCGCGCACTAGCGCTCCGCTCTTCATCCGGTGCATCGCCACGATCCTGTCCAGCTCGGCGTGCTTTCCGACCAGCGACAGATCCATGGCCTGCCCGCCTGCGGCACCCTCGGCGGACACGGCCTGCGCCAGTTCGCGCACGAGCGCGATACGGTTGTCGCCCGGCGCATCCAGGCTCGCCAGGGTCAGGAAGGCGTGCGCCTGCAGCGCATCGCCGACCAGGATCGCAGTGGCTTCGCCGAACTTGACGTGCACGGTCGGAAGGCCGCGGCGAAGCACGTCGTCGTCCATCGCGGGCAGGTCGTCGTGGACCAGGGTACAGGCGTGCATCATCTCGATGGCGGCGCCGACGTCGTCGAGCATGTGCGCCGGCGTGTCGGCCAGTCCGCCGGCAGCCAGACAGAGCAACGCGCGGGTGCGCTTCCCGCCATGCAAGGTGGCGTAGCGCATCGCCGCCATCAGCTCGGTCTCACCGTCGTTTTCGGCGCAGAGAAGACGCGCCAGCGCCTGTTCGACCCGCTTTGCGCCGTCCTGCATCCAGATCTCCGGCAGCAGCCTGCCGGATGCGCCGCGCGCCTGCGCACCCAATCCGCCGAGCGCGGAAACGCCAGTTCGGTCGTCGTGTAGCGTGGAACCGGTCTGCATGTTGTTCATGTCCTTGTACCTGACACGAGATGGCCACGGCGAGCGCCAAGCCGCCGCGGTGTTGCCGGCGTCGCACCGAGCGCGTGCGCCGAGTGCAGCAATGCCGCGCCTCGCCGGCGCCGCTGCCTCGCCACACGGGGCATGCGATGCCAGCTCATGAGAAGCCTATGCGGATTGCCATGGACGGATGTGCGGTCGGGTAATAGCGCCGGCCTTTTTCGACGCCGCTCAGCAACCGCGGCCGCACCCCAGCCTTGTGCATGGTCAGCGCCAAGGCGATGCAGAACTGCACCATTTCCAGCCATACCAGGTGGTAGCCGATGCAGACGTGTGGGCCGGTACCGAACTGCAGCATGTCCACCGGCCGGATCGGCTCCGTGCGTTGCAGCCACCGCGCCAGGCGGAACTGATCAGGCGCCTCGTGCAGCAGCGCCGAGGTCGAGAAATGCAGCAGCGGGATGCACAGATGGGTGCCCGCGGGAATGGGCCGTTGGCCGAGTTGCAATTCCTGCAGCGCGCGACGAGGCAGGAGCGTGGTCGCCGGATGCAGGCGCAGCGTCTCGCGGAACAGCGCCTCGGCGACCGGACACTGCGCCAGGTCCGCGTGCCGGGTCGGCACCGCGCCCACGCGTTGCGCCTCCTCGACCAGGGCGTCCCACAGCACAGGCTGCCGCGCCAGCTCGATCACCATCCAGGCCATCGTCGAGGCAGTGGTATCGTGACCGGCAAGCAGCAGCAAGCGGATATTGGCGACCAGGACGTCATCGGAGAGCCTATCGTCGCTGCGGTCGAAGACGCTCACCATGTCGTTGATCAACCCGGTGCGCGCAGCATGCGCGCGCGCGTCGCGAACGAACTGGCGCAACTGCGCGTCGATCCAGTCGCGGGCGGCGCGGCCGCGCCGCAAGGGCAGTCCGGGCAGGTCGACCGGGGGCGCGACGATCAACTGCAGCAGTTGCCGGTACTTGCGATGCCATCCCGGCAGGTCCTGCGCGGGGATTCCCATGAGGCTGAAGATGAGCTTGAGCATCAGGTCGCCGGTTTCGCGCAGGATGGTTGCCTCGCCGCGGTCGCGCCAGGCCTGCACCCGCGCCCGGATGACGGGCGCGAACAGGTCGCCGATGCCGGCTTGGGTCAGCCCCTTGGGCAGGAACGCCGCCTTGATCGCATCGCGCGCCTGCCGGTGCGCGCCGCCGTCCTGGGCAACCAACGTTCCGCCAAGCAATTCGGGCGCGATCTCTTCGATCAGCGCCGAGGACACGTCCTTGTGCCGGAGCAGTGCGAACGCATCCGGATGCACGCAGGTCATCAGGTGTCCGGCAGGGCCGAAATCCAGCCAGAAGTGGCTGCCCAGCATCCGTTCCGCGCGCCGCAGCAGGCGCGGCAGGTCGCAGACGATGGCGGGAAGATGCCCGACCAGGGGGAAAGCGCCGGGCATGACCGGGATGTCGTATCGCAGCCGGTGCCGACGGTTGAGCGGGTTGAGCAGCATGTCCATCAGCAGCGCGCCGCCGCGGCCGCTTCGGCGGTGTCGCCGGCAGGCCGCGCGGCGCGGCTGTTGCCACCGTCGGCGTAGGTCGGCACATGGGCCAGCATGCCGCCGTCGATGCACACGACCTGGCCTGTGATGAACGCAGCATCGTCGGAGAGCAGGAACGCCACGAGCGCGGCCACGTCCTCGGGGCGGCCGACGCGCTGCAGGAGCTGGTGCCGGCGCAGATGCCGTTGCATGCACTCGTCCAGCTTGGCGAGGAGACGCTCGGTCATGACGAGACCCGGCGCAACGGCGTTGCAGCGGATCTGCGCATGACCGTATTGGGTGGCGAGCGAAGCCGAGAGCATGTTCATCGCCGCCTTCGACGCGGCGTAGGACGTCTGCGCCGTGTCACCGCTGAGCCCCTGGCACGACGACATGTTGACGATCGCGCCACCGCCGCGGGCGATCATCCGTGGGATGGCCTGCCGGCAGCAGAGCAGCGTGCCGCGCAGATTGGTCGCCATGGTCTGGTCCCAGACTGCCAGGTCCAGGTCGAGGATCGCGCGGTCGCGCGTGGTCAGATGCATGGCGCTCGCATTGTTCACCAGCAGGTCGACCCCTCCGAAGTGCCGCTCCGCCGTCTCGAACAGCGCTGCCACCGCCTGCTCATCGGCGATATCCATGGCTATGGGCAGCGCGTGGCCTGCTTCGGCCGCGATCTGCGCGGTGCAGGCGATGGCCGCCGAGCCATCAATGTCGGCCACCACCACTCTGCCGCCCCCGCGCGCGATGGCGAGAGCGCATGCCTTGCCGATGCCGGCGCCAGCGCCGGTCACCACGGCCACCTTGCCTTCAAACCGTCCCATCGTGTCTCCTGAATTGCATTGGTCTTTCGCAGCATGCCGCTCGGCCTCCGCCGGAGAAGGCGCAGGGTCGGCGCTGGCGCGCTCGTCATGGCCAGCGTCGCTTTCGATGACCCGAATGGCGGCGACCGGGCACTGGTTGGCCGCAAGCCGCACGGCGGCGTGCAGCGCCTGCGGGACCGTCGCGACGCACACTTCGGCCACGCCGTCCGGTTCGCGCTGGCGAAAGGTGCCCGGCAGCGTCAGCACGCACTGCCCGGTAGTTCCGCACAGATCCTGATCGACCAGGACGCGCATCTCAGCCCTCCTGCCCATGCAGCCGCACCGGCAGCGCGCGCAACGTCCTAAGGAACGCGGAAGGCTCCCGGGTCGGCTGCTCGGCCAATGCCAGCGTGGGGAAGCGTGCCTGGATCCGCGGCAGGCTTTCGGCCAACTGCACCCGGGCCAGTTGCGCACCAAGGCAGAAGTGGATGCCGTGGCCGAAGGTCAGCATGATCTTCCCGTCGATCGACATGCCAGGACTGGTGCCATAGAACCGCACGGGATCGAAGCGGTCGGGATCGGCGAAAGCGTCCGGGTCGCGATTGCCGGCCGCGATCAGCACGCGCACGTCCGCGTTCTTCGGGATCACCGCGCCGCCCAGTTCGATGTCGCGCTGGGCGATACGCGGAATGGAACTGAACATGGCGGGCGCGTCGTAGCGCAGGGCTTCTTCGACGAATGCCTTCACCCCCACGGCATCTCCCTTCAGCCAGTGCCGCTGTTCGGGATACGCCAGCATCGCCAGGACCGCATGGCCGATGGCCGCGGCAGTGGTGGCGAAGCCGCCCAGCAGCATGCCCCAGAGCATGCTGATCAATTCCGCATCCGACAGCGTCTCGGCATCGTCGTCGCGTGCGCCGACCAGCATTGACACGATGTCGTAGCGGGAATCCGTGCGCTTGCGCTGTATGAGGTCGCCGAAGTAGGCCTGCACCCTGGCGCTGGCCGCGTCCGCCGCGGCGAGTTGGGGATCGCTGGCGTGCGGGCTCAGGCCTTCCAGAATGGCGCTGATGCCGGTGACGAGCCCGAGAATGTCGTCCGGGGGCATGCCGAACAGTTCGCCGAAAACCAGCATGGGCAAGGCCAGCGCGAATTCCCGATGCAGGTCCACTGCCTCCCCGCGCTCCAGTGCGGGCGCCATGCCGTCCAGGCGCGCTGCGACAATGCGAGCGATGGTCGGCCTCAGGTTGTCGATCTGGCCGATGGTGAAATCGCGCGAGATCAGCCGGCGCAGACGCGTATGCGTCGGAGGTTCCTTCATCGCTAAAGTGGACGCCAGCAAACTTAGCGACAGGCTGGTCGCCGCACGCGGGAAATAGCGCGCCAGTTCGCCTGGCGCCGGCCCCCGAAAAGCATCGCCCGTGGCCTTGAGCGCCCAGTAGATGTCGGCGTGGCGGCTCAACAGAAAGAGGCCCGACGCCGCGCGATGCACCGGATCGTGCTCGCGCAACCACCGCATGAACGGATACGGGTCGTGGATGCACGCTGGCGACGCCAGTTCGGCGAAGGCGTCCCGGCATGCTGCCGTGGTTTCTTGCAAGTCCATATTGGTTACCTGTTGGCTGGCTGATCTGACCGGCGCGCGCCAGGCGCGACGGCAAATTGCGGAGAAGATCGCGATTCCCGGCGGCGTCCGCCCATCACCAGAGCACCGGGAACTCCTCGAACCCGCCAGTGATGATCTCCTTGCGCAACTTCAGTTCTTCGGGCGCCACGGCCAGGCGCAGCGCGGGAAAGCGCTGGAAGATCGAACCGAACACCACCTTGAGTTCCAGCCTGGCCAGCGCCGCGCCGATGCAGTAGTGCGGCCCATGGGAGAACGCCAGGTGCGGGTTTTCGTCGCGTCCGATGTCGAAGTTTTCCGGGTCGTCGAAATGGCGCGCATCGAACGACGTCGCCGGCAGGCCGACAAGCACCTTGCTCTCCGCAGGAATTTCCACGCCCGCGATGGTCACGTCGGTACTCGGATAGCGCATGATGCCGTCCCAGCCCGCGCCCGGCGGGTACATGCGCAGGATTTCCTCCACCGCCTTGTCCACCAGGGATGGATCGCCGACCAGGCGTTCGCGCTGTTGCGGATGGCGGAACATGGCCAGCAGGCCGAATTCGATCTGCGCGACGGTGCTCTCGTGCCCCGCCACCAGCATGCCCGCCGCCAAGCCGATCGCCTCTTCCTCGGTCGCCTTGCCCTGGTCGACCGCCGCGAGCAGATCCGTCAGCAGGTTGTCGCCAGCATCCTGGCGCTTGTCCCGCATCTTGCCGCGAATGTAGGCGCGCAGTTCTTCCCAGGCCAAGCGCGACGCGCTGCGCGGGCCGCTTTCATGCTGGTGCGTCATCACCTCGTCGGACAGCCCGGCGAAAAAGGCGTGATCCTCGTAGAGCACGCCCATCAGCGCGCTGATGACCATGGCCGGAAGTGGAAAGGAGAGGTGGCGCCGCAGGTCGGCGGGCTGGGGCTGGGCCGTCAGTGTCTCGAACAACTGCGCGGCGATCGCCTCGACCTGCTGCTCGAGCAGCTTCACCCTGCGGTTGCTGAAGGCCGGCGCCACGATCGTGCGTAACCGGGCATGCTCGCCCCCCTCGTGCGAGACCAACCACCCCGGTGATCCGAGAATCACCGAATCCGGGGTGAATGCCGCCGGCGGCATTCCCGAGGGCCGGAACGCCGCGTCGGACAGCACCGCCTTGGCTTCATCGTAGCCTGTCACCCACCAGCCTTCGTGCCCGGACGGGAAGCGCACGCGGTGGATCGGACCGTTGGCGCGTTGCGCCAACATCTCGGGCGAGGGCTCGATGTGATCGACGCGCCACATCGGCAGCGTCGGCAAGGGTTGTTCGGACATGGTGGCACTTGATCTCTAAGCGATGGAAGGGCGGAAGGTGACCGGCAGGCGCTGCGGGCAGCGAATGGCTTAGGAAGGCATGTAGACGACGTCCTCCGCAGCGTAGCCGATTCGATTATCAAGGTCGGCCAACGTGTAACTGCCTAGGCATACCCCGCGGCGAGATGCAGAACGTTATCCTGCGCCTTCGAGTTCAGGATAAGGCGAGTGTGGCGGGCCTTTGAGTCGCAGCCGGCCATCAAGATTTCCTGCGCAAGGGTCGACAAGGGCGGCGAGCCTGTTTGGTAGGGGGCGGTTTCGCCGAGGCCCCTTCCCATAGAAGGCTATCTGATGCGGATTTGACATTTTGCTTTTCTTTCTTCGTTCCATCGATCGCGGTGCCATCCACGAAATGAAGGTCGGTCGGCGGCTCCCGGCCCGCAACGAAGGAGCTTCAAAACTCGTGCCAATTTGGCCGGCCCAGCAGAAGAAAAAAATTTGTGATGCTTTTAGCGGCTTAGCCTGAGGCCGGACAAGAGCTCGGCGAAATAGGCCGGCGTCGCGGACCAACAAAGGCGACAGAACAGTGTCGGATAGTACGCGCTGGGCGACCTTTCGGTCGGGCTTGCGACATTCTGGTCCAGTTTCGAACATAAGGGGCGGCAAACAGACACGATTGGGGAATTCGATCCTCACGGAGTCAGGGCGCTTGCTCGAGAGCGCGCGTTCATGGTTGCTGCGACAGGCGCATGTTCGCGAAAGCCGAGCCTGCGCACGCAAGAACACGTTTGCGGCAAACGCTACGAAATCGCTGCAGTGCCCGCCGGTGTGAGGTAGGGCATCGGCTCGGCTTTCGGTTCGTCTTTGTCCAGCCGGTGCGGAAGCAGCCGCATATCCGCACCATACAGCACCCTTGTCGAGCGTGCTGACGAGGCGGTTATAGGGCGCGCCCGGTCTTGAAAACACGGTCCTTCCAAGAAAAAGGATCGCTCCAAAAGCATCTCTATTTGAAATGGCACGCCGCTTGCTGCTCCTGGTCAGAGCCCATCAAAACACGATGAAAGCGACTTGCGCCATGCCCGACACGCGAAGCTCTAGACCGTGGCCTGAGGAGACGGTGCCTGTTCCCGCTGAACATCGGTACATCATCTCCTCCGGAGGTCCCTCCTCGGCAGCCGCTTTGCGCACGGCTGGTCCGATGCCGGCACGCCAACACATGGCGCTCGCGCAATTGCCGTTTACCGGTTCTGATCAGCATGTGAGTGCCCAAGAGCCCCATCAAAGAGCCACCGAAGCCAAGGTCGGCGGGTCACTGGCAAACTTCGACAATACGCCGAACCAGCTCAGTAACGCAGGTCTCTTGCGTGAAGTCCCATTTGAGGCCTCCACACGCGTTCGATATTGGCTACTTCGGGCCCGCTATCACTTTGTCCCGGGCACGAGCGCAAGCGATGGATGCCGCTTCCGGCGCCATAGCCGTGGAAAGATTGCCCCAGCGGCTCGACAGCCTCCACTTGCTCAGATCGATGGCGTTCGAGTGACGAAGACCAGCAGCCAAGACGTTCCCCTACATCGGGATGGAAAAAGGAGGGTGCGAGCCGCGAGGGCCTCATTTCATGCCCGGCATACGAGCCTTTGCTCGGTATTGCGCCAGCCTCTGCCAGAATCCGGCGCGCCAGTTTTTTCCTGAGGAGCAAGTTGATGACCGTTCAAAAGAAGGTTCCCTTCGTCACCTTTCTCACGCGTGTTCGCGATGAGTCAGTCCAGGGCCCAAATCCATATCGCTGGGAAGAAAAGACATCTGACGACTACTTTGCCGGCAAGCGCGTCATCCTGTTCTCGCTGCCTGGCGCCTTCACTCCGACCTGCTCGACCTACCAACTGCCCAATTTCGAAGAGCTCTATGATGAGTTTGAGAAGGAGGGAATTGACGCGATTTATTGCGTCTCCGTCAACGATGCCTTCGTCATGAATGCGTGGGGGAAGTCCTTGGGCCTGCAGAAGGTCGAGCTCATCCCCGATGGCTCAGGCGAGTTCACACGCAAGATGGGCATGCTGGTCGCCAAGGACAATCTCGGCTTCGGGATGCGCTCCTGGCGCTACGCCGCCCTGATCAACAATGGCGTGGTGGAGCACTGGTTCGAGGAGGAAGGTTTCTCCGACAACTGCGAGGCCGACCCCTATGGCGTCTCGTCCCCGCAAAACGTTCTCGAAACGCTGAAAGCCGCCGCATGACCTAGAATACGTCTCACTGGTGCCATTGCCGGCCCCAAGAGGCTCCTCGACAGGATTATCGCGCTCACCATGCAATCCTCAGCAAGCCTGCTTCAGCGCCAGAAGCAAACCATGGTCGCATCGCCTCAACTCATTGAGTCGATTCGCCTGCTGCAACTGGCGCATACTGAACTGCATCAGTTCGTGGAGCGGGAAATCGAGAAGAACCCGCTTTTGGAATCTGCATCAAGCGATGGCGGGCCTTTTGACGACGTTTCGATTTCGGGAGCGGATCAACCCATCGGCCCTGGCGCAAACGCCGTTGAAGGACCGACCGGGCCAGGGTCGCCTGAACGGCTCGGGCAATGGAAATCACTTCGCAACACGACCAACAACCCGCCGGGCAATGGCCCTTCCCTCGACGAGTTTGCCACCCTCGCCGAAACATTGCACGACCATGTCGCTCGTCAGATCGCCCTCACTGCGTTCACACCACAGGAGCGGCTGATCGCTGGCCAGCTTGCCGCCGATCTGGAAGACACTGGCTATGTTCGGGCAAACCTTTTGGAGCTGGCCGAGAGCCTGAATGTCCGTGAGGCTGTTGTGGAACGGGTTCTCGGAACCTTGCAGCAATTTGATCCACCGGGAGTTTTTGCGCGAAGTCTCAGAGAATGCCTCGAGATCCAGTTGCGCCAGCGTAACCGGCTCGACCCGGCAATGGCAGCTTTGGTTGCCCATCTTGAAATGCTTGCGCGGCGCGATTTTGAGGCACTGAAGCAGCATTGCGGAGTCGATGAAGAAGACCTTCTCGACATGATGCATGAGATTCGGGCGCTCGATCCCAAGCCTGGGAACCGATTCCAATCCGGTGCGTCTGAATCAATTATACCCGACATCTGGGTCACGCCCTCACCGCAAGGGGGGTGGCAGATCGAACTCGATCCCGCCACGCTGCCAAAGCTGCTGATCAACCAAAGCTACTATGCCGAAGTCTCGCGTCAAACTGCCCAAAGTGCGAAGGATAAAGCATTTCTCGACGAATGCTTGCAAAACGCGAACTGGCTAATCCGCAGCCTCGATCAGCGCGCCAAGACCATCATTAAGGTTGCGGCTGAAATCGTGCGTCAGCAGGATGCCTTTTTGGAACATGGCGTCGCCCACCTGCGGCCTCTCAATCTCAGAACCGTCGCTGACGCGATCGGCGTGCACGAGTCGACGGTAAGCCGGGTGACCTCGAACAAGTACATGCTTACCCCGCGCGGCGTCTTTGAACTGAAGTATTTTTTCACCGTCGCAATCGCGTCCTGCCAAGGCGGCGATGCGCACTCCGCCGAAGCTGTCCGCCATCGGATCAAAGCGATGATTGCCGCAGAATCTCACGGTGACGTGCTTTCCGACGAGGACATCGCTGCCCGGCTGAAGGAAACCGGCATCGATGTTGCGCGCCGCACCGTCACAAAATATCGCGAAGCAATGAACATCCCCTCCTCCGTGCAACGCCGCCGGGAAATGCGCTTGTGTTTTTAAATTTGGGTCAAGGCAGCCAACATCAGGTTGCATTGCATCAAAGTGGAGACTTCGTTCATGACCCAATCCGCGGCAGGCGTCGTGGACGCTGTTCTGCACGACTCAGAAAAGCCCGTCCCACCGTCTGGTCCCGCATGGGGTGCGGTCATTTCGCTTTCCTTGGGCACCTTCGGGCTGGTGACCGCAGAGTTTCTGCCTGTTAGCCTGCTCACGCCGCTCGCACATGATCTCGGCATCACCGAGGGAGCGGCTGGACAGGCGATGACGGCGACCGCTATCGTCGGGGCGATCTCGGCGCCGACGGTGGCTATCATCACAAAGCGCCTGGACCGCAGGCTCGTCATGTGGGCGATGACGCTGCTGCTGATCCTGTCGGACGTTCTGGCGGCCGGCGCGTGGTCGCTGGCGGTTCTCCTGACTGCACGCGTCGTGCTCGGCATAGCGCTCGGAGGCTTCTGGTCGATGTCGGCAGCACTGGCGATGCGGCTCGTTCCAAGCCACCTCCTGCCGCGCGCTATGGCGATCATCCTCACCGGCGTTTCCGTGGCTACCGTTTGCGCAGCTCCAATCGGCGCTTATGTCGGCGATATCTGGGGATGGCGAAGTGCCTTCATGCTCGCCGCAGTCGGCGGCGCGGCTACACTGCTGGTGCAACTCATAACCATTCCGAGACTGCCTCCGATTGGAGTGGCTAGCTTCCGCAGCCTGCTGGATGTGGCTAAGATTCCGATGGTCAAGGTCGCGCTTGTGGTCGTCCTGCTTGTCGCTTCCGGCCACTTCGCCGGAATCACTTATATCCGCGCCTTCCTCGAGAAGATTCCCGCTCTGGACGTCGAGACGATTTCGCTTGTGTTGCTTGCTTTTGGCATCGGGGGATTCTTCGGCAATTTGGCCGGCGGGCTTCTGGCCGAGTACAGTCTCAAGGCAGTCGCGGCCCTTGCACCGCTGCTCATAGCGATAGCCGCTGTTTCGCTGCTGATGGCGGGAGCATCGGCCTTCGCCTCGGCGATTGCGGTTGCCGGGTGGGGCTTTGCCTTCGGCGCCGTGCCGGTGGGATTACAGACGTGGATGGTGCGGCGGGCCGTTCCCGAGCAGGCCGAAAGCGCCGGTGTGCTGATGGTCGTAGCATTCCAAGTGGCAATCGCAGCCGGCGCGATTTTCGGCGGAGTATTGGTGGACAATGCCGGGATTACCAGTGCCTTTGCCTACAGTGCTGTTGCCACGTTCGCCGCCGCCCTGACAGTGTTCCTGCTCGGCCCGAAGCGCGAAACCTAGACCGCCTGACAGAACAGGTCTCAGCAGCGCAAGCGGGACGAGAGATGCGATGCACGGCGCGGCGCGGTCCTCCGCACGATTACGCATGGACCAGCGCAAGCGCCTCGCCGGCTTCACCTCCGGGCCACGCGACCTTCGCCGCCAGACACGCGAACCTCGCCGGCACCGGTTTCCATTTGGCGACAGTGAGCGCTGCCGGCGCGATGGAACCCTTGCTGGCGGTCATATCCTTCACGACAAGCCGGCATTCTGGGCAAGCGACAGCTACGCGCCGGCCATGCCCGTCAGAACGCCGGTGACGATGCCGCTCGATAGCGCAGACAGGTCGCGAATTGCCAGTCGTGTCAACGGCGGCCGGATTATCGTCGACCGCGCGTACCTTGTTTCGGCCGCAGACTATCGTTCGGCAGCTTGATGATGTTGACTGCATAGCCTAGGAGCTATATATGACTTGGGAAGTCGTTTTTGGCGATGAGTTCGATGGGGAGTTCGAGGCGTTGCCCCAGACAGTCCAAGATGAGCTATTGGCCTCGGCTAAGCTGCTCGGTGTGTTCGGGCCCCAGCTGGGGCGACCGCATGCGGATACCTTGAATGACTCGTCGTTCGCGAACATGAAAGAACTTCGCTTCGACGCTGATGATGGTGTCTGGCGGGTTGCGTTCGCATTCGACCGGAAGCGGAAGGCGATCCTGCTCGTCGCCGGCGATAAGTCGGGCGTGAGTGAGAAGCGCTTCTATAAAAGTCTGATCGCCAAGGCGGACAAGCGCTATCAAGGGCATCTCGACCGTTTGGCGGCGGCGAAGAAGGAGAAGAAGTGATGGGACGCAAGCTTGACGACCTAATCGCTGCGCTCCCCGAGGATCGTCGGGAGCGGGTCGACGCGCGTTTCGAAGAGTTAAGGGGAGAAGTCGAGAGTCTCGGCGATTTGCGGCGTGCCGCTGGAAAGGCCCAGGCCGAAATCGCTTCGGTCCTCAAGATCAAGCAGCCTTCGGTCTCGAAGATCGAGAAACAAGCCGACATGTACTTGTCTACTCTTAAAAGCTACGTCGAGGCGATCGGGGGGCAACTCGAACTCGTCGTTCGCCTTCCCTCGCGCGCGCCCCTCCGTATAGAGCGGCTCGGCGACGTCGTGGCTCCCAAAGCCGTCTCCGTGCGTAGCGTTAAAAGAGCGGCAGGTGGACGTAATCGCACAAAGGCCGCACGCGCCGGCTGACCTCACTCTCTTTCGGCTAAAGACTACCCCTCATGATCACCAGCGCACGCGCCAGATCCCGACGCTTCAGCGTCACGAGGAACAGGAACCGCAGTGCCGAGACCGCGCCATTGATCGTCGCAGGGCCGACGCCGCTCTCATGCTGATGCAGCTGGACTCGACGGATGTCCTCAGCCGTCGCCGTGTCGGGCGAGCGGCCAAGGAACACAGCTAAGCGCCGGACGTGACGAACGTAGTTTTTTGCTGGGTATGAGAGCCCAGGCCACGCATGAGCATGTCGTGCTGCATGCGCTGGCGAAGCGGAGAGATCGGTGCATCGGTCGACAGGGTAGCCATGGCGAGTTCCTCTCGTTGAAGGGACCTCCATGGTCAGATCGACGCCTCTACCCGCTCAAGTCAAATGGCAGTCGCGCCATCTCAGACCGAGGCGCCCCTCCCGCGAAGCGGGTCGTCTAATCGCTCGACCGTCAAGGGGGTGAGTGCAAGGCCGTCGTCCTTTCTGTCGATTCTCGTTCGTCCGAATGCCG
>NZ_JAMYQN010000031.1:0-35948 GCF_040320905.1 Mesorhizobium sp. M0590
TCACCACCGTGCCATGGCCGCTCGCCCCTCAGAGCAAGCGCCGTTCTCTCTCCAAAACTTTTTGCAGAACCTTCAGCACACTATCATTGCTGTGAACTAGGAAACCATCATGCCTGAAAATATCAGACTAACTTCGAGAGACGTCCCTCTCATTCAGCTAGGCCTCTATCAGTGCCGCTTCCCGGTGAGCGAAGACCCGTCAGTACCCGGCGGCTATCGTTTTTGTGCTGGGCCAACTTCGCCGGATCGCGTCTACTGCGATCACCACCACCACATTGTGACCGCCGTGGACCCTCGTCGAGCCCGTTCGGGTCTCCACCTCGCTCAACGACGCGCCGCGTAAGTCTGGCTGGCGGCGGCCTCCCGGCCAGGCGCTATGCGCTCCAATGGCTACGACCTTTCCGTCGGCTCGGTCTGGCCCATCCTCCCTTATGCCGTCTTCGCCGATGTCTCCCCCTTCGCCCGATTGAGAACGACGACTTCTCGCCGAAGCGATCGCTTCGGAATGCCGTCGTAGCCCGACCCGAAGCTCAGTGAGCTTTTGTAGAGGTCGAGGGTCCAATCCAACGGTCTGGACTCCACCGGAGTGCCTGCACTCGAGAGCGATTGGCTCTCCGGCAGCCGATAAGGATCCAAATTTAAGCGCCACTTGCCGCCATTCATCGTTTGGCCAGTGAACTGTCGCTTTCGATGCACAGCGGTCGTTCCTGGCAACGCGCGCCGTTCGCGCGCTGGCGAGCAGCGGCCCTCGCCTTTCTTTGCACAGGGGTGTTCTATGGCTGCCCGAGAGGCTTCGCCTCCCCCGCCTCGCATTCCGACAATCGCACAGGTTTGGCGAGTTTCGCCAGCGCCTCGGGCTTGGCGCAAGCCGGAAAGCCGGCGAGCGGCATTGTTTCAATAAACCGGCTGCGCTCTTTAGTGCTCAAGCCCACTTCATTAATCATGCTCTCGACGGTCAGGTCCGGGTACTGCTTGAGAGTTTCCCTAACCGAAGCATTCGCCTCATCCATTCGACCCAGAGCCGCAAGGGAGCTGCTAAGCACCACCCACTTCCACTTGTCGTAGTTGTTAGGCGTCATGCGCTCCAGCATCTTCAACGCGTCCTCATATCGGCCGGCCATAAAATAGGCAGGGGCGAAGAAGTTGGACGTCCACATCGGGTAGTTCGGGTCGAGCCGCATTACTTGGTCGACCATCTGAGCGCCGCGTTCGGGTTCATTGAAGCGTGCCGCAAAGCCGGTATAGAATGTCAGGATTTCGGACGAACCGGGAGCTAGACGAAGGGCCGTGTCCAGCTCAGCCTTGGCGCGGGCGTTGTCGCCCTTCTGGCTGAGGCTCATACCAAACACGGCGTGTGCCTCAGCGTCACTTGGATCGAGCCGCACCGCGCGTTCGGCCACATCGGCAGCCGCCTTGATCTCGCTCTCGGGATTGATACCGAAGCCAGCCAATATACCATGAGCATGATAAAGTTCTACCCAGGCCCGGGCCAGCCCGGGGTCCAGCTCAACGGCGCGGTTGAGAAGCGCGATGGCCTCCTCCTCATCCGCTATGGTGATCTTTTCAATCTTCTCGGTCCCGAGCAGATAATAATCATAAGCATTCAGGTTTTCAGGTCGTTTACGTTTGGCCGCGGCCCGCCCGGCCGCCTGAATCAACCCTACGCCGCCGCCCAGACGGTTGGTGACTTGCTCTGCGATCTCGGTCTGGACGGCGAAAACGTCCTCAGCAGGCCGGTCCCAACGATCCGACCAAAGATGGTTGCCGGTTTGTGCATCGATCAACTGCGCGGTGACCCGCACCCGCCCATTTTGCCGCTGGATAGAGCCTTCTAGTACGAAGCCGACATGGAGCGCACTTGCTACCTGGCGGGCATCCACCGGCTTGCCTTTGTAAACTTCCGTCGAATTCCGGGCCACGACCTCAAGTTCGGGAAACCGCGCGAGGTCGGTTATGATATCCTCAGTCAAGCCATCGGCCAAACGCCCGGTGGCCTCGTCGCCGCCATAATTATTGAAGGGCAGCACCGCGACCGATGGCTTGGCCCCCAGCGGCGCGGGCTGAAAGAACCACCAGGTCCCTCCACCCGCCAGAGCCAGCACGACGATGGCCGCTGCAGTCGTCCTGGTCCAGCGCGGCATCGCCTTGCGTAAGGTCCAACGCACCCGCTTGCCATCGAGCCTCAGTCGGTACATCCGCACGGGGCGGCTGATGTTCTTGACCTGCTGCTCGCCGGCGAAATCGAGGGGCAAATCAAGCTTGCCCTGCAGATGGTCAAAGGCCGTGCCCGATACGATCACGCCGCCCGGCTCAGCGAGTTGCTGCAACCGCGCGGCGACATTGACGCCGTCGCCATAGACATCGCCGTCAACCAGCGCAACGTCGCCCAGATTGACCCCGATGCGGAACACGATGCGCTCAGGCTCTGGCAGACCTTCATTGCGCGCGGCCGCCGCGCTTTGGATTTCCGCTGCGCAGGCGACTGCGTCGACCACGCTTTCGAAGGCGACAAGCGCGCCATCGCCCATCAACTTGACGACGCGGCCATGGTGCTGGCAGATGGCGGGGTCGAACACCTCGGAACGAACGGTTTTCAATCGCTCAATGGTTCCGGCCTCATCGGCCTCCATCGCCTTCGAGTAGCCAACCATATCGGCCGCCAGGATCGCCAGCAGCTTCCGATTGAGAGGGGGAACCGCCATATGCGCCTCTTTATGGCACAACCCTACACCCATGGAAGCGTCGGAGCCAGAACGCGCCGTTGGCCGCGCGGTGAATGACCGCTCGTCAGCCGTTCCTGACTTTCGACCGGGTGCGGATGAACGTCTTCAACGGGTCAACTTGCGTCGTCAGGGCTCTCGGCGTCAAAGGTCCGAGAGGGTTCGAAGTCGGTCGTTCAGAGTGATTGCGTTTTGACTCCAGAGCGCCGCGCGTCATTGGACGCGCAAAGGACGCTATAACACTTTGAATTTTGCATGATCCTTCCGAACCGGAGGTCAGCGCAGCAAAACCATGCCGGTTTCCGGGGGTCATGCCCTAAGGCAGCCTGAACCGGTATTCCGTCACGTGATGATAGATCTGGCCCGGCCACAGCGTGGCTTGCGGGAAATACGGCCGGTTCGGCGCATCCGGCCAGATTTGCGGCTCCAGGCAGAAGCCCGAAAAGGCCTTGTACTGGCGTCCGCCCAGTCCAGGCGAGGACGGTGCCAGATACTGGCCGGTATAGAGCTGGACACCTGGCTCGGTGGTCCAGAGCTCCATCTCGACGCCGGAATTCGCGCCTTGCGCCCACGACGCCTGCTTCAGCGGCCCGCGCGTCGAGGCGAGGCAGAAATTCTGGTCGTAAGGGAGCTGCTCGCCCTCGGTCTCCATGCGCAGCGGCCGCGCCTGGCGAAAATCGAAGGGCGTGCCGTCGACCGGCTTTACCGTGCCTGTCGGAATGAGATCCGCGTCGACCGGCAGATAGGCGCCGGCATTCAGCATCAGCCGGTGATCGAGAATGTCGCCGGCGCCGCCGTCATCCAGGTTGAAATAGGAATGCTGGGTGAGGTTGCAGAGCGTCGGCTCCTCGCAGGTGGCGGTCAGTTCGACGCTGAGCGTGCCCGGGATCTTGAGCCGGTAGGTGCAGGTCACGTCGAGCGCCCCGGGAAAGCCCATCGTGCCGTCGGGGTCGTGCAATGTCAGCGTGACAAAATCCCTGCCATGCAGCGAAACCGCCCAGGCCCGGCGCGAAAAACCTTGCGAACCGCCATGCAGCGTGTGCTTTTCGAGGAAATTGCGCTCGGTCTGGTAGCGTTTCCCAGCAAGCGTGAAGCGGCCGTCGCGGATACGGTTGGCATAGCGCCCGACGACGGTGCCGAAGAAGGCGGTGTCCGTCTCATAGTGCTCGAAACGATCATAGCCGAGCACCAGCGGCGCGTCGTGCCCGGCCAGACGCAGATCCTGGATGATCGCACCCAGCCCGATGATGTTGGCGGTCAGGCCGCCGCCCCGGATGGTGAAGCGGCGGACGGCCTCGCCCGCCTGCGTCGTGCCGAAAACCTCGCCGTCCTTCATCGCCATGCTCGCAAGTTCGTTGCTCGATGCCAGCCTGGCCTTTCGAAGCGGCCCAGGATCGTTTTCGGTATTACCGCATCGGGCTTCTAGAGACCAAGTCCGCCGATGCAGACATATTTGGTGTCGAGATAATCCTCGATGCCCTGATGGCCGCCTTCCTTGCCGAGGCCCGATTCCTTGACTCCGCCGAACGGCGCTTCAGGGGTGGTGATGAGCCCTTCATTGACGCCGACCATGCCGTATTTCAGCCCTTCCATGACCCGGAAGGCGCGGCCGAGATCGCCGGTGTAGAAATAGCAGGCCAGGCCGAACTCGGTGTCGTTGGCGAGTGCTACGGCCTCTTCCTCGGTCTCGAACTTGAATACCGGCGCCACCGGGCCGAAGATTTCTTCCTTCATGAAGCGCATCTTCGGCGTCGCATTGGCGATCACCGTCGGCTGGAAGAACGAGCCGCCGAGCGCGTGGCGCTTGCCGCCGGCGACGACCTTGCCGCCCTTGGCGGTAGCGTCGGCAATCAGCTCCTCGACCTTCTCCACCGCCTTTTCGTCGATCAGCGGCCCCTGCTGGACGCCGTCTTCGAGGCCGGAACCGACCTTCAGTCCGTTGCTCGCAACAGCCAATTTTTCGACGAACCGGTCGTAGATGCCGGCCTGCACCAGGAAGCGGTTGGTGCAGACGCAGGTCTGGCCGGAATTGCGGTACTTGGCGGTGATGGCGCCGGCGACGGCCCGCTCGATGTCGGCGTCGTCGAAGACGATGAACGGCGCATTGCCACCGAGCTCCATCGACACTTTCTTGACGGTCACCGACGACTTCTGGATCAGGATCTTGCCGACCTCGGTCGAGCCGGTGAAGGTGATCTTCTTGACCAGCGGGTTGGCACAGATCTCGTCGCCGATCTCACCGGCAGCGCCGGTCAGGATATTGATTACGCCTTTGGGGAAGCCGACTTCCTCGGCAAGCGCGCCCCAGGCAAGGCCGGAATAAGGCGTCTGCGACGCCGGCTTGACCACGGCGGTACAGCCGGCGGCAAGCGCCGGGCCAAGCTTGCGGGCCAGCATCGAGGATGGGAAATTCCACGGCGTGATGGCGGCGACGACGCCGACCGGTTCCTTGGTCACCAGGATACGGCGGTCAGCCCAGGGCGACGGCACGACGTCGCCATAGGTGCGGCGACCTTCCTCGGCGAACCACAATATGTAGGACGCGGCCGAGCCGATCTCGCCCTTCGATTCGAACAGCGACTTGCCCTGCTCGATGGTTAGTAGTTCGGCCAGCACGTCCTGATTGTCCATCATCGCGTCGTGCAGCTTGCGCAACAGCTTCGAGCGTTCGAGCGCGGTGGTCTTGCGCCATGTCTTGAAGGCAGCGTCGGCGGCCTCGATGGCGCGGCGGGTCTCGGCCTTGCCCGACTTCGGCACGGTGCCGATCTTGAGGCCGGTGGCAGGATTGTTGACGTCGACCGTCTGGCCTGAATCGGCCTGCACCCATTCGCCATTGATGAGATTGGCCTGCCGCATGAAATGGCTGGTTTTCTGAAGCATGATCTCGCCTCCGTTCGGCACCTGGCGGGCCGGTCGCTGATTTCGTGAATGGACGTGCGCGATAGCATCGCTAGAGCCACTGCTCTTAGCCCAGGGCAAGCCCCGCAAGCAATCACAAGATGGCATATAGGGTTTGGGCCAGCCAAAGCGAGAGGCGATGCAGCCGGGTTCTTATCCAAAAACCCGGGCTCTTATCCAAAAACATGGACGACCACTGTCAGCCAAAACGCAGTGGTCACGACCGCACAGGCGGTGGCGATGGTCATCTGGTTCGACGCCAGCGCCTGGCCGGTGTTGAACTGCACCGCGATGAGATAGGAATTGATGCCGGACGGCAACGCCGCAACCATGACCGCCACCTTGGCCGTCAATGGCGGCAGGCCGATCAGCCAGACCAGGCCGAGAACCAGCGCCGGCATTAGGAACAGTTTCAGCGCCGACAGCGCCAGCGCCGGCCTTACATTGCCGGAAATGCCGAAACGGCGCAGGCTGAGCCCCATGGCGAACAGCGCCACCGGGGCGGCCGTGCCGGCCAGCGCGTCGCTCAGCCGCGTCGCAAGCACCGGCAGCGGCGCACCGGTGAAGCGCCACGCCAGCCCGGCCAGTATGCCGATGATCAGCGGATTGATGAATACCCTCCTGAGAAAGCTCCTGACGACGCGGAGCGGATGCACAGGCTCGCTGCCGCCGCGGCCGAACATCTCGAAAAGGATGATCGAGGCCATCATCATCACCGGCAGGTGAATGGAAACGAGCAGTGACAGCACTTCGAACCCGGCCGGCCCGAACACGCCGATCATGAAGGGCGCGCCGAGCAGGACGACGTTGGAGTAGGACGACGATACGCCGCCGACGACGCCGGCGCGGGCGTCTCGTCCGAAAATGCGCGTAATGACCAGATGGCCGGCAGCCCAGGTAAGCGCGACCGCCGCGAAATAAGCCCCCCATAGCGACCACGGCGCCACGCCGTGGAAATCGGCCTTTACCATGGTCTGGAACAGCAAAAGCGGCATTGCCACGTTGATGGCGAATTCGGATACGCCCTCGCCGCTCGCCGGCTTCAAATAACCGGTCAACCCGGCAAGATAGCCGAGCCCGACAAGACTGAAAACGAAGAGGACGGTTTCGGTAAGCGGAGACATTTTTCCCGTGATAGGCGAGCCCCGGCGGCGGCGCAATCGCCCTTCCCTCGCGAATGTACCGGCCAACAATCCGGCCGCTCGGATCTTGCCCGAATTTGCTCATGGTTGGATGCCAGCGCTATACAGGGTTGTCGGGGGACACGCGGCGAATGGGCCTTGTCGGAAATCAGCACTTCTTCAAGCAGGCGTGGCTGACGGCTTTCGTCGGCGCCATGCTTTGCCTCGTGGTGACCTCGGCTCATGCCGCGGAGCCGGCGAGCCTCAAGGGTGTGGCGCTGATCGTCGGCCAGTCGAAATACCAGCACATAGCGGCTCTTCCCAACCCCGCCAACGACGCCCGCGACATCGCCAAGATGCTGACCGACCTCGGCTTCGACGCGCGCAGTGTAACCGACCGCGACACGGCAAAGCTGAAGCGCGACCTCGAGCGTTTCGCCGAGGATGCAGAGGACGCCGACGTCGCCTTGATCTACTATTCCGGCCACGGCATCGAGGCCGGCGGCGAAAACTATCTGGTGCCGGTCGACGCCGACGTTTCTTCATTGAAGGACGCCGATCAGGCCCTGGTGCCGATCTCCGCCGTCATGGACGAATTGAAGACGACCGTGCCGGTAACGATCATGTTGCTCGATGCCTGCCGCACCAACCCGTTTCCGGCGGATGCGGTGCTGCGCCGGGCGCCGACGGCCTCGGCCTCCCCGATCAGCGCCGGCGGATTGGAGCCGGTGCGCGGTGCCAGGGCACTGGCAAACGCGACCGCGACGGAAAATCTGGGAACGGTGATCGGCTTTGCCGCCGAGCCGGGGCGGCCGGCACTCGACGGCATCGTCGGCGAAAACAGCCCCTACGCAGCGGCACTTCTGCGCCACCTAGCGGCAATGAAGGGCACCGAGTTCGGCTCGGTCATGCGCATGGTGACCGAGGAGGTCTATCTCGACACCAAGGCAAGGCAGCGGCCATGGGTCAATGAAAGCCTGCGCCGGCTGCTCTATTTCGGCGTTGCACCGCAGGAGCCGACCGGCGACGACGACCTGATCACCGGCGAGCGGCGGCAATTGCTGCTGACGATCGCCGAGTTGCCGAACCCCAAGCGGGCACAGGTCGAACTGGCCTCGCTGCAGGACGGCGTGCCGCTCGACGCGCTTTATGGCGTGCTGAAGGCGCTCGGCACCGAAAAGATGCCGGAGGACCCCACCGACCTGCAAAAGCTGCTCGATGCGCAGGCCGAGCGCCTGAAGAAGATGATCTCCGAGCGCAACGCGCTGCGCACCGACGACCCCGAGATCAGCCGCCTCGTCGCCTCGGCCGACAAAGCGATCGGCCAGGGCGCCATCGTCACCGCGCGCAACTTCCTCGACCAGGCGGTGGGCCGGGTCGAGCAGGCCAGCGGCGTGGTCGATCGGGCAGAGGATCTGGTCAGGCAGAAGCGTCTTGCCGACGCGGCGATCTATGCCAGGCGCGCCGACGCTTCGGCGCTGGTCTTCGACTATCTGTCGGCCGCCAACGACTACGGCGAGGCCTTCTCGCTGGTCGAGAGATGGGACGACAGGCTGCGCTGGAACTACAAGAACCAGGAGGCGGAAGCGCTCAACGCGCATGGCAACGCCACCGGCGACAGGCAAGCGCTGCAGCACGCTATCGACGCCTACCGCGTCATCCTGAACTTCATCCCCAATGGCGAGCAGAACCGCGACTGGGCGATCACCCGCAACAACATGGCGGTGGTGCTGCAGACGATCGGCGAGCGCGAGCGCGAAACCGACCGGCTGGAAGAGGCAGCGAAAATCTTTCGCGATTCGCTTGCCGTGTTCGAGCGCGAGAAGGACGACATCAACTGGGCCGCGGCCCAGAACAACCTGGCCAATGTGCTGTTGAAGATCGGCGAACGCGAGAGCGACCCGAAACGCCTGAATGAGGCGGTGGTGGCGATGCGCGCCACGCTGGAGAAGCGGCCCCGCGACAAAGTCCCGCTGGACTGGGCCGCCTCGCAAAGCAACCTTGGCCTTGCGCTTTACGCGCTTTCGGAGCGCGAACCGGACGGCGAGCGCCTGACCGAGGCCGAGGCCGCCTACCGGCTGGCGCTTGAAGAATACACGCGCGAAAAGGCGCCCGTTCAGTGGGCGATGGTCCAGAACAATCTCGGCAACACGCTGGTGTCTCTCGGCACGCAACGCAACGACAAGGCAAAAATCGACGAGGCAGCCGCGGCATTCCGCGCCGCGCTCGAAATCCGCACACGCGACACCTTCCCGCTCTCCTGGGCGAGCAGCCGTCTCAATCTGGGTAACGCGCTGAGCAGTGCTGCCCGTTTCGATCTCGGCACCGGCCTGCTCGAAGAGGCGGCTGCCGCCTATGGCGACGCGCTGACCATATTCACACGCCAACGTTTTCCGACGGATTGGGCTTCGGCGGAGAACAATCTCGGCTCGATCTACCAGACGCTCGGCCAGCGCACGCGCGATCCTGCCAGGCTTGAGCAATCGGCGGCCGCATACCGGGCGGCACGGCGCGTCTACACCAAGAAGGAGTTTCCGCTCGACTGGGCGATGACCCACTACAATCTCGGCAACACGCTGCAACTGCTCGGCGGCGTGACCGACAAGCCGGTGCATTACGAGGAGGCGATCGAGGCCTATCGCGATGCACTTCGCGAATACAAGCGCGAGACGACGCCGCGGCAATGGGCACTGGCGCAGGCCGGTCTAGGCTCGGCGCTGCAATGGCTGAGCATGAGCGAGGCCGATCCCCGCAAACTGGCCGCTTCGATCGCCGCGCGCCGGGCAGCGCTGGAGGTGCTGACCTTCGAGACCTCGCCCGTCGACTGGGCGAACGCGCAGAACGGCATCGGCATGAGCCTGATCAATCTAGGCAATCTCGAACGCACCGGCAAATATCTGGACGAAGCCGAAGCCGCCTTCGAGGCAACGCTCAAGGTCTTCACCCGCGAAAGCCAGCCGATGCAATGGGCCTTCGAGCAGAACAATCTCGGCGACGTCCACTGGAACCGCGGCAGCTATGGCGGTGGCAATGCCGAATACCAAAAGGCGATCGAATTCTTCGAGAACGCCAAGCAGGGCTTTACCGATGCTGGCTATACACTCCCCATCCCGCTGACCGACCGCAAGATCGATCTGGTGAAGAAGCAGATAGCGAAGAAATAGGCGTCTCGGCCGCAGGTTGCACTCGGCTTGTCTTTCAGCCGGCTTTGCCGTCCCTATATGCCGGTCACCGGGGACCTGCCTGCCGGTCACCCGAAAAGGATGTCTGATGCTTCGATTTGTGCTGGCGCTGCTGTTGCTTGCCGTTTCCGCCACAGCCCATGCGACGGAAGCCGGCTGGGCGCTGCTGCGCGACGGCGGGCATGTGGTGCTGCTTCGCCATGCCATGGTCACCGGCACCACCGATGCGGCCAATTTCGACCTCGGCAAATGCGCCACCCAGGTCAATCTCTCTGAGCGCGGCAAGCAACAGGCGCGCAAGATCGGCGCGCTGTTTGGCGCCCGCGCGGCACCGGTCGAGCGCGTGCTGTCCAGCCGCTATTGCCGCTGCCTCGAAACCGCGCGCATAGCTTTCGAAAGCGAACCGGAGCCGTTCGCACCGCTTGACCTGCTGAAGACCGACGAAAAGGAGAAGGCCGCTCAGATCGCTGCGATCCTGGCAGAGATCCGCGGCTATTCCGGCTCCGACAATCTGGTCATGGTCACGCATCTCGAAGACATCAAGGAATTGACCGGCATCTCGCCGCGCGAAGGCGAAGCCGTGGTCGTCGAGCCGCAAGGCGACGGATTGCGCGTGCTCGGCCGCGTTACCTTCTGACCGGGCCGGTCGCTCCTCGCGTCGAGCGAGATAGGTGTTGCCGAAATGCCACTGCCACGAGAAGCCGTGGTTGGATTCCGATCTCATCTTGCTCTGCCTGGGCAGCAATCCCATCTGCGCCCGGCGTATCAGGCCTTTTCCTGCCCGGAAAAACCGATTAGACAGCCCAAAACACATGCGGACAGATTCCGCCCGCAATCGAAGGAAAAGCCCTTGTCCACCACGTTCGACAAAGTCGCCAAGATCATCGCCGACACCAGCGAGATCGACATCGAGACGATCACGCCCGAAAGCCACACCATCGACGATCTCGGCATAGACAGCCTCGACTTCCTCGACATCGTCTTTGCCATCGACAAGGAATTCGGCATCAAGGTGCCGTTGGAAAAGTGGACGCAGGAGGTCAATGACGGCAAGGCCTCGACCGACGACTATTTCGTCATGAAGAACCTGTGCGCCAAGATCGACGCGCTCGTCGCCGCCAAGAACGCCATCTAAGCACAGCGCCTGACGCGCCCTCACCCACAACAGCCGCCCATGAACCCCCGCGACGTCGTCATATCAGGCATCGGCCTTGTCTCGTCGTTGGGCGAGGGTCCGGATGCGCATTGGCAAAAGCTCGTCCAGCCGCGCCTTGAACCGGTTCTGGAGGCCTCGCGCTTCTCGCCCTATACGGTCCACCCGCTGCCGGAGATCGACTGGAACCTGCAGATCGCCAAGCGTGGCGACCAGCGGCAGATGGAGACCTGGCAGAGGCTCGGCACCTATGCGGCCGGCCTTGCGCTCGACGATGCCGGCATCAAGGGCAATGACGAACTCTGCGCGACCATGGACATGGTGGTGGCCGCCGGCGGCGGCGAGCGCGACGAGGCGGTCGACGCGGCCATTCTCGCGGCATCGGAAAGCCGCAATGACCGCGACGTGCTGCTCAACGAGAAGCTGACCACGGAATTGCGCCCGACGCTGTTTCTGGCACAGCTCTCCAACCTGCTCGCCGGCAACATCTCGATCGTCCACAAGGTGACGGGATCGTCGCGCACCTTCATGGGCGAGGAAGGTGCCGGCGTTGCCGCTGTCGAGACGGCGGCCGCGCGCATCCGCTCCGGCCAGTCGACGCATATACTGGTCGGCGGCGCTTTCCAGACCGAACATTCCGACATGCTGCTCGGCTATGAACTGGCCGGCTACCTGCATCGCGGTCCGTGGACGCCGGTCTGGCAAAGGCAAGGTGCCGAGGGCGGCGGCGTGGTGACCGGATCCGGCGGCGCGTTTCTCGTCCTGGAGCAGCGCGAGCATGCGGAAAGCCGTGGCCGGAAGATCTATGCGGAACTCGGCCCGATCCTGTCCGGCCGTGCCAGGCGCCGGCGGGGCGAACTCGACGGTGAGATCGCCGCGCTGCTGAAGCAAGCGGTATTGCCGGACGGCGAACTGCTGGCGATCTCCGGCGCTTCGGGCGCCCATGCCGCGACCGCCGCCGAGAAATCGGCGCTCGACGCCAATCCGGCGATCGCCGCACGCGGCTTTTCGACGCTGACCGGCCACATGAAGGAAGCGCAGTTCCCCTTTGCCGTTGCGCTGGCGGCACTGGCTGTCGACCGCAAGGCCGCCTATCCTGTCTTCGACGCCACAGTCGAAAAACCGTTTGCCGGCGTCCCGAAGACCGTCCTTGCAACGGCCATCGGCTATCACCAATTCGAGGGCATGGCGCTGATCAAAGCCGCCTAGAGCCTCGGACCGAAACGTGTGGCGCGGTTTTCGGGCGATCCGACGCTCCAAGAGAAACAGTTTTTTGGACAACAAATGGCCAATCTGAACGACCATATGGGCAGGCCGATCGTCGCCGTCACCGGCATCGGCGTGGTGACCTCGCTCGGTGTCGGCAAAGCCGATAATTGGGCGGCGCTGACATCCGGCAAATCCGGCATCCATCCGATCACCCGCTTCCCGGTCGATCATCTCAACACCCGCATCTCCGGCATGGTCGATTTCCTGCCGTCGAGTTCCAAGGGCGCCAGTCTCCTCACCTATGAGCTTGCCGAAACCGCCGCCCAGGAAGCGATGTCGGAGGCCGGCCTCGATGCCGGCGATTTCGGCGGACCGCTTTTCCTAGCGTCGCCGCCGGTCGAGCTCGACTGGAGCGAGCGCTTTTCGCTCTACAATTCCGACACGCACGACACCGGTGCCGAGAGGCTGCTGCGGGTGGCGCGCGGCCTCAGGGAACTCGACATCTTCGAGACCACCCAGTTCGGCTCGATTGCCGACCGGCTTGCCGACCGTTTCGGCACGCGCGGCCTGCCGATCACGCTGTCGACAGCCTGCGCTTCGGGCGCCACGGCGATCCAGCTCGGCGTCGAGGCGATCCGCCGCGGCGAATGCGACAGGGCGCTGTCGATCGGCGCCGACGGCTCGGCGACCGCCGAGGCGCTGATCCGCTTCTCGCTTCTGTCCGCGCTCTCCACCCATAACGACATCCCTGAAAAGGCCTCAAAACCCTTCTCCAAGGATCGCGACGGCTTCGTGCTCGCCGAAGGCTCGGGCGCCCTGGTGCTGGAATCGCTGGAGGCAGCACTTGCCCGCGGCGCCACCGTTCTCGGCATATTGCGCGGCTGCGGCGAAAAGGCCGACGACTTCCATCGCACCCGCTCCAAGCCGGACGGTTCGCCGGCGATCGCGGCGGTGCGCGCCGCTCTTGCCGATGCCGGCTTGAGCGAGGACGGGATCGATTATGTCAACGCCCATGGCACCTCGACGCCCGAAAACGACAAGATGGAGCATTTGTCGCTGTCGACGGTGTTCGGCGAGCGGATCTCGTCAATGCCGGTCTCGTCGAACAAGTCGATGATCGGCCATACCCTATCGGCTGCCGGTGCTGTCGAGGCAGCATTTTCGCTGATGACGATGCGCGAAAGCGTCATTCCGCCGACCATCAACTACGACAATCCCGACCCGGCGATCGTCCTCGACGTGGTGCCGAACACCAAGCGCAACGCCGAGGTCGGCACGGTCCTGTCGAACTCCTTCGGCTTCGGCGGCCAGAACACCTGCCTTGTCATGGCGCGGGAACCGGTCTAAGCGACCTTTTTCAGCCAGACTGAACCGACAGGCACCATGCGCGCATTGCAACTTATCGAGGACCGCCGCCTTGAAACGGTGGACCTGCCGCCGCCGCCGCCGCCTTTGCTCGGCGAGGTGACGCTGCGCATCAAGGCCGTGGCGCTGAACCATATCGATGTCTGGGGCTGGCGCGGCATGGCCTTCGCCAAGCGCAAGCTGCCGCTGGTTGTCGGCGCCGAGGCCTCGGGCGAGGTCGAGGCGGTCGGCCCAGGCGTTTCCAGCCTTGTGACCGGGCAATTGGTGTCGATCTATGGCGCCCGCACCTGCGGTCTTTGCCGCGCCTGCCGCGAAGGCCGCGACAATCTCTGCGAGCATGTTTCGGGCGTGCACGGCTTCCATCTCGACGGCTTTGCGCAGGAAAAGATCAACCTGCCGGCGCGCCTTCTGGTCCCAGCTCCGCCCGGCGTGAGCGAAATCGGCGCGGCGGTGGCGCCTGTCACCTTCGGCACGGTCGAGCACATGCTGTTCGACAATGCCCGGCTGCAGCCCGGCGAGACGATACTGGTCCATGCCGGCGGCTCCGGCATCGGCTCCGCCGCGATTCAGCTGGCCAAGAAGATGGGCTGCACGGTCATCACCACCGTCGGCTCGAACGACAAGATCGACAAGGCCAAGGCGCTCGGCGCCGACCACGTCATCAATTACCGCGACGACCGCTTCGAAGGCGTCGTGCGCAAGCTGACCAAGAAGAAGGGCGTCGACGTGGTGTTCGAGCATGTCGGCGCCGACACATTTGCCGCCTCGATGCTGTGCCTCAAACGCGGCGGTCGGCTGGTCACCTGCGGCTCGACCTCCGGCGTGTCGACGCAGATCAATTTGATGCAGTTGTTCCAGCAGCAGCTGAAGCTGCTAGGCTCGTTCGGCTGCCGCATGGAAAACATGGCTGACGCCATGCAGAAGATGGCGGCGGGCCTGGTCGCGCCGGTGATCGACACCGAGGTTGGCTTCGACGGAATCGATGCGGCGCTGAAGCGCATGGAAGGCCGCGACGTCTTCGGCAAGATCATCCTGCGCGTCGGCTGAAATGATCGGCAACGCCTTCAGGAAGATCCGCAGGGACGTGGGATTCCGCTATGGCAGGCGGCTTCGCCAGTTCAACTACTGGCTGGTCGCGCGCGTCGCGATGATCATCATCTCCGCGCTGCGCCTGCTGCCGCCCGACAGGGCGCTCAATTTCGCCGACCGCGCTGCCCGCCGCATCGGCCCTTGGGTAGCGCGCCATCAGGTTGCTGTGGACAATCTGCGCAAGGCCTATCCGGAAAAGAGCGATGCCGAGATCGAGGCGATCGCTTCCGACATGTGGGGCAACATGGCCCGCCTGGCCACCGAATACATCTTTCTCGATGCTTTGTTCGACTACGATCCCACTGCGACGAAGCCGGGCCGTGTCGAGGTCAAGGGCGTGGAGCATTTCGTGCGCATTGCCGGCGAGGACAAGCCGCATATCGTCTTCACCGGGCATCTCGGGAATTTCGAGCTGCTGCCAGTGGCGGCGGCGACCTTCGGCATGAACATCACGGCGCTGTTTCGCCCGCCCAACAACCCTTACCTCGCCGACTACATCCTCTCGACCCGCCGCTCGAGCATGGGATCGCTGCTGCCGTCTTCGACCGGTGCCTCGTTCGCGCTTGCGGCCATCCTCGAGAAAGGCGGCAATATCGGCGTGCTGGTCGACCAGAAATTCACGGGCGGGCTCGAGACGACATTCTTCGGCCGCCCCTGCGAGAGCAACCGGGTTCTCGGCACCCTGGCGCGGCACTACGATTGCGATGTCTACCCGGCGCGCTGCGTGCGCCTGCCGAACAACCGTTTCCGGCTCGAGATCGAGGACAAGCTCACCTTGCCGCGCACCGCCGGCGGCAGTGTCGACGTCCGCGCCACCACCCAGCTTCTCAACGACGTGGTCGAGCGCTGGGTGCGAGAAGACCCCGGCCAGTGGATGTGGTTCCACAAGCGCTGGGAGATCAGCGGCCGCAAAAAGCGTCGCCCGGCGACAGTGCGCGACAAAGCCGCCTGAGCGGAACGATCTTTTTGGGCACAGGCCTTATTTTGTTCTTGCTTTGTGCCGGCAGCTATGCTACTAATTTCGGTATGGTGCTATTTGGCTCCGACGAACCCGCCGCTCCGGCGGGTTTTTTGTTGCGGGCCGAGGAGCAGGCCCTAATTCGTCACGAGGATCCGCGTATTGCCGAAGCCGGCTTTGCGCACCATCGAATAGAACGCGGCGGCGTTGCTGGGGTGGAGGCGCACACAGCCATGCGATGCCGGGCGCCCCAATTGCCTGATCGCGCCGGTGCCGTGGATAGCATAGCCGCCGCGGAAGAACACCGAATAGGGCATCGGCGACATGTCGTATTTGCGCGAATACCACATCCGAGCCGTCCGCTGTGGGCGATAGCTGCCGCGCGGCGTGATGTAGCCTTTGCGGGCGGTGGAAACGCTCCACCGGTAATACGAAAGCCCGTATCTTACCGTCATTGTCTGTGAGGAAATATCGATGTTCGCGACCAGGCTGGCCGCCCGGCTCTCGAACGACGAACCGAACAGCATCGCCATCAATGCCGCTGCCATGAGAACAGTGTTTTTCATGCAATCAAACCCCTTTGATGCCCCTTGCTTGCCTGCCCTCGCGCTGTTCTCCAGCGTTTTGATGGCAAGCCAGCGAGCTAACACCCACTCCCTGACGATTTCACCAATCCAAAGCAGCGAATTTGAACGATTTCCCGCGATAGTTGCCGTAACGACACGCAATCGCCTCGCAATTCGCCATCGGGCTTGCAAAACCTCCTCATCCGCTGCTCAATTCGCCGAATGAACGAACCGAACGAACGGCTCCTCAAGGCTATCGATGACCGGGCCGATGATCTGGTTGCGCTGACCGCGGATCTGATCCGCTTTCCGACCATCAATCCGCCCGGCGAAGCCTATCGGCCATGTGCCGAATATATCGGCGCGCGGCTGAAGAAGCGTGGTTTTGAGATCGAATTCATCCGTGCTGAAGGCACGCCCGGCGACACTGACCGTTACCCGCGCGTCAACGTCGTCGCCCGCTTCGATGGCCGGGCGCCGGGTGCTTGCGTGCACTTCAATTCGCATATCGACGTCGTCGAGCCCGGCGACGGCTGGAGCCTCGATCCGTTCGCCGGCATCGTCAGGGATGGCAAGGTCTATGGCCGCGGCGCTTGTGACATGAAAGGCGGGCTTGCCGCCTCGATCATCGCCGCTGAAGCCTTCATGGAGGTCTTTCCCGATTTTCCCGGCGCCATCGAGATTTCAGGCACGGTCGACGAGGAGTCCGGCGGCTTTGGCGGCGTCGCGCATCTGGCCAAGCTCGGCTATTTCTCCAGGCCGAAGGTCAACCACGTCATCATTCCCGAGCCGCTCAACAAGGATCGCATCTGCCTTGGCCATCGCGGCGTCTGGTGGGCGGAGATCGAGACCAAGGGCGAGATCGCGCACGGCTCGATGCCGTTCCTCGGCGACAACGCAGTGCGCCATATGGGCGCCGTGCTGCGGGCCTTCGAGGATGAGCTGTTTCCGGCGCTCGACCGCAAGATGACGCGCATGCCGGTCGTGCCCGAAGGCGCAAAGCGCTCGACCATGAACATCAACTCGATCCATGGCGGCCAGACGGAGGATTTCCGGCCCGGCCTGCCCTCGCCCAACGTGCCCGATTCCTGCCGGCTGACCATCGACCGCCGCTTTCTGCTCGAAGAGGATCTCGCTACGGTCAAGAGCGAGGTGACCGATATCCTGGAACGGCTGAAGCGCGAGCGCAAAAAGTTCGATTACGAGATCCGCGATCTGATGGAGGTGCTGCCGCTGATGACCGAGCGCGACGCACCGGTGGTGAAGGCGGTCGCGAAAGGCATCATGGAGATATTCGACCGCGAGCCGGATTACGTGATTTCGCCCGGCACCTACGACCAGAAGCACATCGCCCGTATCGGCCACATCTATGACTGCATCGCCTATGGCCCGGGCATCCTCGATCTCGCCCACCGGCCCGATGAATGGGTCGGCATTGCCGACATGCTGGACTCGGCAAAGGTGATGGCCATCGGCCTCGACGTTCTGCTGAGGGACGCCGGCCCGCTATGAGCCGGCCATGGGCGAAAAAACATTCCTCCCGGCGACGGCGGACGGTACGAAACGCAATTTACTCGGCGGCGAATTCACGCTTCTATCCGCCCGGGTTTGAGCACGTGTTTTAGCATATGGGGAGTTGCACGATGAAATTGTGGAAAACCATTCTGGCCGCTGCGGCGCTGGCGTTGGCCGCCGGAACCTCGGCGATGGCCGCGCGCACCGACCTGGTCATCGGCATTACGCTCGAACCCCCGCATCTCGATCCGACCGCGGGCGCCGCGGCGGCGATCGACGAGGTGCTCTATGCCAATGTCTTCGAGGGCCTGACCCGCATCGGCCCGAACGGCGAGGTGCTGCCCGATCTCGCCGAAAGCTGGAGCATTTCCGACGACGGCAAGGTCTACACTTTCAAGCTGCATACAGGCGTGAAATTCCATGACGGCAGCGACTTCAACGCCGACGACGTGAAATTCTCGCTCGATCGTGCCCGCGCCGACAATTCCGTCAACGCGCAAAAGAGCCTGTTCGCCGCCATCGACAAGGTCGAGGTCGTCGATCCCGCGACGGTGAATGTCACGCTGAAGAACCCGCAAGGCTCGTTCCTCTACAATATGGGCTGGGGCGACGCGGTTATCGTCGCGCCTGAGACAGCCGACACCAACAAGGAAAAACCGATCGGCACCGGCCCGTTCAAATTCCAGAACTGGGCCAAGGGCTCGTCGATCACGCTGGTCAAGTCGGAAAATTACTGGGGCGCCCCGGTGTTCCTCGACAAGGCCGAGTTCCGCATCATTCCGGATGCCGCCGCCGCCGTTCCGGCGCTGCTTTCCGGCGACGTTCAGGCCTTTCCGTTCTTCGACCCCGACAGCGTCGCCCAGGTCAAAGACGACCCACGCTTCAAGGTGGTGATCGGCTCGACCGAGGGTGAAACCATCCTGTCGATCAACAACAAGAAGCCGCCCTTCGACAAGCTGCAGGTCAGGCAGGCGATTTCCTTTGCGCTCGATCGCAAGGCGATCATCGACGGCGCCTCGGCCGGCCTCGGCGTGCCGATCGGCTCGCACATGTCACCCGCCAGCAAGGCCTATGTCGACCTCACCGGCCTCTACCCGCACAATGTGGAGAAAGCCAAGGAGTTGCTGAAGGAAGCCGGCCTGGAGAATGGCTTCAAGGCGACGCTGAAGCTGCCGCCGCCCTCCTATGCGCGGCTTGGCGGCGAGATCATCGCCTCCGAGCTTCGCGAAATCGGCATCGATCTCGAGATCATCCCGGTCGAATGGGCGCAGTGGCTGGACCAGGTCTTCACCAAGAAGGATTACGACCTGACCATCGTTTCCCACACCGAGCCCAATGACATCGATATCTATTCGCGCAAGGACTATTACTTCAACTACGACAATCCGGCCTTCGACAAGATCATCGACGAGCTGAACCTTACCTCCGACGAGGCCAAGCGCATGACGCTGCTCGGCGAGGCGCAGAAGGTCCTGGCCGATGACGCCGTGGTCGGCTTCCTCTACGAATTGCCGAAGGTCGGCGTCTGGGACGCCAAACTGCAGGGCCTATGGGAAAACGCCCCGATCCAGGCCAACGACCTGACCAAGGTGAAGTGGACGGATTGATCGCTGACAGAAAGGCGAAAGTTGCACTCCGTCACACCCCCCTCTGTCCTGCCGGACATCTCCCCCTCAAGGGGGGAGATTGAGCCCTCATCGCCGCTTTCGCTAACCACTAGCGTTGCAAGGACAGTGCCAGCGTGGAAACTGCCAATCTCCCCCCTTGAGGGGGAGATGTCCGGCAGGACAGAGGGGGGTGGGCGGGAACGCTACCTTCGCCCAGTGCTTGCATCAGGCAGCTCATGACCGCCTACCTCCTCAAGCGGCTCGCCATCGCCGTCGTCACGCTGGTTCTGGCCTCGATGGTGGTCTTTGCCGTGCTGGAGATCATTCCCGGCGACCCGGCGCGGCTGATGCTTGGCCTGAACGCCAGCGCCGACCAGATCGAATTGCTGCGCAACCAGATGGGCCTCAACGCTCCCGTCATGCTGCGCTATCTGCATTGGGCCGGCGGCTTGCTGAGCCTCGATTTCGGCCGTTCCTACACCTATTCGGTGCCGGTCATCGATCTGGTCCGCGAGCGCCTCGTCGTCTCGCTGCCGCTGGCACTGATGGCGCTGGCGCTGTCCACCGTCATTGCCATTCCGGTCGGGCTGTTTTCCGCCAGCCGGCGCGGCCGGGCCGGCGACACGATCGCGATGGGTGCCGCCCAGCTGGGCGTCGCCGTGCCCAATTTCTGGTTTGCACTGATGCTGATCTATCTCTTTGCCGTCTGGCTGCGGCTGGTGCCGGGCGGCGGCTTTCCCGGCTGGGGCGCCGGCGTCTGGCCGGCACTGAAATCGCTGCTCCTGCCGGCGGTCGCCCTCGCTCTGCCACAGGCGGCGATCCTCGCCCGGGTCACCCGCTCGGCGCTGATCGAAGTGCTAAACGAGGACTACATCCGAACTGCCCGCGCCAAGGGCCTGCCCTACCGGCTTGTATTGTGGCGGCATGCGCTGCGCAACGCGATGATCCCGGTGGTCACCATTCTAGGCCTGCAATTCGCCTTCCTGCTTGCCGGCACCATCATCATCGAGAACGTCTTCTATTTGCCCGGCCTCGGCCGGCTGGTGTTCCAGGCGATCAACCAGCGTGACCTGATCGTGGTCGAGAGCGTCGTCATGCTGCTGGTTACCGCCGTCATCGTCGTCAATTTCATTGTCGATCTCTCCTATGCGGTGGTCGATCCGCGCCTGAGAGGCAGGCAATGACGCTGCACATCGACATCCCCGACGAGAACCTTGCCGGCATCCTGGCCAAGGCGTTTCGAAACCGTTCGTTCCTCGCCGGCTTCGTCATCACCGCACTGGTGGCTGCGGTCGCGATCCTCTCCTTCGTGTGGACGCCTTACGACGTCACCAGGCTGGTCATTTCCGACAAGACCCAGGCGCCATCGTTGGCGCACTGGTTCGGCACCGACCATTTCGGTCGCGACATCCTGTCGATGATCATGGTCGGCGCCCGCAACTCGATTGCCGTGGCGCTGGTGGCGGTCGGCATCGGCATGGGCGTCGGCGTGCCGCTCGGCGCCTTTGCCGCGGCGCGCGGCGGCACCGCCGACGACGTGCTGATGCGGCTGAACGACCTGGTCTTCGCCTTTCCGGCGCTGCTTTCGGCAATCATGATCACCGCCATCTTCGGGCCGGGCGCGTTCAACGCCATCATTGCCATCGGCATCTTCAACATCCCGGTCTTCGCCCGCGTCGCCCGCGCCGGCGCCTTGGCGATCTGGCCGCGCGAATTCATCCTCGCCGCCCGCGCCGCCGGCAAGAGCAGGACGCTGATCAGCATCGAACATGTGCTGCCCAACATCAACACGCTGCTGCTGGTGCAAGGCACCATCCAGTTCGCGCTGGGCATACTGGCCGAAGCCGGGCTTTCCTATGTCGG
The DNA here is from genome assembly GCF_040320905.1 of Mesorhizobium sp. M0590. Classification (NCBI taxonomy): domain Bacteria; kingdom Pseudomonadati; phylum Pseudomonadota; class Alphaproteobacteria; order Hyphomicrobiales; family Phyllobacteriaceae; genus Mesorhizobium; species Mesorhizobium sp. M0590. The sequence goes on from NZ_JAMYQN010000031.1 coordinate 21,247, forward strand.
GCTGGGCACGCAGCCACCGATGCCGAGCTGGGGCCGCATGCTGTTCGACGCCCAGACCCGCATGGTGGTGGCGCCGTGGATGGCGATCTTTCCGGGCATGGCGATCGTCATCACCGTGCTTGGCCTGAACCTGCTCGGCGACGGCATTGCCGATATCCTCGATCCGAAATCGCGGCGGCAGCGATGAGCCTGCTCGAAATCGAGAAGCTGTCGCTGACCATCGGCGGCACGCCCATCCTCAGAGACATCGAACTTTCCGTCGCGCCCGGCGAAGTGATGGGGCTGGTCGGCGAATCCGGCTCCGGCAAGTCGATGACAGCGCTCACCGTGATGCAGCTACTGCCCTGGGCGGCGCACGCCAGCGGACGCATCACCTTCGACGGCATCGACATCCTGGCGGCGAGCGAGGACCAGATGTGCGCGCTGCGCGGCGACGACATCGGCATGGTGTTCCAGGAGCCGATGACGGCGCTCAACCCGGTCAAGACCATCGGCGAGCAGGTCGCCGAGGGTATTCGCTGGCACACCAGGGCGAGCCGCGGCGACGCCGAGGAACGGGCGCGAAAAATGCTCGACCGGGTCGGCCTGCCGGCGGCGCAGTTCCCGCTGTCGCGTTATCCGCATGAGCTGTCCGGAGGCCAGCGCCAGCGCGTCGTCATCGCCATCGCCTGTGCGCTGAAGCCCAAGCTGCTGATCGCCGACGAGCCGACAACGGCGCTCGACGTGGTGCTGCAGGCGCAGATCCTCGACCTGCTGCGCGACCTCGTAGCGGAAAACCGCATGGGGCTGCTGCTTATCTCGCACGACCTCGCGGTGGTGACCGAGATGGCGGACCGCATCACCATCCTGCGCCATGGCGAGGTGATGGAGGCCGGCGACACGGCGCGCATTCTGTCCGGACAGCTTCATCCCTATACGCGCCAGCTGGCGCAGGCCTCGATGCATGTGCCCGCGCGGGCTAGGCACAGCGTCGGCCAAGGAAAACCTCTGGTTGAGGTAGACAGCGTGACGCGCGACTATCCGGCACGGCGCATATCGCTGCTCAAGCGAGGGGCTCCCATCCGCGCCGTCGACGATGTCTCCTTCTCCATGGCGCCCGGTCAGTCGGTGGCGCTGGTCGGCCGTTCCGGTTGCGGCAAGTCGACGCTTGCCCGCATGGTCCTGGCGCTGGACAGGCCGACATCAGGGACAATCCGCTTCCGCGGCGACACCCTCACCGGCAAGAGCGAGGCGGAGCTGAGGCCGGCGCGGCGCGACATGCAGGTCGTGTTCCAGGACCCGTATGGTTCGTTCGACCCACGCCAGAAGGTCGAGAGATTGGTGGCCGAGCCGCTGCATGTGCTGGAGAAGAAGCCGGCGCCCGCCGCGCGGCGCGAGATGGTGGCGCATGCGCTGCACGAGGTCGGCCTCTCACCAGGCGACATGGACAAATACCCGCACGAGTTTTCGGGCGGCCAGCGCCAGCGCCTTTCGATCGCCCGCGCCATCATCACCCGGCCGAAGCTGGTCGTCGCCGACGAGCCGGTCTCGGCGCTCGACGTCTCGATCCGCGCGCAGATCCTCGATTTGTTCGCCGAGCTCAACCAAAAACTCGGCATCGCCTATCTGTTCATCACCCATGATCTGACCGTCGCCCGCGCCATCACCGACGAGGTGATGGTCATGCATGACGGCAAGATCGTCGAGCGCGGCAGGACGAGCGAAGTACTCGACCACCCGCAATCAGAAGCCGCCAAGGCGCTGATCACTGCTGCTCCAGACCTGCACCGGGCGATTGCAAAACGGCTGCACGAACAGGGCTGAGCCGCAAGGGGCACGGGCCTTCCGATCTCCCACTGTGGGGTCCGAAGGACGGGGCGAGACCGGTGGCTCGCCCCACGAGGAGGCTCCGGTGGTTGGCGACGTGGGGGAGACGACTGTTTGTGGCCAGCCTATGAAAGTAGAAAAAATATGGGGCCATTGGGCCGATCGCCGATCGCGCAACCCGGACCTGATCGTCCCTTTGCGCGCGAAGGAGATTTAGCGAACTTAGGTTTGGAAATTGCGGTATTAATGTATGTTTTCTGCCTCGCCCGTTCGGCTTTGTCCTGCCGCGTATTCTCCGCATCGTCGCGCTTAAGCTAAGCAAAACGACTGGCAGCAACGGATAGCCCCCAAACACACGAGAGCTTGGCGCTCCAACAAAGCCGTAACTAATCACCACTCGCGCCTTCCGCATCACGCCGGCATCTGTAGTAAAGGTAACCTTAAAGTGAGAAAACTACCCTACAAGGAAGGCACCCTGTTTGCCATTCCGTTGAGATCAGGTGGCTATGGGCTTGGCTTGGTAGCTCATATGGCCCCAATGGGAAAGATTATTCTAGTATATCTATTTGGACCAATGCGTCTGGAATTGCCAAAGGCGGATGAATTAAATGACCTTAGTCCAGATAATGCAGTCAGGTGCCTACGGTGTGGCGATCTCGGTTTAATAAATGGAACTTGGCCAATTATTGGTCAAATGAAGAGCTGGGCAGAAGACAAATGGCCTATGCCAACCTTCGTTCACAAAGAAAGCCTTTCCAACCGAATTCTTATTCGAAAATACTCAGAGTCTGATCCATCGAAGCTAGAGAGCCAAACTAGCGTAGCTTCGGCGGGCGATTTGGAGCAGGACGGTTTACACGGATATCAAGCCGTCGAATTGATTCTGATCGAGCAGCTGAAACCCCATTGATCAAGGAATGACGGTAACGATGTGAATTACGAATTACGGTGACTCCCACTAGCCGGCCTCTCGTCAATGCCGCGCGGAACTTTTTTGGCGGCGTCAGCGGCTAATTTGCATCGGGCGGACTATTCATCCGGGGAGGAGCCCCACGACTAGTGAAGGAGGGATGTCACTGGGTTGTTTGGTGGAGAACAATAAAGACTATAACTCGCTTATGAATGTAATCGGCCCGAATAAGGTGGGTAGTGCGAGTTTACAGGTAAATGATTTCCCAATTGGTCCGTGAGGAGTTGCCATCATGCATTTTAAAATAGCATTGAAACTTGCCGGATTTGTTGCAATTTTGGTTTTCGGAGGATCGGCCTGTACTGTGCCATCAACTCCTGAGATACTGAACTGTTCAAATGGAATCTTTGCAGATAATTGGCCGTTCACTTGGCGAGCAGTTGAGGAGAAATGTATATCACGCGTAACCTCGCAAATTGCGAAGGAGTTCATAGACTGGAATACGAAATATGAAGAATTTAATGAGGATACTGGTGCACTTTACCTTTTTATATGGACGAGATTGATTGATAAGAATCTTGCGACTCCATTGCAATTGGACGAGAGAACGAAAGATTTTGATCAAGTAACTCGATCGCTTACGGACTCTTATGTTGGCATTTACGACGATATTGAAAAATTGCAGGAAGAATTGAAAATGTCTTTGGCCCAAAAAGGAGGCGGGGATGCGAATTCGCTCTATGCGATAAGGCTTTTAGGTTTGGTTCGAATTGAGCACGCGCGGCCCACCATTTTGTTCCTGAAGAGTCTGGTTGATCTTGACACCCACACCATTAAGGTCACGGGACAATACGGGGAAGAGATTGTAGAAATGCAAGAGTTGTTGGATTATCGGGCCAGTGCACAAGGTCGTTAGTTGCCATTCACAGATCCTAAATGACGCGGGTCATTACTTAGTGGCCGCTATTGTGCGGCAGGAACTGGAGAGAATTTCGCAATTTCGGTGCACTTTTATCGCGTTCGCCCGGCTATCATTGCACGTAGATTGACCACATGGCCCGCCTTGCCCGCATAGCGGCGTCCGGCTTCTACAACATCGGCCAGCTCACCTCCACCAACCCTGGGGCAACGCAAGGCAACAAGTATGACGGCTTTGGCAAGCTCGCCCGCCGGGACGTCACGCTGGGCACGCTGACCCACACCACGACCAGCGTGCGCGATGCCTCCGGCCAGACGGGTTGTTGATAATACGGAGCTCGATATGCGGTGGACGTAACTGTTACAGGTCCGGCCGGCACCGTTGAGGTTCGCACCGGGTGGATTTTTAGCCCCCGGTTCAAACGTCCCGTCGCTGATGACACTATTCGTGAAGTAGAGTCCCGCTATGAAACCAAAGATCAACGACGTTGTGAGATTGATTTGTGATATGCCGGGAGAATCCCTTCAGGCCGGAGCGTTAGGAGTCGTTGTTGAAGAGCATTCTTATCCCGAGGAGGCATACGAGATTGAATTCAGTAGCGAAAATGGGAAGACCATCGCTCAATTAGCCTTACTTCCAAACCAGTTCGTACTGATTGCTGTGTAAGGAATTACAGCGCACTCTTTTCCATATCTCCTCTCCGAATTACGACATGATCCGGAATTACGCACTACGGTCGCATTACGAATTACGGTGACACCCATTAGCCGGCGGCTCGTCAAGAGCACGAAGCCGTAGGGCACGGTTTTTGATGACTGAGTTCAAGATCATACCTTTCACAGGCGCCGGGGAAATAGAGTTTGGAATGTCCCCGAATCAGATTAGACGGCGTCTTGGGACAAATTTTCGAACATTCAAACGATCTATCAGGGATACGTTTCCTTGCGACTATTTCGAAAATATTGGGGTATTTTGTTACTATAGTAAATCCGGAAAATTGAACGCGGTCGAGTTCACGAGTCCTGCCGCTCCTTCTCTGAATGGGGTTCGATTTCTAGGAACAGGGTTTGAAATCGCGAAACGTGCACTTATTTCATTGGGCCAAGAAATCGAAGAAGAAATTGATGGGGCAATCGCTCTTAGCCTAGGGGTTAGTATTTATGCCCCGTTGGCAAAAGAAGATTCCATGGCGCCCGTCGAGACAGTGCTAATCTTTCAAAAAGGATACTACCAATAGCAGCAAGGTATACAAATTTGCCAATCCGTTGGCAGCGCAAGCTGCCAATCCAGGGTTCGACCGGCGACAATGGCGGACATTAGAATGGCTAAGAAGGCAGCGAAACGGTGCGTCGGAGACCCTGCAAAGCCAAATCCCACAAAGGAGGCGATAACCTCCTTCTGTTCCAACCGACTAACAGGAGTGGCTAGTGGTCGACCTATCGATGCTCGAGTGGTTGGAGGAGTGGTACCAAGGGCAGTGCAACGGCGATTGGGAACACCAATACGGCGTAAAAATTGATACGATCGACAATCCTGGATGGGAAGTTTCAATAGATTTGCGCCGGACGCAGCTCCAGGGAAGAAATTTTACAGACGTAAGCTTTCAGTATGACGACGAGATCGATTGGTTTTATGTGACCGTAAAGGACGATACCTTCAAGGGACACGGAGGGGCAAGGAACTTATCGAGCATTATTTGAGAGTTTAAGAAGTTTGCGATGGATGCGCCAAGGGAAACAGAGCAATTAGATACCTAGAGAATTTTCGCCAGATGTACAAAACGGGAATTGCGATGACAGTGCTGGACTGCGCCCCGTAAGTGAGACACGGCAATTTCAGTGACAGGTTATCCTGACAGACAAAATGACGTTCAGAACGTCAATAGTCAGCCGATGCCTCAGCCTTGCGGCTTGACCAAATCGGCCGGGCTGATGTCGAGCAGGTCGAGCGTGCGGCGCAACAGCTGCATCTCGCTCCCGGCAAGTTGCGAATCGGCCTTGGCGATCTCGGCCATGTGGCGGGCGAGCAGCTTGCGCCGTTCGACGTCGAGGTCGCGGAATTGGGCGACGGCCTGCGAGCTGTTGGTCTCGTAGCCGAAATCGTTGAGATATTCGATGACGCTGTCGACGCTGGTTTCGGGTATGCCGAAGGCGTCGCGGCAGATACGCCTGAACGCGGTCATCTCGCTTTCGCTGACCGAACCGTCGGCCAGGATCATGCGGAACAACATGAGCAGCTCCGCCGACAGCACCGGATCGTCCGCCACCTTGCGCACGCCGGGGTCGCCGTCGAAAATCGAGCGTATCTGGTCCAGCAATCCCATCGCCATCAGCCCCTTCCGATTCGTTCGGAAGGTAGCGCGGAATCGGATTTGCGCAAACGGGGTGCGAATGGTGAAAAGGACAATCGCTTCAGGTTTTGAATTCGCCTCCTCACCCTTTTATGGCGTTGGCGCTGCCCCTCACCTGCCTGCCGGCGTCCTCTCCCCGTTTAGTGACGGGGAGAGGGGCGCTCTCGTCACCGATTTCGCCAATCGCAGGCGCTGCAAGAAAAGGCGCCGACGTTGCGACCAGCCCTTTCTCCCCGTCACTATACGGGGAGAAATGCCCGGCAGGGCAATGAGGGGCGGCGGCGACATCGACAATTGGTGGTCTCCGCCACAATTTGGAAACTGTCATTCGTCTGAAGCGATGCCCTTCTGATCGAACGCGCCGCACCGTTCTGGCCACTCCCATAAAACTGCTGGCCAATCCGGCAAGTCCCGCTGCGTGCGCTCATTGGTGTGTGACCGCGCGACTGATAGTATGCCGTTGTACGAATCATGTTGAGGAGGGACCGAACATGAATCTCAGTGCGCCTACCCAGCTTATTTTCATTATATCTCTTGTCATCGCCATCATCGGCGTTCTCGCCGCGCTTGGCGTTCTTGCGTTCATCCCTTTGAATGCCGCGTGGATTGTCGTCATCGCCTACATTGTGCTGGCCGCCGGCTGCCTGATGCGCGGCGCTTAAACACGTCCAGACAATTCAGAATCTCAGGCAACTCGGAGCGCCCGGCCAAAACCGGGCGCTTTTGATTCCGGCGGATGGTCTGTTAAAGTTGCTTGGCGGAAGGAAAGCTTGATGCCCGCCGACAGCAAAGACGACAGCCGCCACGAAAGCCCAGGCCTCGATCGGTTCGAGATGGTGCGGCGCGCGCCGAGCCATCGGCTTCAGGGCGTCGTCACCGACATGTGCGGCTTTCGCGAAACCATGCCAGGCCATTTCCGCGCCATCGAATATGCCTCGCTGACCGTGCCGCTGGTCATCAGCTTTGCCGAACCCTTTGCCATTGGGCTCGGCAGGGACCCCAGCGACAATGACCGCTTCGCCAGTTTTGCCGCCGGCCTTTATGCCGGGCCGGTGGTGATCGAATCCTGCGGCGGCACCTGCTGTATGCAGGTCAATTTCACCCCGCTCGGCGCTCGTCGCTTCTTCGGCCGGCCGATGAGCGAACTGACCGACCGCATGGTCGGCCTGGATGACGTGCTCGGCGTTGAAGGCATCGCATTTCGCGAAAGGCTCGGCAATGCGCCGGATTGGAGCTCACGCTTTGCCATCGCCGAAGCCTTCGTCGGCGATCGGTTGGCAACCGCGGACCGCACTCAAGCCGACATAGTCTGGGCCTATGAGACGATCGTCTCGACGCGTGGGCGGACCCGCATCTCGACGCTGGCCGAAAAGCTTGGCTGGAGCCGCAAGCATCTTAACGGAAAATTTTCGGACGCGATCGGAACCGGCCCAAAAACGCTGTCGCGCATTGTCCGCTTCAACCATGCGCTTGGGCTGTCGAGACAGTCGAACAGCGCTTGGGCCGACATCGCCGCCGACTGCGGCTATGCCGACCAGGCGCATCTGGTACGCGAGTTTCGCGACCTCGCAGGCGTCGCGCCGACGGCCCTTGCCGCCAGGTAACATTTCTTCAAGACGCGCAACCGGCCTTCGCGCAGACTGGGTTGATCGACCAACCCGCTGAAGGAGATCAGCCATGCCGAACACCACCGAACCACCGCGGCTTTATCCGGCGCTGCGCTACAGGAATGCCGGCAAGATGATCGATTGGCTGTGCGAGGCCTTCGGCTTCAGCGTCCGCGCCCGCTATGGCGAAGGCGACGTGGTGCACCACGCCGAACTCGCGTTCGGCTCCTCGATCATCATGCTCGGCACGGCGCGCGACGACGCCTATGGCAAGATGGTCGGCGCGCCGGGTTCGGACGGCGGCAAGTCGATCTACGTTGCGGTCGCTGACGCAGACGCGGCATACGCGCGGGCAAAGACCGCCGGCGCCGAGATTCTGGAAGAACTCACCGACCGCGACTATGGCAGCCGCGAATTCATCTGCCGCGATCCGGAAGGCAATGTCTGGTCGTTCGGCACCTACTGGCCGAAGGCTGACGAGAAAGCATGATCCCGAAAAGTGGAGACCGGTTTTCGGACAAGATCATGCTCAAGCAAAGTATCTAACGCGCCAGCCCAAAAATCGCGTCGCAGTCGAGGTGGGTTTCCAGTTCGGCTGCGATCTCGTCCAGTGCCCGTTCGACCTCGGCGCGGTAGTCGATGCCGCCGCCTTTGACGCCGAGGCTTTCGAGGAATTTCGCCCGGAAGGCGTCGGCGGAAAACAGCCCGTGCATATAGGTGCCCGATACCTTGCCGTCGGCCGAGATGGCGCCGTCATCGACGCCGTTGATAACGGCGGACGGCCGCAGCGTGTCGGGACCGGTGGTGCGGCCGAGATGGATTTCGTAGCCCTCGAGCGGCAGATCGAACGGCACCGAGCGCGCGCTGATATTGCGCACCGTCTTTTCCGGCTCCATCACTGTTTCGACGTTGAGCAGGCCAAGCCCTTGTGTGTCGGTAACGCTGCCCTCGATGCCGTCGGGATCGCGCACGCTACGGCCGAGCATCTGGAAGCCACCGCAAATGCCGACGATATGGCCACCGCGTTTCCTGTGCGCGGCAAGGTCGCGGTCCCAGCCGTTCTCACGGAATTTCAGGAGATCGCCGATCGTCGACTTCGAGCCGGGAATGACCACCAGCCCTGCATCCTGCGGCAAGCGCTGGCCAGGCGGCACGAACACCACCTCGACCTGCGGTTCGGCCTTGAGCGGGTCGAGATCGTCGAAATTGGCGATGCGCGAGAGCACCGGCACGGCGATCTTCAGCGCGCGCTTCTCGCCGGACGCCAGTCGCTCGAGCACGACGGAATCTTCCGACGGCAGCCGCGCCGCCGCCTTCAGCCACGGCACGACGCCAAAACAGCGCCAACCGGTGAATTTTTCGATCGCCTCGATGCCATCGTCGAACAGCGAGACATCGCCGCGGAACTTGTTGATGAGATAGCCGACGATCATGCGCCGGTCGTCGTCCGGCAGGATCAGATGGGTGCCCGCGACCGAGGCGATGACGCCGCCGCGATCGATATCGCCGACCAGGATCACCGGCACGCCGGCGCGCGTCGCAAAGCCCATATTGGCAATGTCACGGCTCCTGAGATTGATCTCGGCCGGCGAGCCGGCGCCCTCGACGATGACCAGATCGGCGCCCTCGCCGACCTTTGCCCAAGAGTCCAGCACCGCATCCATCAGCCGGGCCTTCAGCGCCTGGTAGTCGCGCGCCCGCGCTTCGCCGAACACCTTGCCCTGCACGACGACTTGAGCGCCGACATCGGTCTGCGGCTTGAGCAGCACCGGATTCATGTGGACGGTCGGCGCCACGCCGCAGGCGATCGCCTGCAGCCATTGGGCGCGGCCGATCTCGCCGCCGCCTGAATCGCCCGGAATATCGGCGACGGCCGCGTTGTTGGACATGTTCTGCGGCTTGAACGGCCGCACTTTCAAGCCGCGCTTCTTCGCCGCGCGGCAGAGGCCGGCAACGAGCACCGTCTTGCCGACATCCGAACCCGTGCCCTGCAGCATGATCGCTTTGGCCATGTCAGTCCCTGCCCTGCGCAACGGTTGCGGTGATCGTCGACTTGGCCGCCAGCGGCCCACCACGCCAGAGATAGAGCGCCAGCAGCGGCTCCTTGCCGGTGCGCATGGCGTGGCTGACGTCAGAGGCATGATGGATCACCTCGCCCGGCGCTCGAAGGTGAAAACCGCCATCGCCCATGCGCCATTCGGTGCCGCCGGTCAGCGGGATGTAGATCTCCTCCGCGACATGGTGATGATCGGGGTAGACGATGTCGGGTCCAAGGATCAGCAGGCCGGCCGCAACCTCTTCATTGACGAAATGGCCGCGTGTACCGAACACCTCCAGCCAGCCGTAATTGTCGATGAAAACCTTGCCGAAATCCGCCTCGCCATAGGTTTGCCCCCAGCGCAGATCGCCGCGACGCTCCGCAACCAGCCGCGCCAGCGGCTTGGCCGCAGCGGGAGCGAGTTCGACGATACGGTCGAGCTGAAGGAGACAAGGCAGTGCATGCGGTTCGAGCGGCCGGCCCGGCATGTCCCAGCCGATCCGGGCCACGGCGTCGCGCACCAGCGCATTATCGAACGTCTGGAGATAGGCATGGAAGCATCCAAGCAGTTCGTCGAAATTTGTCGTCACACTTTGCTCCAAAGCGCATTCGCGCACAGCGGCTGCGCAGATAGTTGGATCTAGACGGATCGGGTTGCGCGGCGGCATCATTGGTCTAGATTGGACGGCGCGCAAAGCCAAAAACGACAGGCCAGCAGGCCGGAAACATCAGGGAGCACGCCATGGACGCCGCTGTCGATGCGGGCACCAGCCAGTTCGAACTCAACGAAGACCAGCGCGCCATCCAGGAGATGGCGCAAGCCTTCGCCGCCGACCGTGTGGCGCCGAACGCACTCGACTGGGATCGCAACAAGCATTTCCCCGCCGATGTGATCCGCGAGACAGGTCCGCTCGGCCTTGGCGGCATCTATGTCCGCGACGACGTCGGCGGCTCGGGGCTCGGCCGGCTCGACGCCGTGCTGATCTTCGAGGCGCTTTCGCGTGCCGATCCGGCGTTTTCCGCCTTCATCTCGATCCACAACATGGCGGCATCGATGATCGACCGCTTCGGCAGCGACGAGCAACGTCGGCGCTTCCTGCCGAAGCTGACCTCGATGGAATGGCTGGCCAGCTACTGCCTGACCGAGCCGGGTTCGGGATCCGATGCCGCGGCGCTGAAGACGCGTGCGGTCAAAAGCGGCGGCGACTATGTGCTGAACGGCGCCAAGCAGTTTATCTCCGGTGCCGGCGACAGCGACCTCTATGTCGTCATGGCGCGCACCGGCGCCGACGGGCCGAAAGGCATTTCCACCTTCGTCGTGCCGAACGATGCGCCCGGCCTTTCCTTCGGCGCCAACGAGCGCAAGATGGGCTGGCACATGCAGTCGACCCGCCAGGTCGTCTTCGAGGACTGCAAGGTGCCGGCGGAAAACCTGCTGTCGGTCGAGGGCGCCGGTTTCGGCATCGCCATGGCCGGGTTGGACGGCGGCCGGTTGAACATCGCTGCCTGCTCGCTCGGCGGCGCGCAATCGGCGCTCGACAAGGCACTCGCCTACACCGCCGAACGCAAGGCTTTCGGCTCGAAGATCAACCAGTTCCAGGCGCTGCAGTTCAAGCTCGCCGACATGGAGACCGAACTGCAGGCAGCGCGCGTCTTCCTCTACACCGCCGCCTCGAAGCTCGACCGCAACGCGCCGGATGCCTCGAAATGGTCGGCGATGGCCAAGCGCTTCGTCACCGACACCGGCTTCAACGTCGCCAACGACGCCCTGCAGCTGCATGGCGGCTATGGTTACCTGCACGACTACGGCATCGAGAAGCTGGTGCGGGACCTGCGTGTCCACCAGATCCTCGAAGGCACCAACGAGATCATGCGCGTCATCATCGCTCGCGCGCTGATCGGACGATAGAGAATTTAGTGAATGGTGAATGGTGAATGGTGAGTCTATCATATAGACCATGAGTAATACATGATCCCTACTGACTACTGACTACTGACTACTGACTATTCACTATTCACTATTCACTATTCTACTCACGGAGCGCCATTATGACCACCATCGCCTTCATCGGCCTCGGCAATATGGGCAATCCGATGGCCGCCAACCTGGTCAAGGCCGGATATGCCGTGCACGGCTTCGACCTGGTGCCGGAGAACCTCGTCATTGCCAGGGAGCACGGCGTCGTCGTCATGGCCAATGCCGTTGCGGCGGTGAAGGATGCCGATGCGGTCATCACCATGTTGCCGGCCGGCAAGCATGTTCTGTCGGTTTACGCAGACATCGCGGCCAAGGCGAAAAAAGGTGCGCTGTTCATCGATTCCTCGACCATCGATGTCGAGTCGGCCCGAAAGGCCCATGCCATCGCCGCCAAGCACGGATTGCTGACGATCGACGCGCCGGTCTCCGGCGGCACGGGCGGTGCGGCGGCCGGCACGCTGACCTTCATGGCCGGCGGTTCGAAGGAGGCCTTCGCCAAGGCCGAACCAATCCTCAAGCCGATGGCCGGCCGCATCGTTCATTGCGGCGACGACGGCGCAGGACAGGCGGCGAAGATCTGCAACAATATGATTTTGGGCATTTCGATGATCGGCGTTGCCGAGGCCTTCGTGCTGGCGGAAAAGCTCGGCCTGTCGCACCAGGCGCTGTTCGACGTCGCCTCGACCTCGTCCGGCCAGTGCTGGTCGCTGACCACCTACTGCCCGGTGCCCGGCCCGGTGCCGACATCGCCCGCCAACAATGGCTATAAGCCTGGCTTCGCGGCGGCACTGATGCTGAAGGACCTCAAACTGTCGCAGGAGGCCGCACAGAGCGTCGGTGCGGCAACGCCGCTCGGCGCCGAGGCAGCCCAGCTCTATGCGCTGTTCAACGCACAAGGGAATGCCGGCGCGGATTTTTCCGGCATCATTAATTTCCTCCGTGGTAACCCGGCGTAAGCTCCAAGTTCACAGGTTTCGATCTGCCCAAAGCGGAAAGCCGGCAAATTTAGATTTGCTTAAGCTCTTGCTAACCCTGCAGTAACGATATGCGTTTAAAACGGATTGCGAGGCGGACATCCGCCCGGCGCTCCGGATCAGGTCTCGCGTACCGGAGCCCGTAAGTTTCGCCGTTAGTTTCGCAAGTGTATTGTTGGCGAAGCGCCATGCGTATCTGGCAAAGCCGCGTTCCGATGGAGCGCGGTTTTTGCGTTTCGCATTCTTCAAGGACAATGAGGCGATCGCCCTGGCGCGTCTCCAGATGATCGTCGGCGTCGTGGCTGCTGTCCTGAGCTACGTCGACCCACAGGTGGTCGCGCCCCAACCCCCCCAGCGCGTCGGTGCCATGGCTCATCGGTCAGCTACGCTACTTGCGTGCGAGCACGACGTGGGCCTCTTGGGGGAACATCAGCTCCCCTTCAGTTGAATAGATTGCCAGCGAAAAATTTAGATCACCGGTGATCGCTGCGATGACTGCTTCCCGATGTCCGGCATCCATTCCGCTGACCAGCCCGGCCTGCGGAGTCGCCGCCAATTGTAGTCGCACATATTCCCTCGACGAGGGAAATCGGATGTTCTGTGTCGTCGTGTGGATGGTCACCTGACGAAATCCCGCCTCGGCCACCAATCGGTAAAGCTCGTCCGCATCAGCGAGTGAATGCTCAGACCTTTTCGTTGCCGAAGCGCCTGGACCGAGGTGTCGATCCAAGGCATCCGCCAGCGCCTTCGCCGCAGGAGTGTGCTCAATAGCGCTGAAAACGTTTAAAGCCAGTCGGCCGTCAGGCACCAGAACCCGGAACATCTCACGGAGCGCACTAGATCGATCCGGAAAAAACTGCAGTCCGAGCTGGCAAAGAACCAGATCGAAGGCGGAGTCAGGGAACGGCATTTCGAGCGCGCTTCCCTCGTGCCAGTCGATACGCGCTCCAGCGCCTCTCGGGAGCGACCGAGCAACGGCGAGCATGCCCGTATTGATGTCGAGGCCGACGACCTGCCCACTTCCCATACGCTCGGCAGCCGAGCGTGCCACCACGCCGGTGCCGCAAGCTACGTCCAGAATCCGCTCACCAGATTGAGGCGCAGCACGATCCATCAGGTCCGCAGCCCACAGGGCTGTGATTGCCGGGACTAGGTAGCGCTCGTAGAGGTCCGCGGCGCTGCCTTCCAGCTGCCACTGCTCCTGTTTGGCCATAGTGTCCCTCCCGCACAACGATCTCGGGCAACGGGCCCGATCGGCGCTTCAGCAGCCATCATAAAGCGCGTGTCTGTCGACTAGCAACCGGGCAATGGAAACCGGCAGGGTGCTATTCTTCTCGTTCCGTATCACAACGGTCTTACACCATCCGCCCCAAGTAGAATCAAACACACATTCCACTGTGCACTCCACGCGCGGCATCTCGCCAATATTTACGAGGCCGATATCCACGAGTTTGTAGCGAGCGATTGCCTTTGGATATTTCCTGAAAACACTCTCAATTTCTGCCACGAAGCCCTTGTGCTCTTCTGGAACCGGCCTTTTGAAAGGTGTTTTGGCGTGCTGCGCAAGACATACAGTGATGACCGATTGCATAACCAAGGCTAGGATCAAAGAAATGGTGCGCATCAACTGTCTCCAATACGCCTTACGTGGAGAGATGTTTTGATGGTGGATGGCCGCAACTCCGGGACGGGGGGAGGCCGTATCGAGGGTAGTCTGCGTCAAACATGGCCCACCATCGCCCGTGTAATCGTTGCACGGGCAGTTGCCGTGCGCCTCTATGTGCGCGTTGCAAGGGTTCCCGAACCCAAACCCATCATCAGGTAAAGTTACTCCCGCCCGCGCCAGTAGCGCCGCGGCTTCTTTCCGCGCGCTAATGATCAAGAACGCGGCCTTTTCCAGGGCTTCCGATTGTTCGCGCGTGAGACCTTCCCGAGACAGATATTTAAAGATCCTCGTCTGGCGAACTCTTCGCATGAAGCGGCATTCAATCTCCGGGGGCCCCCATAACCGGGGCCCGGCCAACGGTGCAACTTAAAGCGTGGGGAAAAATGGTTGGGGCCGGGGGGGCGCCGGGGGGGTGGGGGGGGCGGGCCATTGGATAGTGGCGCGCGGCGCGATA
>NZ_JAMYQN010000032.1:0-28661 GCF_040320905.1 Mesorhizobium sp. M0590
GCCTTGGGCCGCGCGCCTCTTTTCCAAGGACCGACAGCATGTTTTCAAACTTTGATAGTGAGATTCTATTCGCCGCCCGCCTGCTGCTTGGCGGCGCCTTTGTCTTTGCCGGCCTGCGCAACATCCAGAATGCGGCGTTGGTGAGCCAATTGATGACGACGCGCGGCGTGCCGCAGGCGCGGCCGGTGCTGTGGCTGGGGATCGTCCTGCAGATCATCGCCGGAGCGTTGGTGATCGCGGGCATCTGGACCGCTCCGGCGGCGGCATGCCTGATCCTGTTCCTGGTTTTTGCTACGCCGATGTTCCACAATTTCTGGGATCATCAGGGGCCCGAGCGCGCGTCCCGCATCAACGGCTTTGTCGGCAACGTCGCGCTGACCGGAGGATTTCTGGCGCTGATCGCGCAGTCGCTTTGACACGCCTCGTGGAGGCAGCCGCCTTAGGCCGCATACCGCAAGCCGCCGTCGCAGGTCAGCACCTGGCCGGTGACGAAGCTGTTCGAAACCAGGAACGCAATCGCCTCAGCGACGTCCTCGGCGCGGCCGATGCGGCCGACCGGCGTCTTGCCGGCATACTCGGCAAACACCGCATGGCGCTGTTCATCGGGCAGGAAATCCCACCACGGCGTGTCGATGACGCCCGGTGCCACGACATTGACGCGTAACGGCTTCAGCTCCATCGCCAGGATCGGCACCACGGTCAGCAGCATGCCGTTGACGGCGGCGATGCCGGCGATACCCGGCGCCGACAATTGCGCCGACACCGCCGAGATGAAAGTCACCGAGCCGCTCTTGTTCAGCGTCGGCAAGGCGGCCTGCAGGCAGGAGAGCTGTGGCCGGACCTTCTCGTCGACGCCGCCGCCGATATCGGTCAGGTCAAGTGTTTCGAACGGACCGAGCCCCTTGCCGCCGCTGGCGGCCAGCACCAGGTGATCGAAAGGGCCGAGATCGCTGAAGAACCGGCGAACCTCGTCCGGCTTCGCGGCATCGAAGGCAGCTTTTTCGACGGCGCCGCCAAGGCTTTGCCATGCATTGTCGAGCCTTTCCCTGCTGCGCCCGGTGATCGTCACCTTCATGCCCGGGCCGAGCAGCTTTTTCGCGGTGGCGAGGCCGATGCCGGAGGAGCCGCCGACGATCACGGCGTGCTGCGTTTTCTCGATCATGAATTTTCTTTCTTCGATGTAGCGGAAGCGGGTGCGAGCCCGACAAGACCGAGGCTCAATTCACGCAACTGCTGCCTCGCCTTCGCGTCATAGGCTTGCGCATCGGCGCGGGATTCCCTTTGGCCGTCGAAATAGAGGCCGCTTCGCCCTTCCAGCGTGGGCGATGTGGCGAGATTGATGATGGCTTCGGCGCCGGTTTCGACCGAACTCCAGGGTGTGACGCCCGCCTGCCGCACCATCGTGGTGTTCATGTAGCTTGCCGGATGCAGGCTGTTGACCGTGACGCCGGTGCCGTTCAGCTGCTCCGCCAGATCGATGGTGAAGATGATCTGCGCCAGCTTGCTCTGGCAGTAGGCACGGACGCCGTCATAGGAGCGGGTCAGCATGACGTCGTCGAAGTCGATCGCCTGCTGGCCGGCCGAGGCGACGTTGACGATGCGCGTCGGCGCGCTGGACTTGAGCAGCGGCAGCAGCTCCGTAGTGAGCAGGAAGCCGGCGAGATAGTTGACGGCAAAGCGCAACTCGTAGCCGTCGGCGCTGACCTGTCGTTTCGCGTTGGGGCCGGCGGTGCCGACGCCGGCATTGTTGATGAGGATATCGAGCCGCTTGGTCCTAGCGCGGACGGCTTCGGCGAGGCGGCGGACCTCGGCCAGGGAGGAGAGATCGGCGACAAGCAGCTCGGCCTTGCCGCCGGCGGCTTCGATCTCGGCCACGGTCGCCTTGCCCCTTGTCGCGTCGCGGCCATGCACCAGGATGCGGGCGCCGCCGGCGCCGAGCCTTTGCGCCACGACTCTGCCGACGCCGTCGGTCGAGCCGGTAATCAGGATCGTCTTGTCTTTCAGTTCCATGTTCAGAGCCTCCATGTCATCGCTCTGAGCAGAAAGATGGGGCACCAGACGCATGCCAAACAGTTCAAACTTTATCCTGGTATCGGTACTGCTATAATAGCGCCGATGGATTCCACCACGCATTCTGCCGAAGGCAGCCGTCGCCGCGAGCTTGGCGCCTTTCTGCGTTCGCGGCGCGAAAGGCTGACGCCATCGGCCACGGGCATCTCGACCGGCCTGCGCCGGCGCACACCCGGGCTGCGGCGCGAGGAGGTGGCGATGATCGCCGGCGTCGGCACGACCTGGTACACCTGGCTGGAGCAGGGCCGTGACGTTCGGCCCTCGGTGGAAGTGCTTACGGCGCTCAGCCGAGCGCTGCGCCTGGACACGGCCGAGCAACGGCATCTGTTCATCCTTGCCGGCCGCCCGCAGCCGGAGCGTCGCGTCGACGCGCCGGAAAAGGTCGATAGCCCGTTGCTGCACATGCTGCAGAGCCTGGTCCTGCAGCCGGCCTATGTCCTTGGGCGGCGCTGGGACGTGCTGGCCTGGAATTCTGCCGCGGCAGCCGTGTTTGGCGACTATGGCCTGCTGGAGGGCGATGCCCGCAACATCGTCCATATGGTTTTCACCAGCCCGCAGCATCGGCGCCTGCTCGTTGACTGGGAGGAACTGGCGCGTGCCGTGCTGGCGTCATTCCGGGCAGAAAGCGCCAGATATGTCGGCGATCCGGATTTCGAGCGGCTGATCGCGCTGATGACGCGCTCGAGCCCGGAGTTTCGGGCATGGTGGCCGCTGCGCGATGTGGCCCGCAACCTGTCGGGTGTGAAGCATGTCAGGCATCCGACGGCAGGCGCCATGGCGTTCGAGCATATGAGCCTGTCGATCGACGACGGCTCGGACATGAAGCTGATCGTCTACACGCCGCTCGCCGAGCAGAACTCGATCGCCAAGCTCGAACAGCTGCTGGAGACGCTTCCGGCCGAGCGGCGCAGCGCCTGAACCCAGCTTCGTCATCCTGGGGCGTAGCAGCCGCGAAGCGGCGTCGCGGAGACCCTGGGATCCATGCCGTAACCTTAACGGAAGAGTGCAGCGGAGCAGAATCCTGCACCGCAGCAACGCTCTGAGGTCACGGCATGGATCCTGGGGTCTGCGCTGCGTCGCTCCGCTCCTTGCTGCGCCCCAGGATGACGAAGCAATGGGGGAGGTTTGCGACAGCCGAGCTGCCTCAGCCCTTCGGCTTCAGCCCGTCGATGAACAGTTGCTCGAGAAATCTTGCGGCGTCCTCGAAGCGGCCGTCGCCGCCGCGATCGGGGCCGAGCACGGCGCGGACCTGCACGTCGAAATCGGCATAATGCTGCGTCGTCGCCCAGATCGAGAAGATCAGGTGCCAGGGGTCGGTGCGGGCAATCTTGCCGGCGCGCATCCAGCCCTTGATGACGTTGGCTTTCTCGTCGACCAGCGTCTTCAACTCCCCTTCCAGCATCGGCATGATGCGCGGCGCGCCCTGCAGGATCTCATTGGCGAACAGCCGGCTCTCGCGCGGGAAATCGCGCGCCATTTCCAGCTTGCGCCTGATGTAGCTGCGCAGTTCGGTTAGCGGATCGCCGATGTCGTCGAGTTCGCGCAGCGGCGCCAGCCAGGTGTCGAGAAGCCGCTGCATCAGCGTCTCGTGGATGTCCTCCTTACGGCGGAAATAATAGAGCAGGTTCGGCTTCGACATGCCGGCGGCTTCGGCGATCTGGTCGATGGTCGAGCCGCGAAAACCGTTGGTGGAGAAGACTTCTAGCGCCGCCTCCAGGATGAGCTCGCGCTTTTCCAGCTGAATGCGGGTGCGGCGAGGAGGGGAGCTTTCGACCGCCCCCGTCACCCCGCAAAACCTTCGCCGTGAGGAGTGTCTGGACCAATTCTCTGGACCAGTTTTTCCTCGCCCTGTGGAGCGCACTTCGAAAGCCGCATTTCCGCTAGTAATCCCTTGACCGCTGATAAGGCGGTGCTAACGTTTGTCCAACCGGTCAAAAATTTGCGTAGCACGAAAACGTCGCGAAGACCAAGCGTTGGAAAGACCAAGCGTTAGCCGCACCGAAACAGGTTACAAGGGGAAGTCTTGGTCATGTCCAACCGGCTGAAAGTCACGCCGAACGATCTCAGCGCATTCTGGATGCCGTTCACGGCAAACCGGCAGTTCAAGCAGGCGCCGCGCATGATGGTGTCGGCCAAGGACATGCACTACACGACCAGCGACGGGCGCAAGGTGCTCGACGGCACCGCCGGCCTGTGGTGCGTCAATGCCGGCCACTGCCGCCCGAAGATCACCGAGGCGATCCAGAGCCAGGCGGCAGAGCTTGACTACGCACCCGCGTTCCAGATGGGCCATCCGATCGTGTTCGAGCTGGCGAACCGGCTGGTCGACATCGCGCCGAAGGGCATGGACCATGTGTTCTTCACCAATTCCGGCTCGGAATCGGTCGAGACGGCGCTGAAGATGGCAATCGCTTATCACCGCGTAAAAGGCGAGGGCTCGCGCACCCGTCTGATCGGCCGCGAGCGCGGCTATCACGGCGTCAATTTCGGCGGCATCTCCGTCGGCGGCATTGTCACCAACCGCAAGATGTTCGGCACGCTGCTCGGCGGCGTCGATCACATGCCACACACGCATCTGCCGGAAAAGAACTCTTTCACCAAGGGCGTGCCGGAGCATGGCGCGGAACTGGCGAACGAGCTGGAGCGCATCGTCGCACTGCACGACGCCTCGACCATTGCCGCCGTCATCGTCGAGCCGGTGGCCGGTTCCACCGGCGTCATCCTGCCGCCGAAGGGCTATCTCGAGAGGCTGCGCGAGATCTGCACCAAGCACGGCATCTTGCTGATCTTCGACGAAGTCATCACCGGTTTCGGCCGTCTCGGCACGCCGTTCGCCGCCGACTATTTCGGTGTCACGCCGGATATCATGACCACCGCCAAAGGCGTCTCCAACGGCGTCATCCCGATGGGCGCGGTGTTCGTAAAGAAGGAAATCCACGACGCGTTCATGACTGGGCCCGAGCACATGATCGAGTTCTTCCACGGCTACACCTATTCGGGCAATCCGATCGCCTGCGCGGCGGCGTTGGGCACGCTCGACACCTACAAGGAAGAGGGGCTGCTGACGCGCGGCGAGGAACTGGCGCCGTACTGGGAGGACGCGCTGCACTCGCTGAAGGGCGAGCCGAACGTCATCGATATCAGAAACATCGGCCTGATCGGCGCGATCGAGCTGGCGCCGATCACCGGCCAGCCGACGAAGCGGGCCTTCTCGGCTTTCGTCAAGGCGTTCGAGCGTGGTGCATTGATCCGCACCACCGGCGACATCATCGCGCTATCGCCGCCGCTGATCATCACCAAAGGTCAGATCAACGAATTGATCGACCATGTGCGCGAAGTGCTGAGGGCCGTGGATTGACGAATTTGCCGCAGCTTTCCCTCCCCCTCGAGGGGAGGGTGGCCGCGAAGCGGCCGGGTGGGGTCGGTGCGGCAGTGCGCCAGCCTGACCTTCGGCCGCATAGGTGCCTATGATGCCCCGGACCCGCGTGAGCTTCGAAATGCGCCAAAAGGCGCGCGCGCTTCGAGTTCATGCGACCAAAGGCGAATCCCTGCTGTGGTATGAACTGCGCGAATTGAAATCGGCCGGCATCAAGTTCCGCCGCCAGTGTCCGATCGGGCCTTATATCGTCGACTTTGCTTGCCTTGCGGTAAAGCTGGTCGTTGAAGTCGATGGTGATCTGCACGAACAGGAGAAGGGCAAACGGCACGACGCCGTCCGTGATGCCTATCTGCGATCGCTCGGGTTCGATATCTTTCGCGTCGATGAGCCCGATGTCATAAACAGCGCCTGGCATGTCGCACAGGTGGTCAAGGAGAAGGTCGCGCGCATGTCAGCCGACCCCACCCGACCGCTTCGCGGCCACCCTCCCCTCGAGGGGGAGGGGGACGCTGGCGTGCCACAACCAATGAGGTTTTAGAATATGGCCGCCCCCGGCGAGAATTTGCGAATCAATTCAGACCGTTTGTGGGATTCGATAATGGAGATGGCGAAGATCGGCCCCGGCATTGCCGGCGGCAACAATCGCCAGACCGTTACCGACGAGGACGGCGAAGGGCGGCATCTGTTCAAGCGCTGGTGCGATGAGGCGGGGCTCGAAATGGGCGTCGACGAGATGGGTACGATGTTTGCCCGTCGCGAAGGCACCGACCCCAGCCTGCCGCCGGTCTATGTCGGCAGCCATCTCGACACCCAGCCGACCGGCGGCAAGTATGACGGCGTGCTCGGCGTGCTCGGCGGCCTGGAGGTCGTGCGCTCGCTCAACGATCTCGGCATCAAGACCAAGCACCCGATCGTCGTCACCAACTGGACCAACGAGGAAGGCGCCCGCTTTGCGCCGGCGATGATGGCGTCCGGGGTATTCGCCGGCGTGCTCGACCAGGCCGACGTTTATTCGCATGTCGACAAGGACGGCAAGAAATTCGGCGAGGAGCTCGAACGGATCGGCTGGAAGGGCACCGAGAAAGTCGGCGAGCGCAAGATCCACGCTTTCTTCGAATTGCACATCGAGCAGGGCCCGATCCTTGAGGACGAGGGCATCGATATCGGTGTCGTCACCCACGGGCAAGGGTTGAAATGGCTGCAGGTGACGCTGACCGGCAAGGAGGCGCACACCGGCTCGACGCCGATGCCGAAGCGGCGCAATGCCGGGCTCGGCATGGCGCGGGTGATCGAACTGGTGCACGAGATCGCCATGGACTATCAGCCCGACGCCGTCGGCGCGGTCGGCCATATGGAGGTCTATCCGAACTCGCGCAACATCATCGCCGGGCGCACCGTCTTCACCATCGACATCCGCTCGCCGGAAAAGGAGGTGCTGGACGCCATGGACGGGCGCATCCGCGAAGGCATCGACACGATCTGCGACGCGCTCGACATCAAATATCAAATCGAGCAGGTCGGCCATTTCGACCCGGTCACTTTCGACGCGGGCTGCGTCAAGGCTGTGCGGGATGCGGCGGAGCGCCTGGGATATACGCATCGCAACATCGTCTCCGGCGCCGGCCATGACGCCTGCTGGATCAACCGCGTCGCACCCACCGCAATGGTGATGTGCCCCTGCGTCGACGGTCTCAGCCACAACGAGGCCGAGGAAATCACCAAGGAATGGGCAACGGCCGGCGCCGACGTGCTGTTCCATGCGGTCGTCGACACGGCGGTGATTGTCGAATGATGGGATAGCCTCGCAACGCCGCTCACAAGAAGCGCGAAGAGAACAAAGGGAACATGAAAATGTCCAAAGTCATCAAGAATGGCACCATCGTCACCGCCGACCGCACGTGGAAGGCCGACGTGCTGTTCAAGCACGGCAAGATCATCGGCATCGGCTCGGATTTGCATGGCGACCATGAGTTCGACGCCAGCGGCTGCTATGTGATGCCGGGCGGCATCGACCCGCATACCCATCTCGAAATGCCGTTCATGGGCACCTATTCGGCCGACGACTTTGAATCCGGTACCCGCGCGGCCCTTGCCGGCGGCACGACGATGGTCGTCGATTTCTGTCTGCCGGCGCCGCAGCAGTCGCTGCTCGAGGCCCTGCAGATGTGGGACAACAAGACCTCGAAAGCGTCCTGCGACTATTCCTTCCACATGGCGATCACCTGGTGGGGCAAGCAGGTGTTCGACGAGATGGCCACCGTCGTCGACAGGGGCATTACCTCGTTCAAGCATTTCATGGCCTACAAGGGCGCGCTGATGGTCGATGACGACGAGCTCTATTCGTCGTTCCAGCGCTGTGCCGATCTTGGCGCGCTGCCGCTGGTCCATGCCGAGAATGGCGACGTGGTGGCGGCGCTGTCGCAGAAGCTGCTTGCGGCGGGAAATAGTGGTCCGGAGGGACACGCCTATTCGCGCCCGCCGGAAGTGGAAGGCGAGGCGACCAACCGCGCCATCATGATCGCCGACATGGCCGGCGTGCCGCTCTATGTCGTGCATGTCTCCTGCGAGCAGGCGCACGAAGCCATCCGCCGGGCGCGCCAGAAAGGCATGCGGGTATTCGGCGAGCCGCTGATCCAGCACCTGACGCTGGACGAGAGCGAATATTTCAACAAGGACTGGGACCACGCGGCGCGCCGGGTGATGAGCCCGCCCTTCCGCAACAAACTGCACCAGGATTCGCTGTGGGCCGGCCTGCAGGCCGGGTCGCTGCAAGTGGTGGCGACCGACCATTGTGCCTTCACCACCAAACAAAAGCGCAACGGCGTCGGCGACTTCACCAAGATCCCGAACGGCACGGGCGGGCTCGAGGATCGTTTGCCGGTGCTGTGGACGACCGGCGTTAAGACCGGCCGGCTGACGATGAACGAGTTCGTCGCGGTGACCTCGACCAACATCGCCAAGATCCTTAACATGTACCCGAAGAAGGGCGCCATCGTCGAAGGCGCGGACGCCGACATCATCGTCTGGGACCCGAAGCGCAAGAAGAAGATCACGGCCAAGAAGCAGCAGTCGGTGATCGACTACAATGTCTTCGAAGGTTTTGAGGTAACCGGCCTGCCGCGCTTCGTCTTCTCGCGCGGCGAACTGTCGATCGAGGAAAACGAGGTCAAGGCGAAGCCCGGCCATGGCGAGTTCGTCGCTCGCGAGCCGAACGCGGCGGTCAACCGGGCGCTGTCGACGTGGAAGGAAATTTCCGCGCCGCGCAAGGTGGAACGGACGGGCATCCCGGCGACGGGCGTTTGAGCTTGGCGAGCCACGGAGCGATTATCTCAATGGCCGCGGTGATCCTTGCCGCCGGGCCGGCGGCGGCTGACGTCCTTGCCGGCTCCTTTGGCAATGAGGTCGGTTGCGCTGGTGTACGGCTCGGTTATCAGGACAGCGACGATTATGTCGTGCTGACCGCCGACGGCGTCGAAACCTATGGCAGCGGCTGCCAGTTCGCACAGCGACTGACGACAGCGCCTGGCACCTTGTTGTTGAGCTCCACCTGTTTCGCCGAGGGCGAGGAGGGCACGACCACGGATGTCGTCAAGGTCATCAACAGAGGAGGGGACGGTTTCTTCGTGACCATTCCCGGCCTTGAGGAGATAGGGCCGCTGAAATCATGTTCGTGACGGTGCCGATGACGACCGCTGCCTCGATGCCGGCGTCAGGCGACCAACCCGTCCAGTTCCGGCAGCAGGACGACGCTTTCCTGTTCGTTGGGATCGGTTCGGGCAATGACCGCCGAGGCGGGGCCGTCGCTCAGATTGGCCGGCAGATGCGGCACGCCGGGGGGAATATAGAAAAGATCGCCGGCCTTGACCACGATATGCTGTTCGAGCCGGTCGCCATACCAGGTATGGACTTCGCCGGAGAGCACATAGATCGCGGTTTCATGGTTTTCGTGCATATGCGCCCTGGCGCGGGCACCCGGCGGCATGGTCAGCAGATGCATGCAGATGCCGGACGAGCCGACTGTTTCGGCGGCGATACCGGCGAAATAACTCAGGCCCTGCTTGCCTTCATAAGAGCTTTCAGGGCGGATAAGATGGCAAGTCGGTTTGGGCGACATCGGGGCAACTCCGGGCGTCTATCTGATGGGACAAGGGCGCGTAGAACTGGGGCGAGTAAAACTGGGGCGAGTAGAACTGGGGCGAGTAGGACTGGGCGAGTAGGACTGGGCGAGTGGAAAGCAACATCAGGGTAAAATCAATGGGATTCCGGCCGGCGCCGCAGTGGCCGGAAGCGACAGGCTACGGCCGATGACGGGAGTATCGCCAGCCGTTGTTTCGGCAAGCAAGCTTGGCCTGACCTTCCAGACCAATGATGGTCCGGTGCAGGCGCTGTCGAATGTCGACCTGACCATCGGCAAGGGGGAATTCGTGTCCTTCATCGGGCCCTCCGGCTGCGGCAAGACGACCTTGCTGCGCGTCATCGCCGATCTGGAGAAGCCGACATCGGGAGCCATCTCCGTCAACGGCATGACGCCCGAGCAGGCGCGCCAGAGCCGCGCCTATGGCTATGTCTTCCAGGCGGCCGCACTTTATCCGTGGCGCACGATCAAGCGCAATGTGGCACTGCCGCTGGAGATCATGGGCCTGTCCAGGGCGGAGCAGGCGGCGCGCATCAAGCGCACTCTCGACCTTGTCAACCTCAGCGGCTTCGAGAAGAAATACCCCTGGCAGCTTTCGGGCGGCATGCAGCAGCGCGCCTCGATCGCGCGGGCGCTCGCCTTCGATGCCGACCTTTTGTTGATGGACGAGCCGTTCGGCGCGCTGGACGAGATCGTGCGCGATCACCTCAACGAACAGTTGCTGGAGCTTTGGGAGCGGACCAACAAGACTATCTGCTTCGTCACCCATTCGATCCCTGAGGCGGTCTATCTGTCGACGCGCATCGTCGTCATGTCGCCGCGCCCGGGGCGTGTCAGCGACGTCATAGAATCGACGCTGCCGAAAAAGCGGCCGCTCGATATCCGCGAGACGCCGGAGTTCCTGGCCATCGCGGCACGCGTGCGGGACGGGCTGAGGGCAGGGCACAGCTATGATGATTGAGGCGGCGGAAGATGAGCTCCCTCCTCTCCCCAACGGGGAGAGGGTGGCCGGAGCGAAGCGGAGGTCGGGTGAGGGGGCCTTGGCGGATCCGACCAAAAGAAAGATCGGGGCGACCGCTCGCGCTCGAAAGCTGCGGTTTGACGAGACCGAGGCTGAATACAGGCTTTGGGGGGAACTAAGAGGGCGCCATCTCAACGGCTACAAATTTGTGAGGCAAGTGCCGCTTGGGCCGTTCTTTGCAGATTTCGTCTGTCGTGAGAGCGCGCTGATCGTGGAAATCGACGGCAGCCAGCACGCGGAATCTCCAACCGATGCCGCGAGAACTGCTTGGCTGAATGGTCACGGGTATTCCGTTCTTCGGTTCTGGAACCATGAAGTCTTGGCCGAACGCCGAGCGGTCCTTGATACGATCTTGGCTTGCCTCGACGGAAAGATTTCTACCCCCTCACCCGGCCTCCGCTTCGCTCCGGCCACCCTCTCCCCGTTGGGGAGAGGAGGGCACCCATCCTGCGAGGCCTGCTAGATGGACTCGTTTCGCGACAAGATCGTTCCGGTGACCTCGATCCTTCTGGGCGTCGTCGTTGTCTGGTACGTCATGGCTGTCATCCTCAACGCGCCGTTCCAGCGCGATCTCGACCGCCGCGCCAATCAGACACCGGGTATTGTGGAATTCATCGGCAAGACGCTGGTACAGCCGAAGCCGACGCTGCCGGCGCCGCATCAGGTGGCGGTGAATTTTTTCGAAAACACCTTTCTGCGTAGCATCACCTCGAACCGCAGCCTTGTCTACAATGCCTGGGTGACGTTGTCGTCGACGCTGCTCGGCTTTGCTTTCGGCACGGCGCTCGGCATCGTCATCGCCGTCGGCATCGTGCATGTGGCGACGCTCGACCGCAGTCTGATGCCGTGGATCATCGCCTCGCAGACCATTCCGATCCTGGCGGTGGCGCCGATGATCATTGTCGTGCTGGCGGCGGTCGGCATCACCGGGCTTATCCCGAAGGCGCTGATCTCGACCTATCTGTCGTTCTTCCCGGTGGCGGTCGGCATGGTGAAGGGACTGCGCTCGCCCGAGCTCACCCATCTCGACCTGATGCACACCTATAATGCCAGTGCCTCGCAGACCTTCTGGAAATTGCGCGTGCCGGCTTCGGTGCCGTTCCTGTTCACCTCGATGAAGGTGGCGGTGGCCGCCAGCCTGGTCGGCGCCATCGTCGGCGAGTTGCCGACCGGCGCCGTCGCCGGCATCGGCGCCAAATTGCTCGCCGGCGCCTATTACAGCCAGACCATCGACATCTGGTCGGCTCTGGTTGCCGGGTCGGTGGTCGCGGCGCTGCTGGTGATGGTCGTCGGCATCGCCGGGCGCCTTGTCGACCGCGCCATGGGCGGGAGGCCGGCATGAGCTCCATCCTGAGCCTTTCCTCAATCACGCCTCGATCCTGGCAGGGGTATGCCGCGCTTGTCCTGCTTGCCGGCGCGCTGCTTCTTTGGCCGCTCGTCAGTGCTACGCCCGGTTACGGCATGGCAACTACGGTTTTGATTTTCATTTTGCTGCTCGTGGCAATCGAGGCCGACAACTTTCCACCGATGATCGGGGTGGTGTTGCTGTTCCTTGGCGCGCACGGCGCAGCGTGGATGCTGCTCGCCGGCATAACCGGCAATGAGGGCAGCGCTCGCGCATCCTTCTATCTGCTGCTCGTCGCGGCGTGGTTTTTGGCCTGGCGCTGCGTAACGGTCCTGTCGTCGTTTCGCCCGACATCGCGCTGGGCGTCAACCGCCCTGCGCCTGATCATTCCGGCCATCTTCGGCGCCTGGATCCTGATCATCTGGGAGGCGGTGACGCGTGGTGCCGGCATTCCCTTCATCCTGTTGCCGCCGCCAAGCGCCATCGGTGCACGCATCGTCGGCTCGCTGCCGGTGCTGGGGGCCGATGTCAGGCAGACCATCTTCAAGGCGGTTATCTTCGGCTATGTGGCGGGGAGCAGCGCCGGCTTCCTCGTTGCCATCGCCGCCGACCGCGTGCCGTTCCTGCGGCGCGGGCTTTTGCCGATCGGCAATATGGTGTCGGCGCTGCCGATCATCGGCGTCGCGCCGATCATGGTCATGTGGTTCGGCTTCGACTGGCAGTCGAAGGCAGCGGTGGTCATCATCATGACCTTCTTCCCGATGCTGGTGAACACCGTCGCCGGGCTTGCCGCCTCCGGCCATATGGAGCGCGACCTGATGCGCACCTATGCCTCGAGCTACTGGCAGACGCTGTTCAAGCTGCGGCTGCCGGCGGCGGCACCCTTCATCTTCAATGCGTTGAAGATCAATTCGACGCTGGCGCTGATCGGCGCCATCGTCGCCGAGTTCTTCGGCACGCCGGTGGTCGGCATGGGATTCCGCATTTCGACGGAAGTCGGGCGGATGAACATCGACATGGTGTGGGCGGAAATCGCAGTTGCAGCACTTGCGGGTTCGGTCTTTTATGGCGTGGTCGCTCTTTTCGAGAGAGCAGTCACGTTTTGGCATCCCTCTGTCCGTGGTGGATAGGGGCGGTGGGTTTAGGGCGCTAACTTCAGAGGGTAAAAACATGAAAAGACTTGTTGTTTCGATGCTGGCCGGCGCGATGTCGCTTGCCGCGTTCCAGGCGTTGGCCGCGGACAAGGTGACGCTGCAGCTGAAATGGGTCACCCAGGCACAGTTCGCCGGCTATTATGTCGCCAAGGCCAAGGGCTTCTATGACGCCGAGGGCCTCGACGTCGATATCAAGCCCGGCGGACCGGACATTGCACCGGAGCAGGTTATTGCCGGCGGCGGCGCCGACGTCATCGTCGACTGGATGGGCGGTGCGCTGGCTGCGCGCGAGAAGGGCGTGCCGCTGGTCAACATCGCCCAGCCGTTCAAGAAGGCCGGCATGGAGCTGGTCTGCCCGAAGGACGGTCCGATCAAGACGGAAGCCGACTTCAAGGGCCACACGCTCGGCGTCTGGTTCTTCGGCAACGAGTATCCGTTCTATGCCTGGATGAACAAGCTTGGCCTCAAGACCGATGGCGGGCCGGACGGCGTCACCGTGCTCAAGCAGAGCTTTGACGTGCAGCCGCTGATCCAGAAGCAGGCGGATTGCATTTCGGTCATGACCTATAACGAGTACTGGCAGCTCATCGACGCCGGCTACAAGCCGGAAGAGCTGACCGTCTTCAACTATTCCGCCATGGGCAATGATCTGCTCGAAGACGGGCTCTATGCCCTGGAGGACAAGCTCAAGGATCCGGCCTTCGAGGATAAGATGGTGCGTTTCGTGCGCGCTTCGATGAAGGGTTGGAAATACGCCGTCGACAATTCCGACGAAGCGGCCGGCATCGTCATGGACAATGGCGGCCAGGACGAGAATCACCAGAAGCGCATGATGGGCGAAGTCGCCAAGCTGATCGACAATGCCGATGGCAAGCTCGATCCGGCGACCTACGAGCGCACCGCCAAGGCGCTGCTCGACCAGAAGATCATCAGCAAGGAGCCTACCGGCGCCTACACGACGGCGATCACCGACAAGGCCATCAAATAGGGCTGTCAAACTGGCTTGTAGCGGAAAAGGGGCGGGCGACCGCCCCTTTTTAGTGGGAGGTAAAATGAACGTTACCGGCGGAAACATCCGCTCGCAAAATCGTTGTGCCGGTGCACCCGCCCAAGGGTGTCACAACGGAGGTTTCCATGCGCATCCAGTCCTTCACGCCGATGCTTTCGGCGCTGGCCATTTCTGCAGCCATCTTCTCTGCTTCACCGGCCTTGGCCGAAACCATAAAGATGACGGCGACGCTCGATGGTGCTCAGCAGAACCCGCCCGTCACCACGAAGGGCAAGGGCACCGCCACGCTCAGGTTCAACACCGCCACCAAGAAACTCAGCTGGACCGTGAGATATTCCGGCCTCAGCGGGCCGGCGAAGGCCGCACACATTCACGGCCCAGCGGAAAAGGGTCAAAACGCCGATCCAGTGGTGCCGTTCGAAGGCAAGCTGAAGAGCCCGATCAAGGGTTCGGCGACATTGACTGATGCCCAGGCCACCGATCTTGAGGCTGGCAAATATTACGTCAACATCCACACCGCGGCCCACGCGGACGGCGAGATCCGCGGCCAGATCGAGAAGGCCAAATAGGCAGATCACGACGACAAAACAGGGCAATCATCCTGTTTTGTCAGGCCTTGTCGCGAATCTGGGTCATCGTGCGGGTCGGCGTGATGGCTTCAGGGTCGAGCCTGATCTCTACGATCGACGGCTTGCCGCTGGCCCGCGCTCGCTCGAAGGCCGCGGCGAAGTCGGCGGTCTTTTCCACCGTCTCGCCATGGCCGCCATAGGCACGGGCCAAAGCAGCAAAGTCGGGATTCTTCAAGTCCGTGGCGACGACACGGCCGGGATATTCGCGCTCCTGATGCATGCGGATGGTGCCGTAGATGCCATTGTTGACGACGATGACGATGATCGGCAGCCCGTATTGCACGGCGGTGGCGAATTCCTGGCCGTTCATCAGGAAACAGCCGTCGCCGGCGAAGGCGATCACGTCGCGGTCGGGGAAAAGCTGCTTGGCGGCGACCGCCGCCGGCGTGCCGTAGCCCATCGAGCCGGATGTGGGTGCTGCCTGCGTGCCGAAACGCCGGAAGCGATGGTAGCGATGCACCCAGGTGGCGTAGTTGCCGGCGCCGTTGGTGAGGATGGCGTCGTCCGGCAGCATCGTTTCGAGATAATTCATGATCGGCCCCATCTGGACGGCGCCGGGGCCGCTCTCCGGAGGCGTCGACCAGTCGAGATAGGCGGCGTGCAGCTTCGCTGCCTCAGCCGCCCACACCGGCGTTGCGGCCGGCTTGCGTCTGGCAAAGGCTTCGACGAAAGCGGCAGGCGAGGCATTGATCGCCAGCGCCGGCCGGTAGACGCGGCCGAGTTCGCCGGCGTCGGCATGGATATGGACCAGCGTCTGGTCGGGGTAGGGACTCTTCAGCAGCGTGTAGTCGGATGACGGCATCTCGCCCATGCGGCCGCCGATCAGCAGCACAAGGTCGGCCTGCTTGATGGCGGTTGCTACCTTGGGATTGATGCCGATGCCGACATCGCCGGCATAGTTCGGGTGGAGATGGTCGAACAGCATCTGGCGGCGGAAGGAGCAGCCGACCGGCAGCGACCAGGCTTCGGCTATCGTCCGCATCCGTGCAACGGCCTCCGCGTCCCAGCGCGTACCGCCGAGGATGACGAAGGGCCGCTTTGCCTTGTTGAGCAACACTTCCAGTGCGTCGAGCTCGACTTCGCCAGGCCGCGTCTCGACAGGGGTATAATGCCGGGCGTCCGGTGCCTCGGCGAGGCTGGTCAGCATGTCCTCGGGCAGCGAGATGACGACCGGGCCCGGGCGACCGGACGTCGCCACCGCAAAGGCGCGTGTGACGAATTCGGGTATGCGTGCGGCGTCGTCGATCTCGACCACCCATTTGGCGATATCGCCGAAGAACCTGACGTAGTCGACCTCCTGGAAGGCCTCGCGCCCCTTGGCGTGGCTGGCGACCTGGCCGATGAACAGGATGAGGGGGACTGAATCCTGCATCGCGATGTGGATGCCGGCCGAGGCATTGGTGGCGCCTGGGCCACGGGTGACGAAGCAGATGCCGGGCCTGCCGGTTAGGCGGCCATGGCAGTCGGCCATCATTGCGGCACCGCCCTCCTGGCGGCAGACGATTGTGCGGATCGGTGAATCATGCAGCGCGTCGAGCACCGCCAGATAGGATTCGCCAGGTACGCAATAGATACGGTCCGTTCCGTTGGCTTCGAGCGCATCGACGATGAGTTGTCCGCCGGTCTTCATTTTCCTGACCTCTCCAGTTCGGCAAGGATTTCTTCGGTGTGTTCGCCGAGACGCGGCGACGGGCGCTCATAGACCAGTGGCGTGCCGGACATGACCATCGGCGCCCGCACCGAGGGCAAGAGATTGCCATGGCCGTCATCGAGGTCGAGCCGCATGCCGCGCGCTATGGTCTGCGGGTCGGCAAACATCTGGCCGATGTTGTTGATCGGGCTGGCCGGCACTCCGGCAGTCTCAAGTCTGGCCAGCAACGGGTCGCGATCGAAGGCTTTCAGCGCCTCGATCATATGCTCGCGCAGCTTTGCCCGGTTGGCGACGCGGGCGGGATTGGTGGCGAAGTCAGGGTTCGACGCCAGCTCGTCGAGGCCGACGGCAGCGCAGAACTTTGCGAACTGGCCGTCATTGCCGACCGCCAGGATGATGTGGCCATTTTTCACCGGCACCACTTCGTAGGGCGCGATGTTCATATGCGCATTGCCCATCTGCACCGGCGACTGTCCGGAGACGAGATAGTTGAGGTTCTGGTTGCCGAGCGTCGAGATCTGGGTGTCGTAGAGCGCCATGTCGATATGCTGGCCTTCGCCGGTCTTCTCGGCATGGCGAAGCGCCGCCTGGATGGCGATGACCGAATAAAGCCCGGTGAAAACATCCGAAATAGCGACGCCCGCCTTTTGCGGTTCGCGGCCGGCTTCGCCGGTGATCGACATCATGCCGGCCATGCCCTGGATGATGAAATCATAGCCGGCACGCGGCGCATACGGTCCCGACTGGCCAAAACCGGTGATCGAGCAATAGATCAGCCGCGAGTTGATTTTCCTCAGGCTGTCATAGTCGAGGCCGTATTTCTTCAGTCCGCCGACTTTGAAGTTTTCGATCAGCACATCCGATGTCGCGACCAGCCGGCGCACCGTCTCGGCACCCTCGGGCGTCGAGAAGTCGATGGCGATGGAGCGCTTGCCGCGGTTGCAGGAATGGTAATAAGCGGCCGAAAGGTTCTCGCCGTCATGGCCGATGACGAAGGGCGGTCCCCATTTGCGGGTGTCGTCGCCGCCGTCCGGGCTCTCGACCTTGATCACGTCGGCGCCGAGGTCGGCAAGCAGCTGTCCGGCCCATGGCCCGGCGAGGATGCGTGCGAGTTCGATGACGCGGATGCCTTTGAGCGGAGGCTCAGTCATGGATCACCGTGGTTGATCGAAAGCGCAGCCTCTATCAATCCCGCGCGCCGCTGTCACGGCCCTTGCAATGGGCCAGTATCACTGTGCCCTCAGCACGCGGTCGGCCCAGGCGGCAAAATCCTCCATGATGATGTCTCGGTTGATCTCGTTCAGGCTTTCGTGGCGGGTTTTGGCGTAAACCTTTGAAACGAGATTCAAAAAACCCATCATGTGCATCCGGCCGGCAAGATGGCTGACCGCCTTGCCGCCGTCCGAGGCCGGATCTTGCTCGCCTCCGACCAGATTGACGAACAGGTCGCGCCGCACGCCGGAAAAATTGCGGTCGCTGCTGCAATGCAGCGTCATCATGACGATGTCCTGCCACATCGACACCGATGCGTCCCAGCCGCAAAGCGGGTCGGCGATGTATTTCTCGACTTCAGCGGCATCGCGCGACAGCCAGTCGAACGGCGTCCGGTGATTGGGCACCGCCTTGCCCCAGGCCCGGAACGTCAGCCGGGGCAGCAGGCGCGACGGCACGTCTGAGCCAAGCCGGAACTTTTCCCAACCAAGCATGGCCAACGCGATTTGGCCGAGCAGTCCGGCCGAGAAATTGCCGTTCCAGATCGCGGCGGCATGGATGCGCGCCGAGTGGCGGAGGACAAAGTTCAGCGCGACCGACGCGCCCAAGGAGTGACCGAAGACGATGACCGGCAGGCCCGGCTGTTCCCTGGCAATGAGATCATGGACGGCGGCGACATCGGCGATGACCTTGGCACCGCCATCCGCATCGGCGAACCTGCCAGGTGGCGCGTCGGGCGCCTTGGTGGCGCCGTGGCCACGGTGGTCGTGCGCGTAGACCTGATAGCCGCGCTCGCCAAGGAAATCGGCGAAACGGGCATAGCGCGCCGCGTGCTCGGCCAACCCGTGATTGACCTGGACAATGGCGCGCGGTTGGCCGATGGCGTGTTTCACATAAAGGTTGAGCTCGGCGCCGGTCGGCGATGCCAGCATCCTCTGCTTGTCAAATGGCATGTCTCGCTCCCGTCGGCGACTGTTGGGCGACGCAGCGATCGACGTCAAGGGACGTAGGGTACCCATTCGACGGTAGTTGACAGCATGCTGTCAATGTGATTACATGACAGCATACTGTCAAATGGTCAGCGGCAGATTGGGGGTATGACTATGAAAACCACCGGGGCCATTTCGCGGCGTGCAATCTTGCTGACGGGCTTCGCCTTCACGACGGTCACCCTGTTGTCAGGGATTGCTGCGTTCAGTCAGGAAACCAGGGAGATGGCCATGATGACGTCCACTGTTCCAGGCCCGCAAGGCCAGCTTGCCACTTATAGGATCAACGCCGGCAATGGCCTGCCGATCATGTTCCTGCATGGAGATTGCAGCCGCGCTTCCCACTGGAACCGGGTGATGCAGCTCTCCGTCGAAGGCCGCGAGGCGGTAGCCTTCGATTTTCGCGGTCATGGCGCCTCCGCGCCGGCGCAGGACGGTGACTATGGTTATGACGGTCGTGCAATGGATGTCGGTGCCGTGGCCGACGCGTTTGGCCTGAAGCGGTTTCTCATTGTCGCGCACAGCGGCGGCGGTGGCGTGGCGCTCGCTTATGCCGCCAGCCATGCCGACCGGGTCGCCGGTGTCTTGCTCGTCGACCCGGCGACCGATCCTCGTGCGCTGCCGCAGGCGATTCGTGACGGCTTTGTCCGCGATCTGGCCGGTCCGCAAGGCCGTGATGTCCTGAACGCCTATTACACGTCGATTGCCGGCCCTAACGCGGCTGTTCGCCAGCGTGTTCTGGCCGATGCGGCAGTGGTCGATCCGGCGGCGAGGGCAGGTGTCGGCAAGGCACTGGCCGAATGGAACCCGGAGCCGGCACTCGATGCGTATCGCGGGCCTATGTTCGTATTGGCTACCGAGGCCAGTGACACTCCAGCCGCGCTCTACCGGCTGCGCACGGACATTCCGCGCCAGATCGTGGCGGGCAGCGGCCATTGGGTGATGCTTGACAAGCCCGAGGTCGTAGCCGAAGCCGTTAATAATTTCGTCGCGACCATCGAGGCCGGCCAGAAATGACGACCAGGACCGAAGCGGCAAATGTGCTCACCGAACTGGTGCTTGCCGTGTTCAGGATGAACGGCAGTTTTCTGGATGCGGCCGACCGGCTGGCCGCTCCAACCGGGCTGACGGCAGCGCGCTGGCAGGTTTTGGGTGCAGTTTTGAAGGAGCCGAAATCTGTGGCCGACATCGCCCGCGACATGGGTCTCGCCCGTCAGAGTGTACAGCGGCTGGCCGACATACTGGCTGCGGAGGGGCTTGCCGCCTACGCCGACAACCCGGCGCATCGCCGCGCCAAGCTGTTGTCGATAACCGATGCCGGCCGGGCAGCGGTCAAGAATATCGGCACACGCCAGCATGTTTGGGCGAACCGCGTTTCGGAGGGTATGGACGCCGACGCGCTGAAAGCCTCGCTTGATCTGCTGCGCACCCTGACGGAACGGGTGGAGGCGGGCGGATCCTGATCGACCGCGCGGGAGCCGTCTCAATGCGCTGGCGATTGTTTTTACGGCCGGCGAAAGAAATCGTAATTCTGACATGTCGCAAGTTTCTAGCTTGCGGCGTGAATCACGAGGAGTGCCGGAATGCGGATTTGGGCGATATGGGGGGCGGTGTTTGTTGCGTTTGCTGGCGCAAGCGCGGCGCGGGCCGATGTGAAGATGACCGGCTCTTTCGTCGCCGATGCCGCCTGTCCGGCAACGCAGGCGATCAAGAACGGCAAGAATCCCGGCAATGTCTCGACCGCGGCTGGTCAGAGTTATGATCTGCTGGCCGGCAACAAGGACGCGCCCACGCACTATCTCATTCGCGTGCCGGGCGCCGATCCGGAGCGCCGCTGGGTTAAGATCAGCTGCGGTCGTGTTTCGGGCGGCAGCGCGTCGACGATGCCGGCTGCACCGGCGCCTGCCGAGCCGAACAAGCCATCGGCGTCCGGAAAGCCGGAATATGTCTTCGCGCTGAGCTGGCAGCCGGCTTTCTGCGAGACCAAATCCAGCAAGGCCGAATGCCGTGCGCAGACCGCCGCCGGTTTCGAGGCGACCCACTTCACCTTGCATGGGTTGTGGCCGCAGCCGAACGGAAATTTCTATTGCCAGGTCGCCGCAAGCGACAAGGCGAACGACGATCCGGCGCACTGGCGAGACTTGCCGCCGGTCACCCTTGACCCGAAAACGCGAGCGGAACTCGACCAGGTGATGCCGGGCACCGCATCCGCCCTCGAAAGGCATGAATGGATCAAGCACGGCACCTGCTACGGCAAGAGCCAGCAGGAGTATTTCTCCGTCGCTTTGAACCTGATGCGCGCGGTGAACGCGTCGCCGGTGCGCGATCTCTTCGCCAGGAACATCGGCAAGCAGCTCACGTCCGATCAGATCCGCAGCACCTTCGACAGTGCCTTCGGCAAAGGCGCGGGCGACCGGGTCCGCGTGTCCTGCGTGGTCGATCCTTCGAACGGCAGGCGGCTGATCGGCGAACTGACGCTCGGCCTGACCGGCCCGATCGCTTCGAACGCTTCGCTCGGTGCCCTGCTGCTTGCCTCGGCGCCGACAGCCAAGGCTGGCTGCCCGAAGGGCGCGGTCGATGCCGTCGGGTTGCAGTAAACAGGCCGTACGCGACTGTCGCTTTGCACCGGGGATGGTATGATCCCGGGGGCATCATTCATAGGGGGTGGCGATGAGTGGTATGACGGGCGGCGCGCTGGCGCGGCTGGCGTTCTGGGCCAAGGGCATGACGGCGATCCGCGACGGCCATATGGAGTGGCCGGGCTTTTCCTACACCGAAGTGGAGTGGGCGCGCATGACCACGCTCGCCAAACCCGTCGGCGGCGGCACCTACCAATTGTTCACGCTGGTCAACGCGGCGATCTTCATCGCCATTGCCGCGCTCGGGATATTCTGTGTCTTCCTGCCGCTGGCGGCGCTGCTGTTCCCGGTACCGGCCGAAACCAGTGCGATCAAGTTTTCGCTGCTCCTGGCGGCATGCGCCTTCCTGATCATCGGCATCGGCCTGCCGATTTCGCTGCGTCTTTCGACCACGCTGGTGGCGCCGAAGGCAATACGGGCCGCGCTTGTCGCCGTGCCCGGCGACCAGGCGCTTGCGGCAAAAGTGTCATGGCAGATCAACCGGATCACGCTCGTGCTCTGCGGCCTGCTGGTACCGGGCATTCTTCTGTTCATTGCCTACGACATCGAAGCCGGCCCGATTATTACCGCGTTGAAATGGCTGGCGATCGCGCTGATGGCGGTTTCGGTTGCGATCGGCGGATGGCAGCGGCGCAAACAATCCTGATTGAGCCAATCGCAGGCCTGGGCAGCGTTACGCGCCGGCGCTGCGCTCCGGCCTGGTCCATGTGTTGCGGGCGTCTGCTTCGTTGCCGCCCGGTTCGCCGACAACGCGATCGCGTCCCGTGGATTTGGCCTTGTAGAGACGCTGGTCGGCCAGCGCAAAGAGATCGGCAAGGCAACGGGTCGTCTCGCTGACCGTCGAGATGCCGGCGCTGACGGTAATGTCGAACCGGCTGGTGCTCGCGGACGTCTTGACCGCTTGCCTGACGGTTTCGCCCAGCAGTCTGGCGAGCGGCTGCGGACGCCAGCCGAGGATGGCGAATTCCTCACCGCCGATCCTGAACAATTGATCTTCGGTCCCGACAAGTTCGCCAAGCAAAATTGCCAGGGCTTTCAGCACCTTGTCTCCCTCGGCGTGGCCGAAGCGGTCGTTGATCGATTTGAAGTGGTCGACATCGATGATCAGCAGGCTGAGCGCCCTGGCGGTCCGCAGGCTGGCGGCGACGGCGGCCTCGCCATCGCTGTCGAAGCGCCCCCTGTGCAGGAGGCCGGTGAGGCCGTCGCGACCGACATGCTCGACCAGCGCCTCGTAGCGCTCGCGATAGGTCAGCGTGTCGAAAATGTCGGAAAGCCCGCGCGCCGCCGGCACCTGCCGCGCCTCGAACCACCTGATATAGCCGACCAGCATGGTGCTGTAGACCAGGGCCGCTGCCATCTTGGCGAACCAGCCGCCGAAGAACACCGCGACCGGCGCGCCGGTGACGAAATGCAGCGCCGTGAAAAAGCCTGCCTGGTCGAAGGTGAGCACGCAGGCGACGGAGACCAGGATGCGGGTGAAAAGCGCCTTGCGCAGATATTTGCCGAGCTTTTCATAGAGCAGAATGATCAGGATGGCGTCGACGAACAGCAGCGTCGTGCCCCACACCATCAGCCAGCCCATCTCGTCGATGAAGCCGATGTCGGGAAGCTTGCCGTCGGGCAGCGGTGCGATGTCGTGCAGGCGCAGGATCAGCACGAGCCCGATCATCAGGGCATTGCCGAGCAGCAGGCCATAAATCGGCTGCCGGACAGTTGCCGCGTCCTCCTTGATGTAGAGCAGGAGCAGCATGACCAGCTTGCCGGAAAACAGCACGGCCGAACCCGGCGATACCATGCCGAACGGCAGCGCGACGTAGAAGACGCTGGCGAGATAGGTTTCCAGGAAATGCATGACGCCAACGGCGCAAACAAAGACGCCGAGGCCGATGCGGCCCCGGAACCGGAAAAGCGTGACCATGATGCCGAAATAGAGAACCGCTTCGGCAAAAAGCAGGAAACTGTTCAACACGGCCCGATCTCTCTCCCCGAAATCGCGGCTGCCAGCGATTTCCCATCCAACATTGTTTGACGCGGAATGGTTAACCGGAGCTTTCGCCTGGGCGCCGGCACGAAATGAAGCGGCTAAGCGTTTGTGGGTGCGACCAAATCCGCTTGGGGCCAAAACTGTTTGCCGTTCGCGGCCGCATCGCTTACATAGCCCCCAACTTCCATTCAATCCGACATCAGTCGACTTTTCAGGGAAAGCGCGCGTGGCACGCCAGTTCATCTATCACATGGCCGGCCTCAACAAGGCCTACGGCACCAAGAAGGTGCTCGAGAACATTCATCTGTCCTTCTATCCGGACGCCAAGATCGGCATCCTCGGTCCCAACGGCGCCGGCAAGTCGACGATCCTCAAGATCATGGCCGGCATCGACAAGGAGTGGAGCGGCGAGGCCTGGCTGGCCGAGGGTGCTACCGTCGGTTACCTGGCGCAGGAGCCGGCGCTCGATCCGAACAAGAACGTGTTCGAAAACGTCATGGAAGGCGTCGCCGCCAAGACCGCCATCATCGAGCGCTACAACGAATTGATGATGAACTATTCCGACGAGACGGCGGACGAGTCGGCCAAGCTGCAGGACGAGATGGACCGGCTCAACCTCTGGGATCTCGAACAGCAGGTCGAGATGGCGATGGAGGCACTCGGCTGCCCGCCCAAGGAGGCCGATGTCACCAAGCTGTCGGGCGGCGAACGCCGTCGCGTCGCGCTTTGCCAGCTTTTGCTGCGCCAGCCCGACCTTCTGCTGCTCGACGAGCCGACCAACCATCTCGACGCCGAGACGACGGCGTGGCTGGAAAAGCATCTGCGGGCCTATCCGGGCGCGGTGATGATCATCACCCACGATCGCTACTTCCTCGACAATGTCACCGGCTGGATCCTCGAGCTCGATCGCGGCCGCGGTATCCCGTACGAAGGCAACTACACCAAATATCTCGAAGCCAAGGCCAAGCGGCTCAAGCAGGAAGGCCGCGAGGACGATGCGCGCCAGCGGGCGATCGGCCGCGAGCGCGAGTGGATCCAGTCCAGCCCGAAAGCCCGGCAGACCAAGTCGAAAGCCCGTATCCAGGCGTTCCAGGATCTGCTGGATGCAGCCGACAAGCGGCGTCCGAGCGACACCCAGATCGTCATTCCGCATGGCGAGCGGCTCGGCAATGTGGTGATCGAGGTCGAGGGCTTGTCGAAGGGCTTTGGCGACACGCTTTTGATCGACGATCTCGAATTCAAGCTGCCGCCCGGCGGCATCGTCGGCGTCATCGGCCCGAACGGCGCCGGCAAGACGACGCTGTTCCGCATGATCACCGGCCAGGAAAAGCCCGATGCCGGCACCATCCGCGTCGGCGAGACGGTCAAGCTCGGTTATGTCGACCAGAGCCGCGACGCGCTCGACCCGACCAAGACGGTCTGGGAAGAGATCTCGGGCGGCGCCGAAGTGGTCAAGCTCGGCAAGTTCGAAGCCAACACCCGCGCCTATTGCGCGTCGTTCAATTTCCGCGGCGGCGACCAGCAGCAGAAGGTCGGCAACCTGTCCGGCGGCCAGCGCAACCGCGTGCATCTGGCCAAGATGCTGAAGACCGGCGGCAATGTGCTGCTGCTCGACGAACCGACCAACGATCTCGATACCGAAACGCTGGCTGCACTTGAAGACGCGCTCGAGAGCTTCGCCGGCTGCGCCGTCATCATCTCGCACGATCGCATGTTCCTCGATCGCCTGGCGACGCACATCCTCGCCTTCGAGGGCGACAGCCACGTCGAATGGTTCGAAGGCAATTTCGAGGATTACGAGCAGGACAAGATCCGCCGCCTCGGCCCGGACGCGGTCAATCCGCACCGCATGACGTATAAGCGGCTGACGCGGTAAGACATTTACAGGGCGGCGAATTCTCAAATGATCTGAGGAACCAAGATGGCCGACTGGTCCGCCGCCCTCTACCTGAAATTCGAGGACGAGCGCACCCGCCCCGCGCGCGATCTCGTTGCGCAGGTGCCGGTGCCGGAACCACGCCGGGTGGTCGACATTGGCTGCGGGCCGGGCAATTCGACCGAATTGCTGGTCGAGCGCTGGCCGCAGGCGCAGATCAGCGGCTTCGATACCTCCCTCGACATGATCGAGAAGGCGAAGGCGCGCCTGCCCGGCGTCACCTTTGCCTTGGCGGATGCGGCGGCGTGGCAGCCGAACGAACCGGTCGACGTGATCTTTGCCAATGCGGTGTTTCAATGGCTGCCGGAGCATCCGGCGGTCTTCCAGCGGCTGATGGGATTTTTGGCGCCCGGCGGCGCGCTTGCCGTGCAGATGCCGGATAATATGGCCGAGCCTTCGCACCGGCTGATGCGGGAGACCGCGGCCGAGATGCCGTTTGCCGAAAAGCTCGAGCGCGCGGCCCGCGCGCCGCTGCCGCCGGTCGCGTTCTATTACGACCTTTTGTCGCCATTCTCGGATCGGCTCGATATCTGGCACACGATCTACAACCATCCGCTGGCCGATGCCGAGGCGATCGTCGAATGGGTGAAGTCGACGGGGCTGAAGCCGTTCCTCGATCCGCTCGACGAGAACGAGCGGCAGCTTTTCCTGAAGCGCTACACGGCCAGGATCAGCGAAGCCTATCCGAAAACGGCAAGCGGCAAGGTATTGCTGCGCTTTCCCCGTCTCTTCATCGTGGCGCGGCGTTCTGCTTAGAAGCTCTTAGCTACACCCAAAAACAGCCAGCAGCGGATGCTTGACCGGCTTTCGCCGTCATGCGCATCTCGCTGGGGCAGGGATAAGGCCCTTCATGGGCCATGGGGATGGATGATGACACTGAAAAAGATGGGTTTCGGCGGCAGCGTTTGTGCGGCCGCTGTGCTTGCCTTGTCTATATCGGCGGAGGCCAAGCGAGCGCGCTGCTTCACCAGCGACGACGGCTATTTCTCGTGCAGCTATCGGGCGCTGGACGATGCCGGCAGCTTTCGCATCTCGGCGCCGGGTTATCCGACCTACGTCCTGGAAATCGACGGACCGGGTTTTGCCTATGGCTATGTCAATCTCGGCCGCCGCAACGTGCCGCTGCCCGGGCAATTCGTGCGCAGCCGCGATGACGGTGCCTGCTGGAACAACCCGCAGACCAATACCAAGCTCTGCGCCTGGTAAAGACCCGTCCCAGGGACTTGATTTAAGCCGGCATAAACTGGCTAGGTGCAAAAGAGGTTGCGCCGAGCTTTTTGCGGCGTCGACATGAAGCCGCAACGCCTGCGCACGGGACGAACTGGAAATGCATCGCGTCATCATCAGCGGCATCGGCGTTGAAATCCCCGAAGCTTCGATCACCAATGAGGAACTCGTCGCCAGCTTCAACAGCTGGGTGGACATGGAGAACATCCGCCGCGAGGTCTCGGGCGAGCCGCTGGTACAGAAATCGGACAGTGCCTTCATCGTCCATGCCTCGGGCGTCCAGACCCGCCATGTCATCGAACGGGAAGGCATCCTCGACCCGACCCGCATGGCGCCGCGCTTCCCGGCGCGGCCCGACGATGCGCTGTCGCTGGAGGCCGAGTTCGGCATCGCTTCGGCCGGCAAGGCGCTCGATCATGCCGGGCTGAAGCCGGGGGATATCGACCTGGTGATCTGCTCGGCCTCGCACCATCAGCGGCCCTATCCGGCGATCGCCATCGAAATGCAGCAGGCGCTGGGGACGAAAGGCGCCG
The DNA here is from genome assembly GCF_040320905.1 of Mesorhizobium sp. M0590. Lineage (NCBI taxonomy): Bacteria > Pseudomonadati > Pseudomonadota > Alphaproteobacteria > Hyphomicrobiales > Phyllobacteriaceae > Mesorhizobium > Mesorhizobium sp. M0590. The sequence goes on from NZ_JAMYQN010000032.1 coordinate 26,914, forward strand.
GCTTCGATATGGGGCTTGGCTGCTCTTCGGCAGCGGCGGCGTTGCACATCGCCGTCAATCTGGTGCGGGCAGGGGCGCACAAGCGCGTGCTGGTGACGACGCCGGAGATCATCACCGGGCATCTTAATTTTCGCGACCGGCAGACGCATTTCATCTTCGGCGACGCTTCCGTGTCGATGATCGTCGAAGGGCTTGCCCAGGGCGAGAAGCGGCCGGGGCGCTTCGAGGTGCTCGACACGCGCGCCTGGACGCAGATGTCGAACAGCATCCGCACCAATCTCGGTTACTTTACCCGCGCCACCCAGGACGATCCGTATATGATCGATCTGGAAGGCAATCTGATCAAGCAGATCGGCAACAAGGTGTTCAAGGAAGTCACCGTTGCCGGCCACAAATTCATCGTCGAATTCCTGGCCGAGCACGGGCTGACGCCGCAAGCGATCCGGCGCTTCTGGCTGCATCAGGCCAATGCGCGGATGAACGCCATGATCCTGAAACTGTCGTTCGGCCATGACGTCGACCACGACCGCGCGCCGATGGTGCTGGAGCGCCTCGGCAACACCGCCGCCGCCGGTGCCATCATCGCCCTGTCGGAGAACCATGCCGACATGAAGGCCGGCGACTACGGCCTGCTCTGCGCCTTCGGCGCCGGCTACTCGATCGGCGGCGCGCTATTGCGCATGCTTTAGATTTTGTTTTACGCATGTCGTTGTCCCAAAACCGCTGCACACTTTTGGGCGACATGCATTAGCTCGGCGCGAACGGCACCAGCATCGGAACGCGCCTGGCATAGTCGCATCAGCCGTCTTGATCGGAGCATCAGCGCTTTCGACTGGACCTGATGAGCTGACCGCGGCTAATTGCGCGTATCACGCGAGGCACGAACCCATGCTGGATCTTTTTCCCGAAGCCGAAACTCCGGTCGAGATCGTCCCGTCGCGAAAACTCGCCGCCAGGGTAGCAGCGCTTTACCTCGCACCGTTCGATCGTTTTGAGACACGAGCGGTGGATACGCTGCAACTCGGTTTCGACGGCATTGAAGGCGATTTCCATGCCGGCACGACGCGGCGCTCCGGCGGGCGGGAACCCTGGTATCCGCGCGGCACCGAGATGCGCAACGAGCGGCAATTGTCGATCGTGGCAGCGGACGAACTGGCAATCGTCGCCGAACGGATGGGCATCGCCGAGATCAAGCCGGAATGGATCGGCGCCAATCTCCTGATCGAAGGCCTGCCGCACCTCTCGATGCTGCCGACCGGCACGCAGCTGTTCTTCAAAGGCGGCGCGACCGTCAAGATCGACGCGCAGAACGGGCCTTGCCGGATCGCCGGCCGGTCGGTCGCCGAAAATGCCGGGATGCCCGACCATGAGGCCGGAGCGCTGCTGTTCCCGAAGGCGGCGAAGCGCTTGCGTGGGCTCGTCGCCTGGGTCGAGAAGCCCGGCACGATCGCGGCCGGCGAGGAGATTTCGGTACGCGTGCCGGAGCAGTGGATTTACCGGGCCTAGTTGTTTTCCAGGCAAGGCGGCATTGCCAGTCAAAGCCGCGTTCCTTCGTACCCCGCTATCCTGCAGGGCAGGGAGGCACTGTCCCTCGACCTCTGAGAACCTGGGTTCCTCGCCCACCGCGAAGCGGGGGAGAGGTGGGCGCGCCGCGGGCCGGGGGGGGGGGTTTGGGGTGGCGGGGGTACCCCAGACCCGGGGGGGGGGGGCGCGGCCCCCCCCCCCCCCCCGTGTGGGGGGGGGGGCGG
>NZ_JAMYQN010000033.1:0-28197 GCF_040320905.1 Mesorhizobium sp. M0590
CGATGACCGACCGTTCGGCGGCGCCGATCCGCCGGCGGCAGTGTTCTACTATTCCCGCGATCGCCGAGGCGAACATCCCGCGACGCATCTTGCCGGCTGGAGCGGCATTCTGCAGGCCGATGCCTTTGGTGGTTATGGCGATCTCTATGCGACGGGTCGTCAGCCGGCGCCTGTTCTGGAGGCCAGCTGCTGGGCCCACAGCCGGCGCAAAGTATTTGAGCTGGCCGATGTCGAACCGGCGGCGCGCAAGAAGGCGCACGGCGAGAAGCCCAACCTCGTCTATCCGCTGGCGGTCGAAGCCGTGAAGCGCATCGATGCCCTGTTCGATATCGAGCGCGCGATCAACGGCCTGTCGCCGGCCCAACGCCACGCCGTGCGCCAAGAGCGGAGCGCGCCGCTGGTCACCGAGCTCGAGCGCTGGATGATCAAGACGCGCGACAAGCTCTCGCGCGGACACGATCTGACCAAGGCCTTCAACTACATGCTGCGCCGCTGGTCATCCTTCACCCGGTTCCTCGACGATGGGCGGATTTGCCTATCCAACAATGCAGCCGAGCGAGCCCTGCGCGGCATCGCTCTCGGCAGAAAGTCTTGGCTGTTCTGCGGTTCCGATCGCGGCGGACAGCGCGCTGCCGTTCTCTACAGCCTGATCGTCAGCGCCAAGATGAACGATGTCGACCCGCAGGCCTGGCTCGCCGACGTCCTCGCCCGACTGCCCGCCTATCCGGCCCATCGGATCGATGATTTGCTGCCGTGGAATTGGAGATCCGCAAAATTGCGGACCCAACCAGCGGCGGCCTGATCATGCAGCGCAATAAGGTGCATCACGTCTACACCGTCGATCGTGTCGCCAGGGACCTCGGCGTCAGCGAAGCGCTCATCCAGGACCTGACCCTCGGTCTCGAGCCCGAGGACGGCGTCATCTGGGTCTACGGCGCCAACGATGACGACGGGATCTTGGCCTTCACCGATGAAGGCATCGAGGAGGTCAAACTCCTCCTCGAAGAATATCATCGCGTCTCCCCAAAGAAAGCTTGACCCCAGCACTCCGGTGCTCAGGTTCTCCTGGCTGCCGGATGCGCACGTCTGCGGTCTTCACCGGATGCGTACGGTAGACATTTCCTGCCGACAATTTCGAGAAAACAGCCAACCAAGGTCATACCCGGCCGTCAAAATAGACTGTCAGTCCCTGATAACTAGAGAATCTAACGACATGCTGGCTGCTATTTAAAGGTATTTCTCGCACCCAGCCTCGATGAGTTTTTTGGCAACCTGAGCACCGAGAAGCGCGAAGTCATGTGACCCTGGCGGAAGTTCCATCGTTGCGGTCAACAAATCATCGCTCGCGCTGTCGAAGACTGAAGCGATTAGTTGATGGCTGCCGCCGTCAAGCGTCGAACAATGTGCAGCTATCGCACTATGGCAGTTACCCTTTAGCTGAGCCAGGACCTCGCGTTCCGCCACGGCAGCATTCTCAGAGTCTTGGTCGTTTATCGCCCTTAGATAAGAACAGCGGTTAAAATCCTCACGTCTGATCTGGATCACCAAGATACCTTGGCCAACAGCAGGGAGGATTTCTGACTGCGTAAACAGACGCGTGACACGATGCTGAAATCCCACTCGTCTCAGGCCAGAGCCAGACAGGATCAAGGCGTCGTGGTCACCGGCATCTAATAGATTGAGCCGCGTATTCACATTACCTCGACTCAAATTCACCGTGCAGTTTGGAAACAACCGTTTTGCTGCAGCCTGGCGGCGTGGGGCGGAAGTACCTATCTTGATCCGATCCTGAGCATACAATTCATTCTCTGTGAGGCTGCTTCTGAGCACGAGCGCATCACGGGGATCCTCTCTGGGTAAAAACGCCACCAGCATAAGATCTTCATGCATTGCGACATCGCCTGGAATGTCCTTTAGCGCATGGATGGCGCAGTCGATTTCGCCGTTAAGCAGGCGTCTCTCCAGATCTTTGATGAACGTCCCTTTTCCACCGAAAAGCTTCAGATCCCCTTTGATTCGATCGCCCTCTGACACGTGGGGACATATTTCAACGTCGATACTCGGAGCCACTGCTTTGATTAGCCGTTCGGCACTCTCTGCGACCGCAATTGCCATCGGACTGCGTCGCGTTCCAAGGCGGAGTTTCGGGTGCTTCATGTTAATCACGTGCCAGTAATACTACGCCAGTTTCGGATACGTCGCCCTTATTCACTAAAAGAAAGCTGACCTCAAGATCAGCAAACGAAATCGTATCGAAAGGGTCGTAGTCAATGTATTTGCTGTACATAAACATTGCTCTAAGGCGGCCACGTGGCTTCCTTTGCAATAATTCCTCGACGAAACGCCGCTTGGTCGTGCCTGTTACGTCCCACAAGGTTGTTGCTCCCAGAATAGGCGAGAACCGGGCCGGGTGCGCAGCAGGAGCGTTGAAAACCACATAGTCAAAGTCGCTGTGGACCTCGGCGAAAAGGTCCGATTGCACCACTGGGATATCGAAGCCCAAACGGTCAAAGTTTCGGCGACCATTCTCGCATGCCTCATCCATGATGTCCGTTGCAGTGATCTGACGGCACCCTCTAAGCCACATGGCCGAGGACAAGAGCCCGCTTCCGGTACCTATCTCAACGATACGCGCATCAGGGGAGGGAGGTATCATGTCGATAGCTCGCAACATTTTACGGCCTGACTTCCCCTTGTTGGGGTTGAAAACGCCGGCGTCAATATGAAGCGAAATGCCGTTCAGAATTATGTCCGATGCCGTGGTGTCGGGAGCGACTGCGTCAATGCGAGTAAGCAGTTCTTCAATCCGGGGATCCAAAGGCATTTCGTAGCGCTTTCTGAGTTATGTGGTCAGGACGGCGACCCTACTACAACACATGCACATATGCCCGCTATCGATTTCGAGCAGCGGATCGCCTTGGTCCAGGACTTCGCGGAAGAGGTTACCAAGGGCAGGGCGTCTTGGCTGGCAGCCTTCCATGAAAACGTCGCCGATGCGTCGAACCCCCACTGCCATCTTGTCGTCCGTGACCGCGATCCCACCACGCAGAAACGCGTAATCGGCACGAGTGAGAATGGGTCGACGGGTCGCCGGTTCCATGTTGCGGATCTAGGGGCTTTGCTCCGCCCAGGACATAGGGCGCGGCTCGGGAGCCGCGCCAGCCGCCGCACCGACGCCGTTGCCCTGCAACCTAGCGATCTGGCCGGGTTTCATGGCTAGATCGCGCTTGCGTCGGGCGACCGGGACGATTACCACTTGATCATCCGGCAATGGTCGCTCAAGTGTCTTTGTACAGGGCTTCAGGGCGCTCGCACTGACTTCTTTGGTTCGAAACAGGTATCCGTCTTCCATTCATTCTTGTCGATCTGTTAATTGTGGGCTCAAGGATACAGCTTCTGGTTTCTGCAGTAACGTGAAAATAAAGTTTAATCTTGTACAATTTTAATCAAGACGGAGAGTGTAATGGACCCCGCTACGATAGCAGCGTTGGTAGAAGCAGCGCAAGCCTATTTCGCTAAGCAAAGTGACGATCTGTGGAAATCTGATGTATCTGATAAGCTTGACGAAATATCGGAACAGCTGAATGAAATAATTGACATTCTATACAATCTCAGGGTGTGGATTGCTGCCGACACAAAGGCAACTATCGTTGCTCTGGTCGTAGATGTTCTATCTGGTCAACGTGGAGAAATTGAGAAGCACGCAAAAGATATCCGTGCAGGTACCGCAACTCGGGAAGATTTTCGGCAGATGACTGAGCATGGAAGTGGGTTAGCAATCTCGCTTGACGTTATGTATAACTGGCAGAATTATGGCTTTACGTACTATCCCGCAACCATAGGCGGTTTCCTGACGTACTTTTACTACCTATCAGTTACAAAGGGTGGTCCTCTCTATACGCAAGAGAAATTGAATCAATATACCGGCTATCTTGCAAAGGCCTTAGACCGATCTGAGGCGAGATCCATTGGCCACGCATATGCATCGATTTCCAGCGCAGTTGCTGATGATCGTGGCTTCTTGAGCCAGTTTATCGGTCGTTTTAAGATTGCGTCGCTGGAACAGCCGATGGATTTTACGATCAATAAAGCGTTTCCCGTGCCGCGTCGGGAAATTGCAATATTGTCCATCACTGCTGACACGGAGCAAGGCATCTTATACAGCAAGCAGGTGTATTCGTTTGCTATAGATGATGATAGCGCCGAAACGGTTGCGCGGAGATCAGAGCTGGAAGACATTCCGCTATTTGGATCCTTTGATAACGAAATTCGAAAGGTACTTCCGGGTGTACCTTATGCTTCCGGCGGGGCAATCGTCATTGATGGTTATTCAGGCATCCCTACAGGCGATCTGGTGTTGGATTACAAGATTAAGCCCTTTTTGGAACCCAGACGTACGCGATACGTGGCAAATCATTCGATTCAGCAAGAACTTCAGAACCATGTCGAAGTTCTCCAGTTGGCACTCGACCGAGCTCCTAAGACATTTTCTGAGGTGACTCAAATAGGATTGGTTACCTCCGCATAAAACTGAAGTAATGTCGATCCGTGCGGCGGCGCGCCTGACGGCACGTTTTCTCCGGCGTTGTGGGCAGTTCTACGCGCAATATGGCGATGTTCGAGGTTCGGTCACTGGCAGAGACGATGATGCGGCTGGCCAAATCGCAAAGAGATTCTCTCGCGCCTCGCTTCCGATTTCTCGTCGCGGTCTCAGCCTGCTTCTGGGCCGATGCAGCCTACTCCGCGTCGTATATCTGCAAGATCGTGAATAGCGAGTGGCAGGAATTCAGCTTCCACGTCGTGGGATCTATCGACTACGTCGCCATCGGCCAGCGGGGAAAGGACTACGAGCTTAGCACCGGCGTATACCTATTTGGGCGTCCACGTGGCGAACGCAAGTCTGGCCACGACGTCACAAAAATTTCTGCGATTGGCTTCGGCGCCCTTTACGCGAGATCGAAGGACTCAACCAAGTTCAAGGTTTGCATAACCTCAGAAGGTGTCGCGCCGATTACTATCATTGATAAGGAATTTTGACGCTCCGAACCCGTCTTCTGTCGTGCCGATATTGGCGGCCAGCGGAGAAATCTTTACCTCGGCTCGACTGCCAGGAGCCCTAATCTCGAATTTCGCCGACGTTCGCCAGGGAGTTGAAATCCAGAGGGCTTACTGGCTTATTTTAATTATGATGTCGTAGCCTATAGCTTCCATGCGGACTGTATGGATCTAGTACTTTCCAAAGTCACCGACTGGTGATGAACGAGCCGGACGTGGTTTTGGCTAAGAAACATTCGTGGGTATTACCTAGGCGGGCACCCTTCGCCGGGGCGGTCAGTCCCGCGTCCCGCCTGCGCGGCGGCGCTATGCTGACGCTCCTTAGGCCACCCCTGATGAACCGGTCTCAGGGTCGCGAACTTTCTCCAGCACCGAACTGACTTGATTCCGCTGGCGGGCATTTCGGTGCTTCCGCCTTGTACGCCGCTTCGCGGCACGGCTGCGCCGACATGGATGTGCCTGGCGGCACGTTTCCTCTGTGACGGGAAGAGAGGCGCGCGGCCCTCTCTCCCCAGCAAGCCGCCGCGGGCGGCTTCCCCCATCTTCCGCGGCTTCGCCTTGTGCAGACCGGGGAGACCCCTCCGCCCCCGGGACTTGCCCCCCTCGCTCCCCGCTACTCGCCGCGAGGCAGGGGTTCAGGTGACCTGAACCCGTACGGGAAAGGGAAAATCCTGAACGACAATCAAAGGAGCAAGTCCATGAATACCGCTGAAATCACTATCCCGCTTAGCAAGCTGGTGCCGAGCGCATCCAACGTCCGCCGCGTCAATACGCAGGCAGGCAGGGCCGCACTGGCCGCCAGCATCGAGGCCCACGGCCTCATCCATAATCTCGTCACCCGCAAAGCCCCGAAGGGAGCCAAGTTTGAGGTCGTCGCCGGAGGGCGGCGTCTGGGAGCATTGCGTTTGCTGCTGGAGGAAGGTCGCGCCGTGCAGGGCGTGGTAGTGACCAAGGACTACCCGGTCAGGGCTATCCTGCGCGAGGAAGGCAGCGGCACCGAGATTTCTCTGGCCGAGAACGACCAGCGGGAGCCGATGCACCCGGTGGACGAGGTCATTGCCTACCGCGACCTTGTCGAACAGGGCATGGCGGCCGAAGACATCGCGGCGCGCTTCGGTAAATCCGTGGTTACGGTTCGGCAGCGGTTGAAACTCGCCAATCTGTCGCCGCGCATCCTCGATGCCATGCGCGCCGATGAATTGACCCTTGAACAGGCCAAGGCGCTGGCGTTGAGCGACGACCATGCGGCGCAGGAGGCTGCATGGTTCGAGCAGGATGGCTGGAGCCGTAATCCGGGGAGTATCCGCTCATTCCTGACCAGCGCCCATGTACGCGGCAACGACCGGCTGGCCCGTTTTGTCGGGATTGAGGCCTATGAGGCTGCGGGAGGCGGGGTGCTGCGTGACCTGTTCGCCGAGGATGAGCTGACGTTCCTGACCGACCGGCCCTTGCTGGTGAAGCTTGCCAGTGACCGGCTCGAGGCGGTGGCCGATGAGTTGCGCCCGCTGGGCTGGAAATGGGTGGAAATCAGCCTCGACAACGCGTTCATCCACAGCGGCGGGTTCGGGCGCATCCATGCGGTGCGGCGCGACCTCACCGAGGCCGAGCAGGCGGAACTGTCAGCGCTGGGCATGCAGTACGACGAGTTGGCCGAGGTCATTGACGCCTACGCCGAAGGCGACCCACAAATCGAGGCTGATGAGGCCAAGCTGCACGCGCTGGATAGCGGCATCGAGGCCATCCGGAACGCGGCGGAGGCCTTTAACCCAAGTGAAATGGCGCTGGCGGGCTGTATCGTGTCGATATCCTACGATGGGATCTTGCAAGTCACGCCCGGCTTGGTCGGGTCCGAGGACCGCAAAGCCCTTGCCATCTTGCAGGGCGGCGACGAAGCCAAGGACCAAGATGAGGGCGTCGAAGCGAGGCAGGCGGAACGCCCGGAAGAGGAGGACACCGGCATATCGGCAGCCCTGACCGAGGAGTTGACGGCCATCCGCACGGCAGCGCTGCGCGTGGAACTGTCGAACCGTCCCGATGTGGCGCTGGTCGCCATCCTCCATGCGCTGGTCAGCCGCCTGTTCTACGATTACCACCATGGGCGTATCGAGACAGCGGTGGAGGTCACCGGCCAGCGCCGCAATCTGGTTCCGCCCATTAAGGAGCCGGAGGCCTGCCGTGCGTTGACCGGCTGGAACGAGGTTTTGGAGGGCTGGCGCCACCGCTTGCCCGGGGACCCTGCCGACCTTTGGCCATGGCTGGTGACGCAGCCGCAGGACGTGCTGCTTGACCTGTTGGCGGTGGTGACTGCCGCCAACCTCAACGCCGTGGTCGCCCGCCACGAAACCGGCAAGGAACGCATTGCCAACGCCGACCTGATGGCAATGGCGGTGGGTCTGGACATGGGCCAGTGGTGGGTGCCGGAGGCGGCATTCCTGTCGCGGCTGTCGAAAGCGGACATCGCCGGCGTGATGCGCGAGGCCGGGTGTGCGGAAGATGCTGCCAGAGCGGTTGAACGCGCCCCGAAACCCGAAGGCGTCTTGCAGGCCGAGAAGGAACTGGACGGCAAGGGCTGGCTGCCCACAGCCCTGAAAGCGCCAGCACCAGCCATTGAGAAGGTGTCGATCGCCGCCGAATAGCAGATTACCCTACAAGCGGGCCGGGACAGAGAAATCCCGGCCTTCTTGCGTGCCGAACGTCCCCTGGCCGGTGTCGAACCGGCCGAGGCCGAGCGAGGCCCCCTGGACCCGCCCCTCGCGCTCCCCCACCCTTCAGACAATAACAAACGTAGATCCGGGACCCGGTCCTCGCCAGCTTTTTGTTAACTATCTAAAGAGCTAAGCTAGATAAGAGAATCAACCAGCGCGGGAGTTTTTGATCGGCTTCTTTCAAAGCTATGCTTTAAAAAGCCGTCATGTCGGAATGATAGATCGCGCCGCATACGAATAGTTTGACGCTCGGCGAGGTTAATGGCAGCATGTGGAATACGCCGAAACATCGAAAAGCTTCATCCTCAATCCCACAGCGCCCCGCGTGTGGGGCAGGAGGTATTCTCATGACTGTCAACGGTATTTACTGTCAGATCGGTATAGTGGACGGCTCTATCTCGATATCGGGACCTGCTACGCTGAACTGCTCTTTGGACTTAGAAGGGTATGATGAAGTGGATCACCTTCCCGATGGATTGACTATTTACGGCAATCTTAATCTTATTGGGACGAACATTCGCGCCTTGCCCAGTAATCTAACGGTATTTGGAAATGTGGATCTGGAGGGCTGCGACACTCTGCAAACGATAGGCAGAAACGTCTACATAAGCGGAAACCTCGATGTCGAGGTCTGCCGGCAATTGCGATCGCTACCCCCAGACCTGGTGGTAAAGGGGGCAATATTCAGTTAGGAACCTTTCTAAGGGAAGCGGCCCGTTCGGGTTGCTTCCCTTTTATTGTCCAAGGATGGCCGTCCGAAGGCGCACGCAAGCTACGATGTCCAAATTTGCCAATTGGGCACTTTTACTTTCACGTTCACAGTACATATTGAAAGCACTTACGAATCCAACTGCGGAATCATAAACCACCGGTTTGCATTCGGCCACTTTCGCTATCGCCTGACGGCCAGCGGAAGGCTTCCCTTTGATATTCATGGAGAAGGTCGCTAGAGAGCTTTTGGTAATACCATTATCGCTCATCAGTTTAAGCGCCGATGGGATGTAAAACAGCGCCAACCGCTGAAGTGACGGAGACGGTCGAAGGCGACAGAATGCAAAGGGTGCATGCCGGCGTAGACCGTAGCGGGCTGGCATTGCTTGGCCACAAACTAGGCGAGTTCAAAAAAAAGTAGACGATCGGCCGGTCACGACAGGGAGACTGTTATGTCCGTGTTTATGCGAATTGCGTTGATCACCGATCTCGTGGTGGTGCTGATTGAAAAGGCCAAGCCGGGCTGGGCCTCGGTGGCGCGTTCGGGCTCCTTGGCTGGATCGATATGCAGGACGATCTTGGCGACTTCCCCCCAGTCGGCATTTTCGGCGGCGGCATCGAGCAGACGCATATAGGTCACCATGTGCTCTTCATCATATCCGGTAAGGACCGGAGACGTCGGCGCCTCGTCGGCGACATCCGGATCGAGAACCGGCTTGACCATGTCTGAAGTTTAGCGGCTGTTCGCGGCCAAGCAAGCGCTGTACCGCACGGCTCAGTTTTCGGGCGGGGACTGGCGGCCGCAGATCGTGACGAAGGCGGAACTGCCCCACGCCGCCCGGGGTGTGAACATGATGGAATAGTCCTGTGTCCTGGGCGTGGGTCCGAACCAAAAATACAGCGAGGCGCTTTTCGCTTCCGGCAGGTCCATGGCCGGTGACCGGTCCTCGTCGGCGGCCGGTGTCGGCAGGCCGTCACGGCCGATGGTGATCATGGACACGCCGATATAGCTCCCGGCCTTAAAGCGGCCGACAAATTCGACCGCGTCGCCAATGTAGCGGAAGCACCCGTCACTTTGGCCGAGCTTGAATCTCTGTGTCGGAGTTGGTTGAGGCTGTTCTTCCTGGGCCGTCGCGGGAGCAGCCACGAGAACGGCAGCCCCGGCAGCAATCACGAGCGCTCGAATGGAAGTCATATCTTTCTCAGCAACCTGGATGAAGGCGCAAGCGGCCCGCCAGCAGTCTTATGCGCTACCGACTAGGCCGCGATGCTACAACAGGGACAAGAACCGTTATCGTTTTTCCAGCATGTGGTTGTAAAAATCGCCTTCAAAGCCCTTCCCCTCGGCCTGGACCTTGATCAGATCGCAGTCCATGGGCTGACCCATACAGAACACCGCGCCGTAAGTCGGCCAGTTGAACGATCGGGCGATGTCGCGCGGACGGTCCCCCTGGTTGTAGCCATGGAAGTCATACTTGAAATTCCTGGCTATCAGCACCGCCGTCATGGTGTCGATGATGTTGCTGGTCCACGCCTCCTTGTTGTGAAGGATCAGAATCAGGCTTGGATTCGCCTGCTTCGTCACCTGATCGACGAACCCGACGATGTCCCTGGCGGCGCTCGGTTGGGTAACCATGGAAAGGCTGCCGGCGAGAGCCACGGCACCAAGAATCTGGACGCACGAGCGTATGTTCAAAATCATCCTCCTTTGTTGCGATGTGAGCTAGAGCTTCGGCGCGGCGGCGTTCCCGTCGCGGATCTTCTTCGCGGCACCTTCGACCGACTTCTGGAATTGGGTAACCTGATCCCGGTCGGCGGCCGCTGCGGCGTCGTCGACCAGCTCGTAGGTGATGGCCGTCACGTAGTCGCTTCTGACGTCCATGCCGATCGCCATTTGCTTGTCACGGGCGGCGCTCTTTTTGACTTGCTGCCCCTTGCTCCAAAACCAGCGCATTGACGAGTTGCCATCGACGCTTGGCGGGCCAAATTTCTGGACGATCGCCGCACGGAGCGTGGCGAGCAACGGGCCTTTGCCGTCGTTGTAGGTGACTAATCGCCTGAGGTCGGTGGAGCGCTGGCCGGTCAGGGGAGATGAGAACTCCACCCTTACGCTTTGGGTGGCTTCAGCATCCTCCGGCCCAGTCCAGATCACGTAGGTAAAGTACCTGTTGGGCCCCGTGGCGATGATCTCGACGGTGAAATATTCCTCGTCGAGTAGGAAGCGGCCCGACGAATCCTCGTTGGTGAAGTTCTGGCCGGTCAATATTTTTCGAATGTCATCTACGGTCTGGCCCAGGCCGACTCCAAGAAAATCGGCTGCGCCACCATTGGGACTGAACAGGCTCGAAGGCAGGGTAGCGGCGGGTACGGTTACTTCAAGGGACAGCTTCTGCTGCGCACTCACGGGCGTCGCGGCTAACGCCAATGCGACTACCAAAGTCCAAATGCGGGCTCGTCCTACGATGTTTACGGGGCTTCGATCCTGCCGGTGATATCTGGAATCCTCGACGGCCGCGACGGAGGACAAGGCTGGGCTACGTCTCAAAGGTGCACCTATAAGGAGGCTGGAGAGAGACGAGACGTTTACGCAGAAATCACGATATTTGCGTCTGACTATGGACCGGCCAAGGTTAAGCACACCTTCGCTTTTATGCTCGTGTTTTAGGCAAGAAGCGGCGGATTTCCTTGAAAAAAGATCAAATATGAAGGGAAGATCGTATTGCAAATATCGTGACTTTTGGAGCAACAGCGAAAATCCAGGCGGATGAAATATGGGTATGCGCGTGTATCTACCGAGGCGCAGGACCTGACAGGTCAGGTAGAGCGCTTGAGAGCAGCCGGGTGCGAGCGGATCTTCTTCGAAAAGCGAAGCGGAAAAGATGTCGACCGACCGCAGCTTCAGCGATTGCTCAAATCCATAAGGCCGGGCGACGTGGTACTCGCGGTGGTCACAGACCGTATCGCGAGGGATCCGCTTGACTTGCTGAACATCCTGAAATCGGTGACGCAAGCGGGCGGTGGCTTGCGCCTGATCGATGAGCCTTTCATCGATACCACATCGGAATTGTCGGACCTCCTGCTTTTCATCGTGGGATGGGCGGCCAAGTGGCAACGGCGCCGGATCCTCGAGAACACCGCCTACGGCAGAGCCCGTGCCAAAGCCAGAGGCGTTAAGTTTGGCCGGAAGCCAAAGCTTTCGCACGCTCAATGTACTGAGGCGCTGGTCAGGCTGGCTGCCGGGGAACCTGCGCAGCAGGTTGCAAGGCGATTCGACGTCAGCCGCAGCACGATCTCTCGGTTGTGTCGTGAAAAACGCGCTGCTACCCAAAGTGCTTCATAATTTCCCTTGACGGTAAGTTATGAAGCATGCTGATATAGCGCTTCGTAGGTAGCACTCTTCACTTTTTTGGAAGGTCGCCATGCGTACAAAGGTCTACTTCTCTGCCAGCTTCTGCGAGGATGTTTCAAGAATCGGCATCTCGCGGAAGAAGCTGCTGTCCACCATACGGCGGCTTCGCCTGAATCCTACTTTGGGTAATGTCGCGTCGGCTACCACACCGGCGTTTCGGCAGTTGAGAGTCTTTTTTACCGGTCATGGCACCTTTGATCTGAACTACGTCTGGATCGAAGGGGTCGAAGACTTGGACTGCAGCTCGTTGACAACCGTCGACAGCTCGCCGGCCAAGCCGGAGATCAACAAGCTCATGTTGGGCGCACGGCTCGCCGGCATGTTCCTCAGGTACCTGTTCGATGGATTCCTCAACAGCTGAGAAACGACCTTCTAGATCAATGAAGAGCAATAAAATCAGAAACCCAGACATAGAGGAGACATCACGGTGAATGTTGTATCATCTGGTGTGCATGACAAAATCGTTGCCGCATTCGAACAGAGCACTCGCGATATCGTGCGGCGGCATTGGAAGGGGGGCAGCCGTGAAAAGCTCAAGCTGATCCGTCGCGCCCTCAATCTGACACAGCAGGAGTTTGCCGACGTTTTCGGTCTTCCCTATGCGTCTGTCCGCAATTGGGAGCAGCCCGAAAAGGAACCGACGGGCGCCGCGGCCCTGCTGATCGACATGATCGTTGAAGACCCTAAAGTCGTCTCCGATCTGGTCGCACGCGTAAAACGGCGAAACAGCGAACCTGCCGAATAGCCGGTTCAATCGAGAAGGGAGGCGGCCAGGAGGCCGCCTTTTTTTCATTGAGACTTTGGTAGGCGGGCAAAGTCACCGAGTCGCAGGACTTCGCCGCCCAGATTGAGCGCCTGCAGACTGCGGTAAGATTTTCTCTGAGAAGCGCAGCGGCAAGGATGCCAACCGCCGTCAACTCCAGCGGCTGCTAAGGGCCCTGAAGCGCGGTGACGTCGTCCATGCTGTGGTTACGGTGACGGCGGCCGGCGCCGGGCTGCGCTTGCTGGCCCTCCATCGACACGACGTCGGAAATGTCAGATCTGGTACTGTTCCTTGTCGAGTGGGCTGCCAAATGGCAGCAGCAGCGACGTGAGGCGCTGGCACGGCTTGCCGCCGGCGAGGCGAGGGACAGGTCGCCCACCGCTACAATGTCAGCAACAGCACGATCTCGCGGCTGCCTCCGTAGCCTCAAAGGCGGAACTTTATTCGCTCAGCAAAACTTGAGTTGCTCTTCCGTCACAAAAGACGCGTAGGTTTCCGCCATCGAGGACATTGATCATGGCGTTACGCATCAGGCTGCCTGGGGGCACGCTGAAGGTGAAGACTTATCGCGAGCTGCGCGTCCGCGAACGTGAGCGTCGTGTGCCGATGGTCAAGATCGGATCAATGTACGTCATCTGGTGGAAAAATCACCAAGACCCCTCCAAAAAGCGGATGGATGAGCCGCGTCGTTGATAATCGGCAAAGGCGGTCAGCCCACGCGGGCGACCTCTCCGTCGGCGGTAGACTAGGCTCTGTCAGCTTGCTAATAATCTGTCGTCTGCGCGCACCAGGCGTACCCCGAGCCCCGCCACCCAGCTTGGTGCGACGCGTGACCGCCCGCCGCGCCCCGCGCTCGGCGGGCTAGTCGTTTCCGTCGTGTCCACTAGTTGCCCAGCACTACACGATCCTTTCCTGTGGCATGGAGAGGACCCTCTGGGATGACCGACGAGCCCAACAGACCACAATCGGTGGACGGCCCGGCTGTTTTACGGCTCGTCAGTGAAACGGACATCACCCATGAACAAGCTCGCGAGCTGGTCAGCCTTTTGGGCAGTGCCCATTGGGCGTCGCTCATACGGGAAGCCCGGGTGCTGATCCGCTCACGCGGATCGCCATGAACTCCAACGCTGCCGAAATGAAAATCGGCAGATCGGACCCTCATCCGGATCGTGTTCGCGAGTGGCTGGAAACTAACGCCTATCTCCCGGTACGAGCGACCGACGCGGAGACAAATGGGAGGGCGTAGCAAGCGGCCTTAGTGGTCGGAGCTGACCTCGCCGCCGAACATCGTTTTAAACGTGGTCAAACAGTTCGTGATCGCGGGATTGGCGGTGGTCATCACCGTATAGGGACTGGTTTGCCCAGGAAGCAGGGGCTGGTATTCGACCATCGCCGTTGCCGACTTCACGTAATCGCCATTGCTGGAGAATATACCGACGGCCATCAGATTTTCGATTGGCCGGGTCGTTTTGTTCGTGACCCTGCCGGTGATTTTAATAAAACCGTATTCGGTTCCGCATCTTGAGCCATCGATCTTGAGGTCAGGCCTTGCCGCGATACGTTCGGCCTCACTTTTGGCCTTTGCCTCAGCTTCATTCTCCTTGGCACTTTTCGCTCTCACCTCGGCTAGCATCTGCTGGAATTTAGCCGCCTCCGCAGCTTTTTGTTCGGGCGATTTCAGGCTCTCGGAGATACGGAAGGTAATGACCGGGAGCGCGATGATCGCAATAACGATGATTGCGGTAATGCGCGTCCAATCCGCCGTCAGGAAAGCGAAGATCTGGCCAACTGCCGACCTGGCGGGGGGATTATTCGGCATCTGTACCAGAATTGGCGACACCGGAGCTGCCACGGCCCCGCGCCTTCCGAATGATCCCTTTGTCTCGCCCATGTCCAAGTCCGCCGATTCAGTATTTCGGCTGGACTATCACAAGCGCGTAAATGGCAGCCTAAGCTCGACGATAAAGATGTACTTTCCTGGAGGTATGGTGTGGAGGGGTGACCAAGCTGACGCAGCTCATTGATCCGGTCAGAGATTTCCATCCCCAGAATCAGGTATTGACGGCTGACGGGCGCCTTCTGTCCGGCTTGCTCTTTGTTGAAAAGGGGGGCCCCTGCACCCCTGCCCGACCGGCGAGGTCCGGGGTAGCAACTGCAAGAGGGTGTTGGTGCGGCCGCAGGCGAAGCCGAGGCTCGGCGCTCTTGCGGGCGCGAGGGGCGGAGCCCCTTAGTCCTATCTCGTCGGAATAGTGAAATTGCAGTTGCCCCAAAGCTCCTTGGCGTACTTGCGTGCAAGCCGGCGCGAGTCGGTAGCAATGTCGAAGCTGCTTCCGTTCACCCAGCAATAAAGGCTTTCTATCAAGGGAATTGTCAGTTTCAGAAGCTTCCGCTCGTCCCCGTATTTCAGCGGCTGGACCGTCGCTTTCTGCTCGCGGCGTGTCTGCGCGAGGGAATGGGCGATGTGCTTGTCGCGCACATTGCGCACGGAATCCATCTCGGCCGACGCACCGAGTGCTTTAGCTTTGCGGATTGCCGCTTTCAGCCGTCGCACCGTCTTGCGCGCCTGGTCCTCGGCAAATGACCGCTGATGCTCGTCCATCATACGTTCGATCTCCGCCTGCAGGGCGGGGTCGGTCTCGCGTGTCATGTTGTAGACCCCACGGCCGGCATGAGCGACCCGCGTTTCTTCGGCGAGGGCGGCAAGAACATCTGGATGATCGATCAGCATGACCGCCGAAGGGATACTCGCCACGTGAAAGTCCGCCTTGTCCCATAACGCCGACAGGCGCAGCAGCTCCATCTGGTGCAGGCTCGATTGTAGCACTCGGAAGGCGTGAGCCGCATACGACTGGGGTATCTGGGAGGATAGAAGCGGGGAGTAGAGGACCAGCGCGTTGGTTTCATGAACGGCTATCACGTCGAGGACGTGGTCCGTAAGCTTGTGGATCAAGGGTTTAGCCGTCGCTACGCGGTCGGCTGCTGTCTGCCCTTGAACCCAGGTGGGAAAATCTCGGCGCGCCATTCCTAGGTCAAGATCCGTTCCACCCCGTCGGCACCGAATGGGGGCGGCCGAGCTCTTCCATCCAACCGGCGACGTGGATGGGCTGGATGGCGGACAGGGCGGTTAGGCCCCGATCGGCGCACCAGGCGTGAAAGTCGACGGCAGCGCGGGCGTCGGCGTTGCGGGTGTTCGGATTGCGGGTGTTGGCGGAGAAGAACCCAAGGAATCGGGTGACTGTCTGCTCAGGGCAGGCGGCTATCATTTCGGGCAGCAGGAGGGCCGGGGATGATAAGGTGAGAACCTGGTTCAAGAGAGCGGGATTCCCAACCGCTTGCCAAGCTCGTACTTTCCAAGTGACTTAGCCACTTCCCATATGAAACCTAGGCTTCCGCTCCCCACCTTCTTGGCCCCATCCTTTGCCGCGCTCCAGGCTTTCGGATCGCGAACGTCGTCCAAAAACTCGTGACCGAGCCACCGAAACCCGTGATATCTTTCGATCGTTATCCCGTCTTCACTGATCCCTCCCATGGAGATGAGGTCGCCTTGGGTCATAATCCGGATGTGGTAGGCAACATCGCCGTTCGGCCGGTCAGCAAAAGCGAGTGGCGCTTGGCCAATGGTCAATTTCACGGGAGCGCCGAAGTGCGCAGGGACATCTTCCAACGCAAGCAGCACGTCTCGGACCAAATCCATGTCGCGTTTCATTCCGGCGGTCTCATGCTGTTCACGTCCCTCTCCTATATCCGATAAGGACATTATCACAGATAGACCTGAAACTTGGATTCCCTATCGGGCCGGCACAACACGTTTCATCGCCCGCTAACGTTTGCGGTAATAGGCATCCCATGCCAGTCCAATATCGGCGAATGACCATTCCCTTCTTCGGCCATAAGCGGGGCTTAGGCGGGTGAAGCACTCATTCAGGCCGGTCTCCCGTTGGAACTTCATGAACCACGCCGTGGATTTTGGCTTGCCGCGCGCCGTTGTCTGGATCCGGCGTATGAGCTCGCCATGCGCCCAGTGGTCATTGGGATTGGCGAGGGAAGCGGGGTCGGCCAGGTAGCCGCGGAGCTTTTGTAAAGTAGCATCTTCTGGTGTCTGGTGAAGGTCTGCGCGGAGTTCTTCAACGGCGAGGGCGGCCCCTATTTTCGCAGCTTCCGTCAGCATGTCGCGCAATTGCGTGCTGGTCAGCACCAGCGCTTGCAGGGCGTCCATGAGCCATACTTTCCTTGATGGGATTTTTGCGGCGAAGGGTGCCGCCGGTTCATTGCCTCACAGTCCAAAAATGACGTCAAGCCTTATATGCCGAGAAGGGCGCCGAGCTTTTGGGGTGACCGGCTGTTCGGCCATTAAACTACTGACGCGTCAGGCAGCGCAAACCGGCCGTTAGCCGGAGGGGAATTACGATCTATTACGACCTTGCGGCACTTGGCATTTCGAACGCTACTCTATAAGCATTGCGGAAGGGCAATCCTCACCGCTTGAATAGGCCGAATATGTCGCCTCTAAAGGCCACAGTGGCGTTAGGTCTTCTGCTGGCGATGCGGGAGGCAGCCGTCGCCGAACCTTACCTTGTTTCGGACGGAAGCTTGCTGACCGACGATACGTCTTGTCGTTTTGACATTGATTTCAACAATAGCGGTTCGGTGCTGCAAGCACTAAACGTGCTACTGTCGACCTCTGAGCGCTACAAGGTAAGAGAGTCTGCAAAACGGGGTCCCATCTCACTCGCGCGCGTGTCTACCAACGGGTATGACGCAAGGTTTCGCATGCAATATCTCGGTTATCATACCAATCGCTGGTACGTTTCCGCCGACTGGATTGTAGAAATAAAGATATCGTTGACAGATAAGATGTATCTCAACGTTCTCGACAAGAACAATATCGACTCGCGGCAGGATAATATTACGCTGGATCGCTGCGATGGAAAGCCTCAGGACCAGATCGCCGAGGAACCTAGCGATAGCTCCGACGCCCATTTCCAAGCGTCAATCGCTGAGGGGCAGGCGCAAGACGTGGCTCGTTTGCGCAATTTCGAATGGCACATGGGCAACGTCTACAACACGATCACCGCTAAACTGCTATTGCTTGGAGTTAAAAATCCTTTGGTGAAAGCAAGTGCAAATAGATTAATGGAAAAAGACAAAGAGGCACGTAAGGCATATATTATGAACCGTGATGAATCGGCGCTGGAAACTCACAATAAGAGAGAGATCGAGACTCGTGCGTACTATTGCAAGGATGAGCCTTCCGATCCTATTTGTCGCTAGCTTGTACTCTTACGCGTCCGCGGAAACGGACGACGAATTCGCCTGTATTGCATTTAATTATTGGCTTTTCGCGGCCGGTGGGTACTCCGATAATGAATTAAAGCATGAAATTCAGCGGATCTGCGATGCCAGGGTTGCCTCAGTTGTGCCCGAGCAGCACATAGACAAGTTCATTGACGTCATGAATCTTCGCAGTCCACAAGCTTTCAAAAAGGCTTATGGCGAGAAGCGGTATCTGCAATCCAAACAGATTGCCGGAGCTGCTATAAGACTGTCGAACGAACTTAGGGCGCAACTCGACGAAGCGTCACCCCTCCCGTAAAAGCTTCAAGCCTATACGCCGAGAAGGTCGCCAAGCTTTTGGGTGACAGGACGCATCGGATCAACAAAGCCGAGATCGTAGATCATGGTCGTTTCGAGATTGCCCTTGTGGTCGACGTAGTGCGATATGGCTTCATGCGAGACCCCTTGGCCCGCCAACATCAGCGAGATCGCGATCCGCTTAAGGTCGTAGAGCTGGAAATACGCGGGGACACCCGGCAGGGCCTTGAACTTGTCCAGCCCCTTGCGGAAGTTGTCGCGGGGCTGCGTCATGTCGGTATGGGACGGGAACAGCAACTTGCTGTCGGGCCAGCGGAGGCGTTGGGCCTGCACCATCCCGGCGACCCGAAGATGGATCGGCACCGATCGGTAGGCGTACTCGTAGAGTGAACGCGACAGTTTGATGCCTTTGGTGTTGTGCTTGTGCCAGACCAGCTTCTCCAGATCGAAATGGTCGAATTCCGCCTTGGCTAGGTCGCTGGGCCGGGCCATGGTCAGGAACAGGATGCCCATGAAATTGCAGAGTTCCTGCATCTGGTCGTTGGCGGTTGCCACCTGTCCCTTGACCAGCGCCATGTTCCGCTTGGTGAACCCTTCCAGGTGATCGATTTCAGGCACAGCCTCAAACACCGGGTAGAAGATGTGGGCCGCGATTTGTCGGATCTGCTCAGTGGAATAATCCCGGCGGCGGCGGATCTGCTTCCGCGCGCGGATGGGGGTGCAGGGATTGCGCATGTCCACCAGTTGCATGCGGATAGCCCAGTTGTAGAGCGCCAAGACGTGCCGGAGCGCGCTGTTGAACACGTATGGCGACGTAAACTGCTTTTGGAATTCTTCAATATGGAGCGGCTTGATGGAGGAGAGCGGCCGGTCGGCAAACAGCGTCCCGAAATCCTTGTAACGCCGCCGACTGTTGTGGCCGCGGTTGCTGGCGACCTTCGGGGTAGGGCGCAGCCAATGGGCCACGAAAATCGCGAAGTTGTAACGGTAGCCTTGGGAAAGGCCGCTCACGTGGCTTTCCCAATAGCGATCAATCGCCTCACGGACCGTCAGAAGGTGGGCGCGGCGGGGGTCGGTTCGGTCGAAATCCGGATTTTCGCCGGCCTCCAGCCGGCGCTGCCGCTGGCCCACCGTCAGTCGGGCAGAGGATACGGTGAGAACGACGGTTGTCCCGAGCACTTTCCGATAGCGCCTGCCATTGAACTGGTAGGCATGGACGAAGGCTTTATTTCCGAGCGCAGTCACACGGAGTCCCAGCCCTGAAACGGAGTCGTTGCGAATGCGGCCGTCTATTCCAACCGGATAATCCCAGTAAATTTCCTGGCCTTTCCCAGAAGGGCAATTTGCGGTAAAAACTAGATCGTCAGTTAAAAATAATTGGGGCATTTCATGTAACTTCCATGTAACCGATTTATAGCAAATGTTACATGGAAAGTGAAGTAATGATGATCATCAAGTCATCAAAAATGACACAAAAACAAATGATTACCAATTTCGATAATCTCGGATTATCGTACTTGGGGCGCTCCGAAGGAAGGGGTCATGCGTTCGAATCGCGTCGGGTGCGCCAAGTTTTTCAAATAGTTACGTGAATGTCGATCTTGTCGGTTCTGTTCATGTAACTTTCGTGTAACGACTTCCACCATCACGAGATCGCGCCGTCATCCCGACGTTTACGGCCACACATTGGAGGTGGAGGCAGACAAACACAGGTTAGCGCTTTAGAGCTTTCCGCCAGCCGACTACGAAGATGAGGGAATGCTTATGTGGGTTTTCGGTTATGGTTCCCTAATGTGGGACGGTTGGCAGAAGAAACATGGCAGTGGCGGGGCCATACTCGCTGAATTGCCTGGATACGTTCGTGCCTTCAACAAAGCGTCTATTCTACGCTGGGGGACAAAGGCGGATCCCGGTCCGACGCTAAATCTAGTCGAAAGCGATGGCGGCGTATGCGTGGGCTATGCCTTCGAATTTCCTGCAGCGAAGAAGGCCGAGGTTCTAGCCGATCTGGCTAGTCGTGAAGGTAAGGGCTTTGAGCTACGCCCAATGGAGGTGAGATTGACGGGCGGGCAGAGGGTCCTTGCCTATACACCTGTCTACATTGGCAAAAACCTGATCACGGGCAAATCATCGGTGGATCTCGTTGCGAAGGCTCGCTCGGCAAGGGGTGTCGCCGGCAATTGCACCGACTACATACTCAGCATCGCGGAAAAGCTGGCTAGCCTCAAAATCTCAGACAAGGCTGTAGAAGATTTCGCAAGTGCTCTGGAAGAGCACTAGTAAAAACAGGCTCGTCAGCAATCATCCACTTCACAGACTACTTTCTCAGGCCGAGGAATTTCAGCAAGGCAGCCCAAATCCGTGCGGCAAGACCGAGCCGTGGTTCGCGAGCCTTATAATACGCTTCACGCCGTCTTTCTTCGGTTTGCCGACCGGCTGCAATCTGCTCATCACTCCACCCAATTGCCCAATCAATCCCACCATCTGTAATCAGGTAATGGGACCGACAGGGCAGCTGCCAGTTACCGATTGACGGGCGCAATGTCGCGCGGCCATTCCGTTCAGAAAGAGTCCACTCGGCCGGGCCGAGAGGCACCGACACCTTATTGCCGCAGCCGCAGGCGCAGAGATGGGCGGCCACCGCAAATTCTCTGGACACATAGAGAATGCCCGACTCGAGCTGTTTTGGCACATACTGGACATGCTGGAGCGCGAGATGCTTCACGCGTCGCGCTCCGACATGACGCGGAGGGCGGTTGTGTCCATTAGCAAATGGTACGCCGAATTGTCGTCGACGTAAAAGCCGCGGAGCTGCTTGTACCTCATCACGGCCAGACCCGCGTTGAGGGCGTTAAGCTCGGCGATCTGGATGTTTTCCCGGTAGACGTTGTCCGGATCATCCACGGTTTCGGCCAGATTCATGGCGCGAACTTCGCCAGCCTTTTCGGCGCCGAAATAGGTGGCCCGCAGGGTGCCGGCCAGCGGGCCCTGTTTGCGGTTCAGCCCCATTCCCACATCGATGAAGGGAATAGCCAGCGCTATCAACAGGTCAAAGATGGCTGCGCGGGCGGAACCTTTGTCAACGCAAACGAATGCGAAAGTCACCCCTTCGAGTTCGGATGAGGAGGATGCATCAATATAGGTCGGCCGCATGGATAATCCGTGCCGGAAGTTCGCGTAGCGCTTTTCAGCGGTCGCCGCCTTGGACTTGCCCCAGTCGCCGAGATCCAGGGCGCCTGGGGACCGGAAAGCGTTGTGGGGGTAAAATTTATCCCCATCGAAACCGCGGATTTCCTTGACCCGGGTCTTGGCCATGAAGTCCAAGACGTAGGAGCCGGTGCCGCCGAGCCCGATGATGGCAATGACGTCGTCCTTGAACACGCTGGCAAGATCCGCAATCTCGGCACGGCTGGTCAGGGAATCGTGCACCTTGAAGACGGAATCCGGCAAGATGTCCGGATCAACACGAAAAGTGAGAGGCGTTGCCTGCGGGTACCGTTCGATCGCCGGCCCGGAGATCAGCGCTACGTAGTGCTCGACTTTGTCGAAGAAATCCGGAAACCCGTTCGGCGGCTTGTTGGAAAAGGACCTCTGGACGATGACGTCGTGGTGCGACAACGGAATGGTCATCTCGCCACCGGATAAATTTGCCACCGGACGTCCATCGAGCCCGTATGGCGCCGATCCGGCGAAAAAGACCTGATGGTCATGCTGCATGTAGCGGTTCTGGTCGACAGGCACCAACTTGCTGACGATGGAACCGGTTTGAAGCGTGCCCTCGTGGTCGAGGTAGGGAATGTCCCTGGCCACGAGGTGCAACGTGTCAACCCGCAGGGCATAGCCCTTTTCGAGTAGACGACGGATGTCGTCGTTATGATTGGCCAGTTCGGTTAACACTAAAGACCATTCCTTCCTTGACTTTGACGCTGCCGCCCGGGGCTAGAATACCCTCCGGCTTGTGCCCGTCGCCACGGGTGTAAGTCACCGAGTAAGTGATCTCTGGGTGCTGCGGATAGTCGGGATGGGCGAGCGTCACCACTTCCGCATAAGTGATGTCGTCCTTTTTCGGGACTTCGTAGGGGGTGCCGTCAACGATGATCGTGACGGTCTTGTCCTTGACCTTTGCGGTCTCCTGGGTTTCCATTCGGGAATTTCCTTGTTTGTTGGAGCCGCTAGCCGCGCGGCGGGTTGGGATCGTTGCCGTGGCTGTCGCTCTGGGCGATCCGGCCGTCCTGATTGTGGATCTTGAGTTCGGTATGCTGGTTGCGGCTGACGTTCCGCCCCTGGTCCACCGCCTCGCGCTTGGTGTCGAAGTGCCGGAGGCCCGCTCGCTACCGCCACGCTTGACGTCCCAGCCCCCGGCCTTGTTAGGCACCACATGATGTGTGCCGCCGCCTTTCTTGCCTGCCATATGTTGATCTCCTTCGTCGTTGTTGAACTTAAAGTACGCCTACTCCGAACATCTTTGATCCAGTTCGTTTCGGTTGTCAAGTACCCTATGTGCTGCTACTCTGAACTTATCAACCGGAAAGGAGCTATCCGTGACCACGCCCATTGGCGAAAAAATTCGTACCCTGCGCAAACAAAAGGGCTTCACCCTCGATCGCTTGGCTGAACTGGCCGAGTCCAGCAAAAGCTATATCTGGGAACTTGAAAACAAGGACCTGCCACGACCGTCCGCCGACAAGATCAGTAAAGTCGCCATCGCACTGGACGTTACCCCCGATTACCTGCTCACAGATGCAGTCGCGGTCGAAGACGCCACGGATACCGCGTTTTTCCGTAAATACCGCACCATGGATCCGGGCACGAAAGAAAAAATCCGCAAGATGCTCGATCTCATGGGCGGTGATGAATGACCCAAGTCTTCACGCCGGAGCGTTGGGCTTTCGAGATCACACATCTCCTGAACGTGGTGCTCGGCGCGGACCGGTTTCCAATCGATGTGGCACAAGTGGCGCTGGAGTTCTCGCGGAATCGCTTTGCGTCTGATCCCATCGTAATGGTCAAGGGAGATAACCTGCCAACCTTTGACGGTGCGCTTTATCCGGCTCCCAAGGGCCGGCCCGGATGGGGCATCATCTACAACAATGCCATCTCCTCCAAGGGCAGGATCAATTTCACGCTCGCCCACGAGTTCGGCCATTATCTCCTGCACCGCTTGGCTTATCCCAACGGTTTTGAATGCGGGCCGCAGCAAATTGTCCGATGGGACTCGGAATATGGCCAAGTCGAGCACCAGGCGAATGTGTTCGCCGCCACGCTGCTGATGCCGCTCGATGATTTCCGGCGGCAGATATCGGCGAAAGCCAAGGTCGACTTGGCGATGCTGAAGGGCTGCGCCGAACGGTACGGGGTCTCTTTAATTGCTGCGGTCCTGCGCTGGCTGAGCTACACGGAGCGCCGCGCCATCTTGGTGGTATCTCGTGACGGCTATGTTCTTTGGGCGCGTTCGAGCGAACCGGCGTGGAAGTCTGGCGCGTATTTCAAAACCTCGATCGGCGGGCCGATAGAACTTCCGGCGACGGCGTTGCCTCTCAACCCCCAGGTCCTTGTCGACGGCCGTGGCGAGCGCGACCATCCAGCCGGCGTATGGCTAAGGGAACCGGTACATGAGACGACGTTGTTAGCCGAGCAGTACGATTTCTCGCTTTCTCTGCTGGCATTGGACGATGCACCGCCTCGTCAGCTTGAGGAAGCCGACGTGGAGGAGGATACAGTCGACCGCTTCACGGCTAGATAGTCTCTCCCGGCACCACCAAGCCCTCAATCTCCTGAATCATCTTTTTGTTTGCAAAGGGTGCCCCTGCGGCCGCAGGCGAAGCCGAGGCTCGACCGTCTTGCAGGCGCAGGGGCGGCGCCTTAGCAACCCGGTCAGCAGTGTTGATTCTGTCGGTCAACGGCAAATAGTCCTCCGGCAGTCGATGATGCTTGGCGCCGTCCTGAAGATGCCGCAGGTAAGCCGCGCTGGGCAAAAATGGACCCGCTTGCGGTTCGGCAACGTAGTCAGCATTTCGGTTGCCACGTCGTTCACCGTCACCGTCACGGCGAGCTGCGTATAGCTGTTGACGTTCCGATCGCGCCGGGCGGGCATCCTTCCCTGCGGTCGAGTAGCGCCAAGGTCCGAGGAGTCTCGCGGCGCGGCGTGCTATATTCACCTGTTGGTAGATTCCGGGACGTGGTCTTCGGGAGCGATGCCCACAAACCCGACAGAGGGAGTGACTTATGAAATGGGGCGATCAAAAGCGCGATTTTCATCCGATTCTGGCGGTCTGGCCAGAGTACCGACCACTGCATAACTGGTGGCATATCATCGAGTACGCCGAGAGCGAACCACATAAACCAGCATGGCGCGATCGTCGTGTTCCTTCGCCAGATGGGGGCGTTAAGGTTGATCTATATCGGGATCAGGACGCTGCCATTGAGGCTGCGGCGACGCTCAACCTCAAGCTCTCCCAGGCGCTGGAGGAAAGGGCGTTGGACGAGGAGACCCGCGCCTCTTTGCGGCTCAAAATGCGTAAAGCGCTTGAAGCGAAAGAACGACTTTCAAACGAAGAGTTGTTGATGTTCAAGGAGGGCGTCCGGCGGCATGCTAACGACCCGCGTCCACTTGCATCGGAGCTTCAACTGCCGAAGGACTCCGAGGACTACCGGGACGCTCTAGCAACGCAGCTCTCCGAAATGCCCTATCTGCGCTCGGTCCTCATGGGCACCGGATACTCTTCGTACGTCCTTTACTGTGAAAAAGGCCTGCGCTGGACTAAGCCATATACCGCCGGCAGGCGGGGTGCCCAGGAAGCCTACCGCGCGCGCACTGCCAACGCCTACGACTTCAACGGGTCTGACCATTGGGGCAAAACCAAAGCGAAGATCCGCGAGATCTTGTTGCCCCGTGCCAACCAGCTTCTGAAACTGGCCAGTGTGCAGCGACTTCTCGACGAGGCATTGCAGCGTGGCGAGCGCGTGCTCGTCGTCGGTGAAGTTGTGTTCTGGTACGAGGACGACGGGTCGGTCGGCTGGCAGATTAAGTCCGTGGCACCTTCGGAAGACAAGGATGGGACTGCGCTCTGGAAGGAAGGCTCGATCCTTTCCAAGAACCACGGCCGCATTGTCGTTCTTCCCTACATCAAAGAGGATGGCGAAAGAGTCAGCGGCCACACGAAGAACGTCGCCGGCGATGGCCCTGCCAAGCCACGTCACCCGGACCACTTCGTTACACTGCCGTTCCGCGTTCTGGACAGCGCCCTTATGATCGGCCTGTTTGGCGAACTCCCGTACGAATAGGGCGCAGCGGTCCACCCTAATTCCTTGCCGAGCCGCGGACCTATTCCGGCCGCCTGTAGCGCGATCGACAGACTTTCGCGCACGACAGCGAAATCCCTGCATCGAGGGCAGATGGAGCCTGGCATGATCCGGTGACGCGCGCATGGGATTTTGGCTCTCTCTGGACCGTGCGGCAATGGGGAGCAGGCTGCTACGGGCAGCTTCGCAGGCAAGGGCAGGCCCTCCTCCTCTCCATTCCGGCCCTTCGGGTGCATGCGCCGCTTTGGCCCTCCGCCGCTGGAGGCTCCCGCCGCACTGGCGGTCCAGAAAGGAGCCAACCATGCCAACGAAGCGCGACACCTATCAGATCATTACCGACACCATTCTTAGAGCCCTCGAAAACTGCGGGCCATGCGAGCGTCCTTGGAGCAGACCGTCACTGATCATGCCCACGAATGCCTTAACCGGCCACGAGTACCGCGGGTCGAACGTGATCATGCTGTGGGTCGCCGCCCAGGAGGCTGGGTTTTCGGAAAATGCCTGGGCAACCTTCAAGCAGTGGTCGGAGAAGGGCGCAAGCGTCCGCAAGGGTGAAAAAGGCACCCCGGTCATTTGGTTCCAGATGCTCGAGCGCAAGGACCCCGATGATGCCGGCGCTGACGAAGAAGGCCGTCGCATTCCCTGCGCCCGCCTCAGCTGGGTCTTCAACATCGGACAGGTGGATGGCTATCAGCCCGAAGTCCGCACATCGGAAGACAACCAAGTGTCTCCGATCGCGCAGGCCGATGCGTTGATCGCTGCAAGCCTTGCAAAGATTACGCACCAAGGCGTACAGGCCTTTTACCGGCCAAGCACCGACGAAATTGTCATGCCGCCCAGGCATCTGTTCACTGGAACGTCCACCAGCAGCGCCACCGAGGCCTACTACGGTGTAATTCTTCACGAGCTGACCCATTGGACAGCGCCGCGTCTGCAGCGCGAATTCGGTAGACGCTTCGGCGATGCCGCCTACGCAGCCGAAGAACTCGTCGCCGAGCTGGGAGCTGCCTTCCTCTGCGCGAAGCTGGGCATCGAGGCGGAACCCCGTGCTGACCACGCCAAGTATCTGGCAAGCTGGATCAAAATCCTCAAGCATGACCGCAAGGCATTCGTCACTGCTGCCAGCAAGGCGTCGGACGCCGGCGATTACCTGCTGGCCCTTGGGGACAAGGAGGAGGCAGCCTGACGGTCGCTTTCTTTTAGCCAGCCACAGCGCCGAGCCGACGTTGTTCGGGGTCCGTAAAGAGAAGATAGTACCCAGGGACCAACAGAGCAGAACGGTCCAGCATAGGTGGGCTTGGCGGCTACCACTGGGTGCTCAAAGAGCAAGCATTGGATCACGCGCAGGGTTGAACTCAGTGCACAAGCATCTCTGACGCTGGACGTCCCGCCAGAATCGGGTCACAGTTCGAATTAGCAATAGAACCCGTAGAAAGACTGGAACCCCAGCGTTTGCTGGGTCTTTACCAACGTCGTGCATTGTAGGGTTGCCCGTTTGGGCAGGCCTTGGCAACGGTGGGTAGCGCCTCATATACTATACGGCTAGCTCGCCAAGCTGCTTGGCGAGTGGTACGGTGGTGGGCATGGGAATGAACTTGGCGCACATCAACAACGGCGAAAGCCGCGTTGGCGGTGACTCGTCATTCGGTTGGCACTATGCCAACATCATCCGGCTCATGAAGCTGTTGCGCTACAAGCATGCCGTGGCAAAGGGATATGACGCAGCCGCTCCGCACTATGACGCCTGGAAATGGCAGATCCTGTGGCGGAAGATTGAATGGCCTGTTCTTCGTTCACTCTTGACTCCCCCTGAACGTGTCGTTGCGCCCGAACGCGTGCTCGAAATCGGAATCGGCACCGGCGCCGTTGCCGAGCGGATCCTCGATGAGGTACGCTCCATACGCCGGTACGTCGGCATCGATCTCAGTGCGCGGATGCTCGCGGTATGCGCTCAAAGGCTGGGTGACCGCGTAGAGCTCATCCATGAGGACGTCGCGAAGGTCGATTTCAGCAGCTTGGGCGACACCTTCGACTTCGTCCTGTCCTGCCGCATGATTGGTCATCTGCAGTCGCCAGGTGATCTGTTCACGAGGGTGCAGACCGTTCTGGCGCAAGACGGCCGCTTCGTCGTGACCGACCTCGACCCCGGCCATGCATATGCTTCGACACGGCTGCCCACATCAGAAGGGCGCGTCGAGGTACCCACTTTCAAGCATCGGCAGGAAGACGTCATCGCCGCCGCTGAGAAGGCCGGCCTTCGCCTAGACCGCCTCTACCGAACTTACGAAGACGAAGCGCTGGCCAACGCCGGCGCGGAGGTCCCGGACTCGCTTGTCGGGCGGAAGGGACCGTTGTTCAATCTTTTCGTGTTCAAGCAAGGGCCCAGCAGCCCCGCATAAACGTCACGCGGCTGTCACGCTCGCGTTGTACGCGGCTTGCAGTCTAACATGGACATAGGCTAGTTCTCTTTCGGGGGACTAGTAATGGCATTGAATCTCGAACGTTACTACGAAGTAGAGTTGCCCGCCCCCGAAGACCCGCGGGCCGGCCGAGACACCCCCCCACCGGCGGACAACAACCACAAAAAAAAAAAAAAAAAATAAAAAAAAAAAAAAGACCAACCCACAACAAAAAAAAAAAAAATAACACATTAAAGTATA
>NZ_JAMYQN010000034.1:0-24719 GCF_040320905.1 Mesorhizobium sp. M0590
GAGGCAGCTTGCGAGCGGGCGCTGCTGATCAACGCGATCGCCTACTCCTCCGTCAACGCGATCCTCAATCCGGCTCGACAGGGTATGGGCAAGACTCAGGCGACGCAAGGCGCAGATCAGGACACACGCAAACGAGGCGAACCACAGCCGCAGCTGATTGGCGCGCATGGTGTTGGCACTAGTATGATCGGCGTAGAGGTCGAGCTGACATTCCATGATCCGGTTCTCCATGTCGCCGCGGGCGCAGTAGAGCTCCTCGTAAAGCGCCCGTGCCGCCCAGCGCTCCGGCTTGAGTGACGTCACGATGAAGCGCGGATTGGCGCCCTGCGTCTCCATTCGGCCTTGGCCACGACCCGCCTGCGGCGTGACCAGCTGTCTTTTGTCGACCACCTGAAGTCGCGGAAGACCCGGGCGGCCTGGCCGCTTTTCCTGGAGACCAGACAGGCTTCCTCGAGGGCCGGGGCGATCTTGGTTTCCAGCCGTTCGTTGCGGGCGAGCCCGAAGATGTAGTCGACGCGGTTGACTCGCACCAGGCCATCAGTTCCTCGCGCGCAAAACCGGAATCAGCGCGTAGGATGATGATGTGGACCCTATGCCGGGTTTTGCGCGTCACGATCCGCTCAACCTCCTCGACCGCTCCTTTGCTGGTATCGATGTTGGAACGCCTGAGCTTTGCCGCCAGCAGGTGCCGGTCGCAGAAGATGTAGAGCGGCAGGTAGCAGGAGCAGTTGTAGTAGCCGTGGAAGAACCTGCCTGCCTGCCGGCCGTGCAGCGGATCATCCTGGCGTCGAGATCGAGCACGATCTCGGCCGGCGGCTTGTCGTGGTCTTCCAGGAACAGGTCCACGAACGAGGCCTCCAACGCGACCTTGTGTAACTGATCTTGTGATAGCGCGTCGGCTCCCCCACCCGGCCGTGCTCCAGCCGGTTCAGCGTCGACTTGCCAGCAAACACCGCACAATCTTCTCGCTTCGGCGTCAGGCGTTCCGACACAAGCGCGAGCGCTGTCAATGCCGCTCGAATTTTCCCCAAAAGTGCCGAAGTAAAATTCCCCAGTTTCGCCGCTCAGGCTGTTGCGGAAGGGTGTCCATTTTTCGGCGGCCGGCCGCGCGATCGTGATGGTGCGTTGAGCGTCGGCGGCGTGATGGAGGCTTTTGATCGCAGGTGTTCGGGCATGAGCTCGGCGTGTTGTCGGAGCCGATAGCTCGATCCTTCGATCTGGACGACGACCGCATGATGAAGCAGGCGATCGAGAAGTGCGGTTGCGACGACAGGATCGCCGAAGACCTCGCCCCATTCGGCGAAGCCGCGGTTTGAGGTGAGAATCATGGCGCCCTTCTCATAGCGGGCGTTGACGAGCTGGAAGAACAGATTGCCGCCACCGTGGATGACGGGCAGGTAGCCGATCTCGTCGACAACGAGCAGAGCAGGCCGGCAGAAGAAGCGGATGCGTTCCTGCAGGCGGGCTTCGCGTTCGGCCCTTGCCACTGCGGCGATGAGTTCGGCGAGCGTGCAGAAATAGACGCTCTTTCCAGCCTTCACAGCCTCGACGGCAAGTGCGATGGCCAGATGGCTCTTGCCTGTGCCGGGTGGGCCGAGGAAGTGGACGACCTCGCAGCGGGCGACGAAGCCGAGTTGGGCGAGCGTGAAGATTCGATCTCGGTCGAGCGAGGGCTGGAAAGAGAAGTCGAAGCCGGCGAGTGTCTTGATCGTGGCCAGACGCCCCATGCGCAGTGCCGTCTTGATCCGGCTGTTCTCGCGGAGGGTCAACTCTTCCGAAAGGAGGATGTCCATGGCTTCGAGGGCGGCGATCTCGCCTTGCTCGAGCCGGCGCACGATATGATCGAGCGCTTCGAGCGCTCGTGGCATCTTCAGGCCGACGAGATCGTGGCGGATCCGGTCGATTGTGGATGGCGTGGTATCGAGCGCATTCGTCATGGACGCTGCTCCTTCGCCATCACCCGGGCGACGGCATCGTAGAAGGCCAACGGGCGCTGAGCGACCCTGTCGCCTGAGCCATGAAGGATGACCTCGTCGTTCCTCAGTCTTTGTCGGCGCTTGTGGACGTGGATGTTGCGATGCCCGGGCTCGACATGACGCTGGTGCCGACCTTCTAGAATGGGATGGATGGCAATCAGTGCGCCGTCCTCGAAGATGCGTACCTCTTCGGCCAGAGTGTGCACCTCGACGACACGGCGCCTGGTGGCGTTGGGCACGCTATAGAAATTGCCGCCAACGCTAACCATGCCCTCCCGGCTGATGCGTCGCTCGAGCTTCAGGACCGATCGGAACGGAGCCAACGGCAGCGGCCGGAGCGCTGCCCGCTCCTCGGCAAAAGCTTCGTTGACGACACGCCGTGTGGTTGCGTGAACTCTCGGGTTTGCGACCGTGTCCAGCCAGTGACGCAACTGCGCATTCAAGTCTTCGAGGTTGCGAAAGGACCGGGCCAGGAAGAAGTCCTCGCGAATGTAGCGGAACGGTCGCTCGACCTTGCCTTTTGTTTTGGCGCGGTAAGGCCGGCAGGCCTTGGGATGGAAACCATAGTGGCGGGCAAGATCGACACGGTTGTAGACGATGCCGCCGGTATCGCCTTCGCCGATCACAGCCGTCTTCATACGGTCGTAAAGCACTTCGCGAGGAGCGCCGCCCAGCGCCTCGAAAGCCCCAGCATGGCAGCGCAAGACAGTCGGCAGATCCTGGTGGACGACGAAGCGTGCCCAGATAAGGCGACTGAAGCCAAGCACCATGGAGAATAGCCAGACGATTCTCGGCGTGGTCGGCTCATCGGTAAAGACGACATTGAACTGGGCGAAGTCGACCTGCGCCTGCTCGCCGGGCGGGGTCTCGAAGCGAACCTCGTATCCACGCTCCGCCGCGGCAGGACGGACGTCGCGCAGGAAGTCGGTGACGGCCGTGTAGCCGCCGCCATAGCCGAGGTCCTTCAGTTCCCGGAAAAGCCGGCTGCCGGTGAGTCCGGGATATCGCGTGACGCGTTCGCGAAGATAGGCCGTGAAGGGATCGATCACCGCCTGACGCGGCTTGCGCGGTCCGTAGGCCGGAGCCTCGAGCCCGCGCTCAATGTATTTGCGCACCGTCTTGCGGTCGATCCCGCTCTCCCTGGCGATCGCCGACACCGACAGGCCCTGCCGATGCAAATCCAGTATCATCATCATCTCCCCGATCTTGATCACCGAAATCCCTCTCCCGACCATCAGGAGAAGCATCAACGATTACGCGCCGCCGGTCTCCCGGAGCGCGCTCCGGAAGACCGGCGGCAGCGCTATACTGGGGAAGATTCAAACGGCACTTCTGGGGAGTATTGAGCCGGCATCGACAAGCGCCGGGGCGTGGCTTCTGCGTCACGTAGATCAGGCCATAGGGCTGTTCGACCGGGTGGCCTCGTGCTTCGTCGATTACGCAATCAGGATCTCACGGTTCACAGCGCCGTCTTCACGCTGGTCGGGCAACGCATCGCAGCGATCGCGCTGGGATACGAGGACATCGACGACCACGACACGCTTCAGCAAGGCGCCCGCGTCTGAGGTAGTGGCTCCGCCGTCGAAGCCAGCCACAACTTTGTGGCCGTCGAAGCCTTCAAATTCAAGCCGCTCGGAAATACAGTGTGTCTGCATCGGACCCCGTTCCTGAAACTGATAACTCTTTGTTGCAAAAGCAGTATTCTCGGGGCCGATGCACTTCTTTTGGTGAGATATTCAGGCTAGGTCACCAGCCGGCACGGAATGCTTCAACATCTTCTAGCCGTTCCCCGGCGACAATGACGTCATAAGCCAGCTCGAACGACTGAGTTCCATCGAAACGAAAATTGCGCCAAGATCAGTGTGGATGGTCGGTTGTGAGGGTCGTGTAGTCATATGCATGGGTGATTTCAGAAGGAGTTGAGACGACCTCATCGTTCAAAAAGACCGGCCGTCATCCAGCCCATGGGATCTTTTGCGAAATGCGCACTTCTGCCATGCGCTGCCGTTCGACCGCTCGTCGATGACGCGCTGGCGCAGCCGCATGGGCGAGGAGCAGATCATGGCGCTCCCTCGTGCTCAGGTGGCTGAATGCTCTTTTGTGGCTTCTCATAGCCGCCCTCCAAAGTCAGCCGAAGGAAATCGAAGCCTGATCCCTCTCATTGTTCACGGCCGACTAACAAGTCTGCTCGGGCCGCTGGGGTCGTATTGAACGTATGCACTAAGATTAATGTCAATGAACCATTATTTGCTTCGCGGTCAGTAGGCGCACAGGGTGGCACGACCGCTTGGCCTCGATTTGTGCAGGATGTCCGCCCGTCCTCTGTCGAGGGGAAGCGGGCGATACTTATCTTACTTATCCTCCCTCCAATACGGAACTGAGGA
This sequence comes from Mesorhizobium sp. M0590, assembly GCF_040320905.1. NCBI lineage: Bacteria > Pseudomonadati > Pseudomonadota > Alphaproteobacteria > Hyphomicrobiales > Phyllobacteriaceae > Mesorhizobium > Mesorhizobium sp. M0590. Next base: position 4,361 of record NZ_JAMYQN010000034.1, read on the forward strand.
ACTGTGGATTGCCGAAGAGCTGCGGGGACCTTGTTGACCATCTTGCCACCGTAAAGATCACGCCGAGGGTAATGCGATTTGAATCTCCCCGCCGACCAACCTCGTAGGGTAAGTTCCGAGATCCCGTTCCACGGGTTCTCCCAGAACCCTTCCAGAACACACATCAAATTTGCCCCCATGCAAGGGGCACTCGATGACGTTCCCTTCGAACCAACCATCCGATAGAATAGCGAAAGCATGCGTGCAGATGTTATCGGTCGCGTAAAATCCGCCTTCCACATTGAATATTGCAATGCGCCGTCCGTCGATCTCGACCCCGATCATCTGACCAACGGACAGTTGTTCCGCTGGGAGCACAGAAACCCATCTGCAGTTGTGATCCTCCGTCATCAACCTCAGCGCTTCCTCTAATGGTTATAGGGCCCTAGGCGGCGGCGATCTTCGCGCTAACGGGACGAGAGCTTGAGGTCACATCCAACGGCAGGTTGCCTCCGTTCTTGAGAACTCTTCGCATCATCGAGATGTCCCTGCCTCTGTTGAGTGCGACAGCGCCGATCGGTTCCGCCGCCAGATTCAGAGCTATTAGCGTCCACTGTTCCGAGTCTAGATGCCCGCGCAGAAGGAACTCCTCGGTGTCGGCAACGTCGCCGAGTATCTGAAGATTGTGGCCGAATTGGTCCGACCAAAGCCAGGGAATTTCGTCATAGATAAAATCGCGGCCGGTCATGCCCGCGGCAGCGATAAGAGGTTGCTTGTGCGCGACATTCCAGGATTCGAGGCGGAGCAGGGTGCCAGCTTTGCCCACCGGGTGCTTGGTCACCTCGCCCGCTGCGAAAATTGCTGGATCTACCGTCCGCAAGTGGCGATTGACAACGATCCCGTTGTTTACCTCCAGGCCCGCAGCGGCAGCCAATTCTGTGTTCGGGATTACGCCTACTCCCACAACCACCGCATCCGCCGTAAAAACTCGATGGGAGAGTTCAATGTTTATCGGCCCCCGCCGGGTCCACTCGATGCCTTTGGCCGTCTGTCCGCAAACGATCTCGACGCCGCGGGATGAGTGAAGCCGTTGTATTGCATTGCTCACCAGTGGCGGCAGTCCACGAGACAAAACTGAACCGGCCGATTCGATGACACATACTTCGCATCCGCGCTCCCGCGCAGCTGCCGCAACTTCCAATCCGACAAATCCCGCACCAATAATCCCAATGCGCCGGCCGGGATCGAGAACCGAACGTAGCCTGACGGCGTCATCTATGGTTCGTAGGTAAATCGCTCGCGCGTCGTCAATTTCGGGCAAACGTCGCGGACGCGAACCAGTCGCAAGTAAAAGCCTGTCATACTCAAATACCTCATTGCGATCCGTCATGATGCAACGTTGGTCGCGGTCGATGGCGACGATTCTCGTGGCCTGGTGATGTTGAATGTCCACCATCTCATAGGTTTGAACATCACTAAACGTGAGCTGCGCCTCCTCTACCTTCCCGAGGAGGAAGTCTTTCGTAAGGGGAGGACGGTCGTAAGGAAGGTGAGGCTCCTCGCCAAATATATGAATACGGCTGCCAGGATCGAAGTTTCGGAGAGCGATTGCGGCCCGATGACCTGCCAGTCCGCTTCCAACAATTACGTAGCGTTTCATTTTGGGCCTTTCTGCGCAGCTTCCTATCGCTGCTCGCTCAGCTGCTCGGAAGCGCTTGAATCGAATAGGTGCGATCCCAACATAAGTTTCGCTGTCATGCCACAAGCAGAAAATGGCTAATTTCATTAGTACAGATCGGGCAATGCGCCGGTATCACGTGCGGCGCGATCTCGACTTCTCCTCCCTTTTGTCTGGTGGCGTGCCGTCGCGATCCCCCGAACTGAACCCGGTGGAAAACCTGTGGCAATACCTGCGCGCCAACTGGCTCTCAAACCGAGTCTTCGAAACCTACGACGCCATCATCGAGGCGGCGTGCGAGGCCTGGCAGAAACTCCTCGCCTATCCAGAAACCATCACGTCAATCGGAATGAGGCGGTGGGCGCATGTCGTCGGTCAATCATCATGACCGCTGGTATAACACGCAGGAGAGAACCTTGAGCGTCGTCAGTGACGGCGATGTGTTGCCGTTCTCGATCTTGGACGAACATGCCGAGTGGGATGTGGGAGGCTGAGGCAAGATCAGCGACGGTGAGACCCAGTTGCTACCGGCGGGCGCCGCGGTTCACGGACGGCGTGCGGATTCGGCTTCAGAACCGTCGCGTGGGTGGTGCCGTCGCCAGGAGCCGCCACTACGTCCGATTTCTGAACCTCGGAAGCGCCCCGTCGTGAGATACCATTCACGGCAGATCGCTTGTGACATTTCACTGCTCTCCCCTGCTGCGAATTCATGAGTGAACAGTTCCGCCAGTACTGGAAATGTTCCGTATTGGATACCTTGTGTGCTTCCGCTGTTTCAGATCGTGAGGCTAACGTTGTAATCGGTCAGGAAATCCTGCAAGGTCAGGATTTGCTCCACCCCCCTGAGGTTGTCGGCCGCATTGAGCAGCGCGCGGGAGCCGTCGACGGACAGCAGCGGTGCCACTGCCGCATTGCGGTCATTCAGGAGCGCGGTGAACCGGGCGCGCAGCATTCTGTCGTAGGTGGGATCTTGGATAGCCGGATACGCGCTCTTCACTCGCTGCACCACCGACAGCGGGAGCAGGTCCGCGGTGGCGGCCCGCAGCAGGCTCTTCTCGCGCCTGTCGAATGTCTTGTGGGCCCATGGGGTGCCGAACACGTACTCAACGAGGCGGTGGTCGCAGTAGGGGACCCGCACCTCGAGACCCAAAGCCATGCTCAGCCGGTCCTTGCGGTCAAGCAGCGGCGGCAGGTAACGCGTGAGGAAGAGATAGCAGATCTCGCGCATGCGACGCTCGTGCGGATCGGCCGAGGCCGGCCCGGTCAGGGCGGGTACTTCCGCAAGTGCCCTTCGGTACTGCTCGTCGAGGTAGCTGGGGAGGTCGAGTTTCTCGACGAGGCCGAGGTCTAGGGACTGCAACGCGACGCCGTCGCTGACTTCGAACCAGGGAAACCTGTCGGCCTGAACGCGCGCAGGATCGTTGAAAAACCTGTAGCCGCCAAAAAGCTCGTCGGCCGCCTCCCCCGACAGGGCCACCGTCGAGCGTTGCCTGACCGCCCGGAACAGAAGGTAGAGCGAGCTATCCAGGTCGCCCATGGTCAACGGCAGATCGCGAGCGTGGAGAGTGGCGGCACGCACGTTCGGGTCCATGAGTTCGTCTGCGGACAACGTGATGTCCGCATGGTCGGTACCAACGAACTTCGCGACATCCTGCACATACGGCCCGTCGGGTGTGGTGTGCCCCGGGCCGGGGGTAAAGTTGTCGGTGTAGCCGACGAAGTCGACGGCGAAGGACCGGATCCGTTCGTCGCTGAAGCGCACGGCCAGTGCGGTCATGGCCGAGGAATCAAGCCCGCCCGACAACAATGTGCACAACGGCACGTCGGCGACGAGCTGCCGCTGGATCGTGTCCTCGAGCAACTCGCGGACGCGCCTAACGGTGGTAGGCACGTCGTCGGTGTGCCCGCTGTCGCTGAGATGCCAGTAGCTCATCTCCTTGATGCCGTCGCAGGTCACGCGGACGATGTGGCCGGGCCGTACCTCACGCATGCCGCGGAACGCGGTGCTGTCCGGGTCGGCGAAGTAGCATAGTGTGCGCCGAAGCCCGTCGGCGTCCATGGCCGGTTCCACGAGACTATTGGCGAGGATCGCCTTTGGCTCGGAGCCGAATAGCACTCCGTGCTCGGTCGGGTAGTAGTAAAGCGGCTTGATGCCGAGCCGGTCGCGTATGAGAAGCAGTTCGCGCTTGGCGGTGTCCCAGAGTGCGTAGGCAAACATCCCGTTGAGTTCGCCCACGGCGCTGCGGGGGTCGCAGTGGCCCCACTCGCGGTGGGCGCGCAGCACCACCTCGGTGTCACTGCTCGTGTCGAACCGATGGCCCAGGGCGGCAAGCCGTTGACGCAGCTCGCGGTAATTGTAAGTTTCGCCCGTGTAGATGAGCACCAACGTCGGTCGGCCGTTTTCCTGATGCGTCATCGGCTGGCGACCGCCCTGGATATCGATGATCGCCAGGCGGCGGTGTCCCAGCGCCGCAGGACCGTCGATCCAAGTGCCCTCGTCGTCCGGACCACGATAGGCCATGGTGGCCGTCATGTCGGCAAGTTCCCTTCGCGCGTCGGGAGCCCCTAAGTCACGATCGAAATCAATCCATCCACAGATGCCGCACATATTTTGGCTCCTTCCTTTGGTAACTGTCGCGCAACTTCGGGCCACGGGACACCGCACCACGTCAACGAGCGGGCTTCATCGGATCTCGCGCTCAAAGACACGGAACGTCTCTGTCAGAAGCTCCATGAAGAGTTCGACTTCCGGCTCGGTTATGATGAGCGGCGGAGCCGCCATGAACCATTCCCCGAACTTGCCGCTCGCCGCGCGGCGCGAATAGATATGGAGGCCAAGATCGCGGGCGATCTCGGAGACGCGGTAAGACGCCTGCCTGGAGGCGCGGAAAATTGCCTTGGTGGCTTTGTCCTGGACGATCTCAACTGCGTTCAAAAGCCCCATGCCGCGCACATCGCCAATAGTTGTGCTTCGGTCCTTCAATGCGTTTAGCTCTTGCCGAAGAATGGAGCCCATGCGTTGAGCATTATCCATCAGATTCTGGTTCAGCAACTCACTGAGAACCGCGACTCCGATCGCTGAAGAAAGGGGATTTCCCGAATAGGTGTGGCCATGCAAAAAGCCACCAGATTCGACAACCTTGTCGACGATCCTGTTGGGGGCGATCATCGCGCCAAGCGGCGTGTAGCCGGCGCTCAAGCCCTTCGCGCAGGCGACGAGATCGGGCAGGGCGTCCGGCCAGTGATGGGCGGCCAGGAAGGTTCCAGTTCTGCCGGCACCACACATCACTTCGTCGAAGATCAGCAGAATGCCGTAGCGGTCGCAAATTTTCCGGACCTTGGAATAATAACTGTTTGGTGCGACCAATGCGCCCGTGGCGACGCCGCCAACCGGTTCCATTATGAAAGCTAGAACAGTGTCCTCACCTTCCGCGACGATCCGCCTTTCGAGTTCGTCCGCGCAGTGGTCGGCATAAGAGTCGACGTCGTAGCCCTCGGGGATGCGATATCTCAATGGTGCCGGAACCTTGGGCATTATCCGCATGATCGGGCCGAACATCTGGTCCCGATCCGGATCGCCGGTGACCGCAGCGGCGCCGAGTGTCGAGCCGTGATAGCCCGGCATGCGCGCAAGGATCTTCGAGCGCTTCGGTTGACCCGTGACGACGGCGTATTGGCGTGCAAGCTTGAGGGTCGATTCGATGGCCTCCGAACCGCCGGAGACAAGAAAAGTCTGGTCAAATCCCGGACCCGCAAGCTGCGCGATCATCCTGGATAGCGTTTCGGTCGCCTCGCTGGTGAACGCCGTGCGGACGACATAGCTAAAGCGCTTCGCTTGTTCGATCATGGCGTCACGTACCCGCTCATTCCCATGGCCGATGTTGGCGGCGACTGCGCCGGACGACCCGTCGAGATAGCGCTTGCCGTCGGTGTCCCAGAAGAAGATGCCTTTGGCATGCGAAACCGTCTGCGTTTTGGTGGCGCCGCGACCGGCGTAGAAGGCCCCTCCAGAAGAGTCTTTTTGAACGGGTTTGGGTTGCGTGCTCTGTGTGGGCATCTTGCTGCCTTATTTGCTGGTTGTTTCGGAAGCGGAGCCCGGACTATTACCGGCGCCGCACGTATGCGTGACGCTCACGCCACGACGCATGATTTAAGTGCCTCGCGGACGGAAAGAGCCTCCAGTTCGAGGAGAGCTTCCTTCAAACGTACGGCATTGGCCTCGCCGAGAATGGGGCTTGCGAGAGTAAGGAACTTGGCTTCCACCTCTCCCGGCCCGAAAGCCGGCCCGCCGGGGGCGCCAGTTGGAATCTCAGCTTGTTCGGAAAGGGTTTCGCCGTTCCGGAGGGTCACATTGACACGGGCAGGCAGAAGCTTTTTCGCATAGAACTTCTCATCGGCGCCGGCGAGGGGTGAAAGACTTGTTCGGGACGCGGTTTGTTTGAGAGCCTCGTCAGTCAGATCCTCTTCGCGCAGACCCGCCGTGGAGGACTTGTCGTGGAGTTCAAGGGCGAGCGCATACGGGATATGGAACGCGGCCTCCGCGGTTGATTGCGGCCAAGGTCCGTTGAAGTCGCGGACGAAATCGCTGACCGTCTCAACGTGGATGCCGTTGACGTCGGCGCGACCAAAACCGTGGCGAGTCAGCAACGCGCGCAAGCAGTCAACCGCCGTGTGGATCCAGCGGCAGACGCCAAACGGCTTGAAGCCGGTCTCGAGGATGAAATAGCGCTCTCCCCACCGATCGAGCATGTCTCGAGGTTCGAAGCGGTCAGACCCGGCCATCGCCCAGAACCCGTCGTCACCATCGAAGATCGTGCGATTGCCATGGAAACCGGCACGCACAAGGTCCACTGCCGTGATGGCGCCCTTGTTTGCCCATCCGTAGTTGTTCTTCAAAAGGCTCATTGGCCGCGAGTGGAACTTGCGCAAGAAGGGTAACTGAGCGTGCATCGGGATCAGCCCATACGCATCCGCGATCTGCTCGTCGCTGAATCGGTGCAACAGGCTTGCGGCGGTGCAGGCGCCGAAGATCTGCCAGCTGGCAAGCCCCTTGACTTGGCGGTCGCGATCTTCGCTGGGCCGCATGGCGGTGCCAAGGCGCAGCGACATTTCATAGCCGCCGACAATCGCTGCGAGCAGCTCCTTGCCCGAGTTGCCGACGTCTTCGGCGACGGCGAGGGCGGCCGGTATAATCGACGCGCCTGGATGGCCGAAAAGGACGTAGGAATCGTCGAGGCTCAACATGCTGGCGCTATGCGCGTTGGCATGAGCTGCATTCGCGGGGTGGAAGTGCAGTGACGTGCCGAAAACCGTGCTGACCCCACCGGAATCAATGCATCCGAGGCAGAGCGTCATCTGCTTGGCCCCGCGCGAAGTGCTTCCCGCAATCATGCAGCCAACACAATCGAGGATGAGAAGCTTCGCCTTGTCGCAGACATGTGCCGGCAGCCCGTCATACGTGAGACTGGCGACGGTATTGGCAACGTCTTGTGTCAGCGACATCATATCATTCTCAATTGGTCCGCGAAGCCCACTCAAGGTAGGCCAACTGCACTATGCCGCTAGTCGGTCCGGTGAGTCCGCTCAATTGGAGGGCGTAGTTTTGAATCCCAGGGGTTCCGACAGCGGATCAGCCTTGCGTTATTGACGGCTTGCGCATACTAGCGCATATGTCGTGCCAAGTAGGAAAGTTGTGACGAAACAGCATGATAGCCCTTACGCGAAATGTCGCATGTCTGACATCGCCCGGTGCGGAGCACGATGGACGACCCGAAAAACCCGTTTGACATCTAGTGTTAGGTCGTAGACTCATAAACGCGCAGCCACAGGCGCATTGACGCGAGCTGGACCATGGCGAGGAAGTTGTCGGCGAGCTTGTCATAGCGGGTTGAGACGCGACGGAAATGCTTCAACTTGGAGAAGAAGCGTTCGACTAGGTTGCGCTCGCGGTAGAGCCGCTTGCTGAAGCAGGGCTTCCATTTCCGGTTGCTCTTGGCCGGGATGTTGGGCGTGGCACCCTGCTCCTGGATCAATTCCCGGATGCGGTCGGCGTCGTAGGCCTTGTCGGCCAGCACAATGGTGCGTTGGCCAAGATGATCGAGAAGCCGATCAGCGATCTGACTGTCATGTGCCTGTCCTGCTGTCAGGCCGAGCCGTATTGGGAGCCCTTGCGCGTCGACGACGACGTGGATCTTGGTCGTGAGCCCACCGCGCGATCGACCGAGACAACGATCTGGTCCCCCTTTTTTGCCGTCGCAGCCTGTTGGTGCGCCCGGATGGAAGTGCTGTCGATCATTTGGATATCCCCATCGTGCTCGGCGCTGATGGCATCCATCAGCCGGTCCCAGACGCCTGCTCTCCGCCATCGCACAAACCGGTTATAGCAGGTGGTCCGCGGCCCATAGCGCTCGGGCAGATCCCGCCACGGCGCGCCGGATCGCAGCACCCAGAAGATGCCGTTGAGCACCCGCCGGTCATCGACGCGCGGAACGCCTCGCGGCTTGTTGGGCAACAGCGGCTCGATCACGCGCCACTCGAAGTCGGTCAGGTCATATCGGCTCATGCGGAGCCTGAATCAGATTGCGCCGCAATATGAAAGCCGCCAGTCGGAAAACAACCCATTGCGGAGCTTGAAACTACCAACGATAAATTCAGAATGACAACTCTGCCGACCGCTGTTTTGCCGATCTTTGCCGCAGCCGGATGGTTTCCTGGACGCAAAGTGCCCATGTCTCCAGAGGTCCCGGCTAGTCATCACGTGGCTGCCGTTCTCAGCGAGTTCGGTGGCCTCAACGTCGGCGAGCTCGGCCGTGGCATGGAATGCGCCCGGAGCGATGTCGTCTTCTGTTGGTCCCCACATGAAGGCTACCGAGAAATCGCCGAAATTGGAGACTTGCTTCAGACGGAGTTGGCTTGCTTTGCCACAGCTCACAACCATCACCAAAGCCTGTATATCGATAGTGGGGGCCGAGTGTTTGTGGTGTCCCCGATGATGAGCGGCATCGGCTTAATGGGGCGCACTTTTGGTGATGCTATGGAGCGCGCCCTGCTAGGCCGAAAGGCATCACCCCTGCTTCTGCCATCACATGAGAGTGTATCTTGGTATGGAGAGGTGCTTCTGCGTGGAAGCCCTCAAATCATGAGCATTGGGGAACTGAAGACGGGATAGGGCGGCCGACTGCTTTCCACCCTATCTCGCTCATTCCGCATTTATGAGTTCACGGCCTAGTCGGGAACACGCTACCGTTTGCCTTGCCGTCCCGCCAATCTTCGCGGTTTCTGCGATCGTTTCCAGACGCTATGAGGAGCACCAGAGTCGTTGCACGCCAGTGCCCTTCAATAGCTTATGGAGACACGCTATGTTGCAGCAACCCGACATCGGCCGCTCGACCGTCGCCTTCGCTTCGGATGGGACCCTCGCCGTTGTCATAGAGATGAGTCCACCTGACTCGTCGCCTGACTCCTTCCCGGCGTCGACCGCCGTCCTCTGAAGACGCTCGAGCCAGATGAGAATGATCTGATGCGCCTGTTGGAAAGCTGGCTCCAGGAAGCGCTTGCTATTAGTCGCACGATCGCGCGCGGTGGCCTACGAATCGGGACGGGACGGCTTTTGGCTTGCCCGAAGGCTGCGGGCCCGCGTCATCGAGGCCCACGTGATTCACGCAACCAGTATCACCATGTCACGTGACCGCCGCCGCGCCAAGACTGATCGGCTCGACATTGCCGTTCTGATACCTGTTCTTCTCGGTTAGCTTCGAGGAGAGGTCGCGCACTGGACGATGGCCGCCGTACTGGGAATCAGCGAGGAGGATGCCAAGCGCCCGACAAGAGAACGCCTCGTCGCCGAGCGCGCCCATCTGGTGAACCGGGATAAAGGCAGCGCTGTCCGCCTCGGCTTCATCACGTCAACCGGCCTTGAGCAAGACGGCGGGTCGGTCTCGAGGCGCTACTCACTCCGGAGGGCGCCGGGATCCCTGGCAATGCACTGGCGGAGATGCGCCGCGATATCACGCGGCTGCGGCTCGTTGAACAGCAGATCGCCGAGATCGAGCGCGAGCGCCTACAGCGGCTCGCGGAGGCCAATCCGGAGCGCAGCCGCGCCCCCGCCATGGGTCCATATGCTTTCGCGCGTCATGGGTCTCGGCGTGGAAACGGCAGACATGCCGGTACATGAGATCCTACTTCGCGATCTGCGCGATCGTCGAGTTGTTGCTCGTTATCCCGGACTTACTGGATCACCTGACGAGAGCGGGGCTCGCCGACGCGAGCGCGGGCTATCGCGTGCCGGTAACGCCCCGGGTCCGCAAGGGATGTCCCACTGGCTTGGCAATTTCTTGTCTTCCAGAAGGAGAGCGCCTTGGTGACGTGGCACCGGGAGCGCACCGCCGACGGTCGGACCCGCACGCGAATGGCGGTGATCGTTCCTTGCCCGCAAGCGTGCGCGTCAAACCGCATGCCACAGCAGCGACCGTCGGTCTGTTAGCGAGTCCGAGGTGGCGGGCGCCCGTTACATAACATGGTCCAATACCGCTTTCCAGATAGGGACCGCCGCCCGGAGCTTGGTTGTCGATGCGGATGTCTTCATCATGGTCGAGCCTATGTATGGCTCACCGAATACAAGGCCGCAGCGCACCTTGTGCGCCCCGCAAACCTGCTTCGCTTTTGATCGCCTCGGCCCGCTCGACCTGGGATTCAGGCGCCGTGCTCAGGGCCGTCAAGGACGCTTCGTGTCAATCACCACGGAATCGGGACCTGGTTTTTTCGCGCAAAAGGAACCCCGGTTGAGGGGTATTGAAGGGCAAGTCCGTTAGCGCCCGATCAGGCGAAGCTGGTCGGGGTTGACCAAAGCGAGCTCATGCTCGATGAACTGCGCGGTCTCGGGCCGCCTGGGCTTGGCGAGACCGGTCTGCCCTTTTTGGCGACGCAGCAGATCAGGATTGGCAGCAGCAGGCCGTGATTAGGGTTGTTGTGAAGTTGCCCCCAGTTTCTATCCAGTTTTGAGTTCGTTTCCGGCGTGGGTTGTGCCCTGCTGGGCGGGTGAAGCGACGGGCGCTGGCGCGGAGCCTTTGGCATAGTGCAGCGCGAGCGACCGTCGCGGATTGAAGGTGGTGGCGAACTCGGCCGGTGTCTGCCAGGCGATTTGGGAATGCGGCCGCGCGGTGTTGTAGTCGGCGCGCCACAGGGCGATGGGGACCACAGCGTCTCGTTGAGCAGTTCATCGCGCATTCGGCCGTTGAAGCTCTCGATGAAGCCATTCTGCATCGGCTTGCCGGGCGCAAGACGCGGTTCTGATCCGCCCAGGAGAGGATGGCGTTCGAGGTGAACTCGCTGCCATAGCACCTAAGGAATGAAGGAGTGGCGGCAGCCGAGACAGCGGTGCGCGCAGCTTTTCGCTGCAGGCGCGCACCGGTCGAGGCGGCCATGGCCAGTCAAAGTTTCTCTAGAATGTGAATGTTCACAACCCATTCCGGAGAGACCGACCATGACCACTTCAGATTCTACACCCGCCGCGTTGCTGGTAGCACCGACATTGCCAAGGTGCGCAATGAAGTTCTGATCGAAGCATCAGGCCACAAGCGCCGGCGTCGGCTTTTAGTCTAGTCCTCAACACCCGTGCTGAGCACGACCATCTGATCCAAGTGCTGCAGGCGTACGGCCGCCCTGTGGTCTGCGCCTTTGAGGCGACCGGGAACTATCACCGGCCGATAGCATGGCGCCTGGCTGAAGCGGGTTTTGAGGTGCGGCTGGTGTCGTGGCTGGCGCTGGCCCGAACACGAGAAGCGTTGCACAATAGCTGGGACAAGAACGATCCAAAGGATGCACAGGTGATCCTGCACATGCTCAGGATCCAGGCGACGCAGCTCTACCAGCTGCGGGCCGGCATCAACGACGTGCAGGAACTGTCGAAGGCACATGAAGCGATCGCCAGGGCCAAGACCGAGATCCAGCACCGTATCCTGACGCACTACCTGCCGCTGTATTTTCCCGAGATCGATTCGGGCTCGATCTGGCCATCGTGGAAGAAGGGGTTGAACTCGCTCCATCGCTTGGCGCGATAGGCCGCGATATCGGCATGGCGGCGACAAACCCTTCCCCTGGCGCATGAGCTGTCGTCGCAGCGCGGACCAATGGTCGGGCCGCATTCGTCATGCGGCCAATCGCTCGGCGGGCGGAGCCCCCGTATCACTTCCTCGATCCGGTAGATGCCTGGATGCCGGCCATCGCCGTCGTGCTGAGCTCGGTCGGTTAGCTGTCGTGAACGTCGAATATCTTGCGACGCAGATGGGCCAGGCAGGCAGCTTCTCGAATGGCCCCACCCTTGTAGAGCTGGTTGTAGCCGCTGAACCGGTCGGCCTGGAGCGTGGCGGCAAATCCGGCGAGCTCGCTCATCACGCTCTTGCCGGCGCGGCCCATGGTGGCGATACCAGGCGATCGGCGGCTCCTGCGAGCCCGAATTGCGGTCGTCGGTGACGTAAACTCAAAGCGCGCCCTTGTGCGTCTTGCCGGTGCTCGGCGCCAGGATCGGAAGCCGCGTGTCGTCGGGGTGGATCTTGGTGCGGGCACGGCCGGTCTCGCGATTGTAGATCGGATCGAGCAAGGCGGCGGCGTAGCCGACGCTGCGCGCAAGCGTGGATCGCTCGATATCGACGACCTTGGCGGCCATCATCTGTGCCTGACTGTAGAAGGGCAGATGATAACCCCACTTGGCCATCATGATATGGGCGAGCGCAGCATAGCTGAGCTTGCCGCGTGCAATGGCCTTGGCTGGTGCCGGCGCCTGGATGATTTTATCGCAGGTCCGGCAGCTGTACTTGGGTCAAATAGTTTCCATAACCCGCCAGGCCTGGGCGACCAGAATCGAGCATCTCCTCGCTATCTTCGCCCACGGCGCGCAGATCGCCGCCGCAGCCAGGGCAGCATGCGCAAGAGGGCTCGCGAACGATCCGCTTGCGCTGCAGTTGGGATTGAGCTTGCGTACCCTCAACACCCGGACCTTGTCGATGTCAGCGACCATAGGCAGCTCGGTATCGGGCACGCTGGCGGCGAAATCGGTCTCGAGATCTTCGAGTTCGAGCCGCATCTGGCCGAGCTCCCGGAGGAGCGGCCGAAGGCTTTGCGGTTGAAGCGATCGATCTGTAGTTGCAGGCGCTGGATGCGAAGCGCGGCCTCGGCGCGCTCTCTTTGCAGCTGCTCATCCCGTTCGGCAATGGCGATGTCACGGGCAAGGCGATCCGGACAAGGAAATCAATGTTTGAGGGGCCCTCCTCCGACACCCAAATTACATACCCGAAACACCTCCGTTGCGGAAGCATAGTCGACACAGAATCAATAAGAAACGAGCAAAATCAGCCAACCAAACGCGGCCGATAAGTCTTGCTTGGCCGGCGCCAGTCGATCCCCTCCAGAAGCAGCGAAAGCTCCGCCTTGGTGAGCGACACGGACACCTGATCCTTGGTGGTCGGCCAGCAAAACAAAAGGCAAAATCCCCGGTCGTCATGCGCCAGAATCTTGATGATATGATCCTTGTGTCCACGGAAGCAGAAGATCGCGTCGGTGTGCGGGTCGAGCGCGAGCACCTGCTGCACCATCCGCGCCAGGCTGTTGATCCCGCAGCGCATACCGATCGCGCCGCAGCACAGATAAATCCGGTCGGCGGCACCACCGTGATCACCTGATCAACTCCGCCAGGACGATATGCAGCGCTAGCGGATCGACAGTCCCATCAATCCGCAGTCGCGCGCCACTCGGAAAGGCCACGACGATCCTGCCGGCCGGGTCCGGGCAATCGGCGACGGGCCGTTCGAACTCGGCCGCATCATGCGCGATCCAGAATGGACAATCATTGCATGGACAAGAAGCCCGCCGTCGTCGATGCGCACCGGCCGGAAAATTCACATTCAGGTCGATTGTCACGCAAGCTCCGCCTGGCGCGCACATCGTGTCGCAGACCCACGCCGTCAAAGTGTTAAGAACGGTAGCGATCACTCCCCCGCCCACGACGCAGTGCGGGTTTGCGTGACCGTCGCTGGGAAGTAGATGCTCCTGACCAATCCCACCTCTGCCGACACGACCTCGAGCCCAAGCGTTGCATAACGCTTTGGTGGTGGTCCAGACCATCCCGGATGGCGAGACGTCGCTCTAAAGCCGCAGGATTCATTGGGCAATCTGAAGCCGCCGTCGCGCTTCGGATGGCGTGGCGACCCCTATCTGCAACTCGGAAAGTATGCAGGTAATCTTCTCCACCTGCTTCGCATTGCTTTCAGCCAGTAGCCCCGGTGCAAGCCAGAGGTTGTCCTCGAGCCCAACGCGCACATTGCCCCCCAGGATTGCGGCCATCGTGCAAAGGGACATTTGGCTTCTGCCCGCGGGCAAGGCCGACCATTCGATATCGTCCCCGAACAGCCTTGTCGCTGTCTGCTTCATGAAAGAAAGGTTGTCAGCGTCCGCTCCGATCCCCCCAAGGACTCCCATGACGAACTGGACAAACGGCTTGCTCTTGACAAGTCCCCGGTCCAGAAGATGCGCTAGATTGTAGAGATGCCCCACGTCATAGGCTTCAAATTCGAAGCGCGTGCCGAAACGCTCCGCCAGTTCTCGAATTGTCCTCTCCATGTCGGCAAAGGTATTTCGGAAGAAGCCGCTCTTGGTAGCCTCCAGGAATGGCTTCTCCCATGGGTGTTTCCACGCTCGCTCCTTCAATGCCAGCGGGTGCAGGGCGAAATTCATGGTGCCTAGATTGAGGGAACAAAGTTCAGGCCGGAGCCGGATCGGAGCTTCAAGTCTCTGTTCCACCGACATTTGCGCACTGCCGCCAGTCGTGATGCTAAGCAATGCGTCGCAACCCGCGCGAATGCGATCCACCACGCGTTCAAACCTTTCCGCATCCGAACTCGGGCGTCCCGTCTCCGGGTCGCGGACGTGAAGATGAATGATCGCCGCGCCGGCCTCAGCTGCCGCCAGCGCCTGCGAAACGATGTCGTCCTCGGTGATAGGCAGATAGGGTGACATCGACGGCGTATGGATCGATCCCGTGATGGCGCAGGTGACGATGGCTTTGCGAGGGACCATTAGGCTGCTCCGATCTCAGAACGAGCCTGTCGCACCGACAAGCCGAGTTTGTTGGCGATTTCGGTCGGTTCCGCGTCTGTGGCGTTAAACCTGGGAGAGATGATGATCGTGTCTCCTGCCACGCCATCCACATTGCCTCCCAACGCATAGCAGATGAGGCCATTTTGCAGCGACCTTCGCCGCACTCTCAGGAAGGCTAGGCTGCGGGGGCTGAACGGAGCCCTGGTGGGCGGCATCAGCGACAAACTCTGTGCCAACGAAGTGACCCCGCCCGCGAATATCGCCGACCGACGCTACCCCGTCGAGCGCTTCGTGTAGCAGGGAAATCAGCTTTGGCCCGTTGGCGGAGACGTGTTCCACAAGCCGCTCCCGCTCGATTCTTCTCTGAACCGCCACGCCGGCGGCGCAAGCAGTGGTATGGCCCTTGAAGGTATGACCGGTCTGCGCTCCCCCGTAAACCGATCTGAGGACATCGCCGACTTTGCGGCTGTAAACGGCGGCTCCCAGCGGAATGTATCCGGCTGCCAGCCCCTTCACTATCGGCATGATGTCTGGAACCAGATTGTCATGTTCCAGCGCGCGGAAAGTGCCGCTGCGCCCGCTTCCGCCCATGACCTCGTCCGCGACCATGAGGACGCCATGCCGATCGCATATGTCGCGAATGTGAGCCGCATACCCTGGTGGCGCAGGCACGACCCCACCGGCGGCGCCTACGACGGGCTCAAAGACAAAGGCGGCGACGTTCTCGGAGTTGATCTCCCGAATGGCATCCTCCAGTTCGGCTGCGCAGTGTGCGGCAACATCCTCCGCAGCTACGCCAGACGGCGCGAACGCGCTGAGCGTGTTGCCATGCCACGAGCGCTGACGGGAAATGAAGCGACGCCTACTCTTTTCTCCCCGACCGGTATGATACTGGAGCGCCAGTTTCATCGACGACTCCACGGCCTCGGATCCGCCGGACACGAACACCAGCGTGTCAAGGTCGCCGACACACTTTGCATTGAGAGGGCCGTCAATTCTGCGAGGGGATCGCTGGTGAATGTGTATCGATATCCATGCATCACGCGATTGAGCTGGTCATGAATGGCCGCAATGACTTCTTCATTGCCGTAGCCGATGCTGTAAACAGCAGGCCCCCAGGAGCCATCGATGTATTGCTTGCCGTCGGCGTCGAAGACATAGCCGCCCTGACCATGGGACACCTTGGGCAATGCGCCTGCGGCAATCGTTGTTGAAGTCTTTACAGCCCCTGCGGCAGTAGGCATCACAAGCTTCTTCTCAGCGGCATGGTTAGACAATGTGTCGAGCCACCTTCGAGCACGAACTGTTGGAGATCCGGCTCCAGCACCCTAAATCCGTTGGCACGAATCCGCGCGTTGATCTTGGGCTGCTGTTTGGCAGATAGGACAGCGTCGTTGCCGAGCGCGGTAACGTTGCAGCCCATCCGCATCACATCGCCGTAGCCCACATTGATAAGTTCGTACCTGTGTGAGAGCCACTCAACATCAGCAGCATCCAGAATTTCGGTTGCGCATAGCGCAAGCCGCTCGTTCAGCACGCTGAAAAGCACATCGAGATGGAGGAAATGGGCTGGAACGCGGATCTTGCGCGCACTCCAGCCCTCGCCCCCGACCCAGCGCGCGACCTGGTCCGCGCCTTTTGAAAAGGTCCGGACCTCATTCACACCGATGATGATCTCCCCTTCTCTCAGGATCTGGACATCGCCACCCTCGACCGGAGCCGCCGTAACGCGTTTCCATATGGGCAACTTAAGATCGGAGGCGAGGTCTTCGATAGCGCCCCATTCGCCGCGCCGTTCCGGGCGGGCCATCTGTGCGATCAGCATGCCCCATGGAGTCATGATCCCGCTATCGCGGACGAACGTCTGCATCGGCAAATGTTCATCGGGCTCGAGGAAATGGCATGTCACCCCCTCCCCCTCGAGCGCCGCGACCAGTTCCTGGTGTTGGGAAATGGCGGCGTCCACGTCGACTGACGCGCCTGAAGACTTTGACTGCTCAACAATCGCGTTCTCGGCGGCCCAGTCGTAGTAGGTGGGGCGACAGAGCGCGACCTCTTGAAGAACACCGTGTTCGCCACGCACGAACTCCCGGCCGCCTGTCTGGCGTACCGGGCGCGGACTGGTCTTCGGCATGTTTCCTCCTGAAGGATTGTTTAAAGCCGGTCTATGTGAAGGTGGTCATGGCCCGAGACGATGGATGGAGCTTCAGCAGTCAGTCCGTCGGCGAGGCCGATGTTGAATTAGCCGTCTTCGACTATTGAAGAGACTCAGTTCGCGAGCATTGCGCTGGTCGAGAATCCAAGCCATACGAAAATGCGTAGTCCTCAGCTCTGGCGATCCCATGCGAGGCGCCGGAGTGGCCGTTCGATTTTCATGACGCGAGATACCACCTTGCGATCGCGGCGCAGGAGCGACGTTGCGCTACATAGAGGGCAGGCTGAAAGAAGAGTACTTGGCGGTCGTTCAGCGCAGGCCGCTATCCACCTCCTCATAGGATCTCGCGGAATCTGGTGGAAGGGTAGCCTAAGCAGCCCATCCCACACCAAATCAACCCTTGTGCTTAAGAAGGGATAGTTCAGTTAGCAGCGAAGAGACTTATTCAAATGAGGTAGTCAGTTATATCGCCCTCTTCCATGTTATAATTCCTCACATAAATTCGATTGCCGCGCCGAAATAGATAGGGTCTTTGAGCGGGGATCTTTCCAAGTTTTGTAGTAACCACATAGTTCGGAACGGAAAAACCCGTTTCGAACCCGACAAGTCCATCGACAATCTCTTGGCCTTGCTCGAGACCCGTCACGAAATGGGAAACGCCAGTGACACGATCACAGTGGTAGAGATAGTACGGCCTCACCCGTATTTCGATTAGCCTGCGAAAGAGCGCCTTCAGTGTCTCAAGATCGTCATTAATGCCCTTCAATAGAACCGTCTGGTTTTGCACGGGAATACCTCGCCTGAGGAGGCGGTCGCAGGCTTCAGCAGCCTCTGCAGACACTTCAATCGGGTGATTGAAGTGCGTGCTAAGCCATATGGGCCGATACTTATCCAGCATGCTGCATAGCTCATCGGTAATTCGCTGAGGCAAGAAGACGGGACAACGCGATCCAATTCTGATTATCTTGACGTGCGGTATAGATCGCAATCTACTTATTATTTCCTCAAGCTTTCCGTCATTGAGTATTAGCGGATCGCCACCTGTCAACAGGACGTCTGATATTTCAGCATGACTGAATATGTACTCAAAATCAGAATCGTAGGAGGCATCATACTCCGTGTTATAGTATGTGCCCCTCTCGTTAGACGTGTGGTATTTTCTAGTACAAAAACGGCAATAAACAGGACACGTGTCTGAAACCAAGAAAACGACCCTGTTCGGGTATTTGTGAATAACACGTCGCGTCTTAATGAATATCGCGTCCCCCACAGGATCAACATCCGAGCCTACATCAGTATTCATTTCATCCGTACGGGGTATAGCTTGCAGGCGAATTGGACATTGATCGTCAGTCTTCGACATTAATGACGCATAGTAGGGAGTCACCATCCACCGGTAGGTGCCTTTGACCGCGTCAATCGCTGTGACATCCTGGTCGCTTAGGGCGACCCATTGCGCCAGCTTGTCCTTCGTCCTGATTAGATTACGCATATGGAATTTCCAGTCGTTCCACACGGGGTCGGTGAAGTTTTCTTTCGTCAATAGCATTGTTGACACTCCATAGTTTCAGCAGTCCGACGTTCGGATGGCGTGCTTGTTCAAAGCGGGACTGCTATTTCAGCATCGCTCGCAGCAGCTTTTCCGGCAGGATCGAAGGCCGCCCCATCAGCGGTGCCGCCAAGTCCCGCTCCAACGTCGCCAGCGCCTCGTTCACAATCGCCCGAATGCGGCGCGACGGGTGATGGGGCCGCACCCGCGCCTCGAGATCAATATAACTGAACAACTCGCCAGAGTGTTCGTCTCCGCTACGCATGCCTCGTTCTCCGAATCTCTCCGGAGAAACTGAATCACGCTCACAGCCTCCCGGGGAGCCACCTTTTAAAAAGCCTCTTCGAAAGCGATCCCGCCTAATGCCATGAACGCCCATTTACTTGCACGCGACAACCACGAGGCGCGGGCCGCAGGGTGCGAACTCTCTGCCTTCTTGCCCATAAGCTTCAACAGTCTCAAATCCTGCGTTTCGCAACATGCGAACATATTCAGAAAATCCGTAGTGCCTGACAGAAAGACGTGTTCGTCTAACGGATCCATTGCGGACGACGATCCTCTCGGAATTTCGACGATCGGTAAGCGCGTCGTATTCTATTGTATCTATTCTAAGATCATCATTACGTTGCACGACCTCGTAGGTAGGCCGCTTATCGCGTAGCAAAGCGAAGCGGTTGAGCTGATCGATCAGCAGGCGCCCCCCTTTTCGAAGTGAAGAAGCGGCTTGATGAAGAACTCTCTCATTATCCGCCTCATCGAAATAGCCAAACGTCGTATACCACAGAAAGGCCGCGTCAAAGCGTTCTCGCCAGGGAATGGACCGTATATCCCCAAGCACATACTCCACCTCTACGTTGCGTTCAGCCGCATCTGCTTCTGCTTTTCTTATGAGGACCGGCGAGATGTCCAAGCCGGTTACCCGCGCTCCTTTTTCCGCCAATCGGTTGGTGATCCGCCCATAGCCGCATCCGAGTTCAAGAACTGAGCTGCCTTGGCTAAGTGAAAGGAGCCGCCAAATGGCTCCTACTTCCCGGTCGCTTTTCGCGGGCGGATTTACCACATCGCTGAAATGCAAGTAATCTTCACTGAAGTAAGCTTCAATCTGAGATGATGAAACTGGCAAGACGCTCTCGTAGTCCATGTGATTTCCATTCTTATTTCTTCACTATTACGATTTACCATGCCTATACTTCGCGTATCAACACCGATGGGGTGCCATTTCGCAAGATCGAAGATGCGCTAAGCTCCGTTCGCATCCGAGGGTCATTGAGGTATCTCTGAGCTTATCGCTGCGGTTCCATGGCCCTTCTCCTCCCATCATGTGATCAGCCGAAGGACCTGCCGCAGGCACTTCTTCCCTGCCCCGCGCATTGGCTGGGTTCCCTGGCGCGTGAAAGCGCGGTCTTGGCGGCAACAACACCGTTGTCGGTGAGCGCAATCCTGGTTCGATTTCTCCGCAGTCCGTAACGTGTTTGCAGATCACGCTGCATAGACCGTGCCAAAGGAAAAAATTACGTCAAAACAATTGGGCCGCTATCACTGCCATATGGCATGTCCGACATTCGTCGGATACCGGACAGAGCCGAACGCACTCGAAGACCTGGATTCCCCCGCGGTAAGCAGAATTCACGCACATTCAACAGCGCTGGCTCCGGTTCTCTCCCGCGAATGATAAGTGGCGTTCCGTCGGGTTTCGTTCATTCGATTGCGCCGGGTGTTGGGTGTGACGCAGGCAGGGCGATAGCCCGACCGTAGTCGCATCCAACACCCGGCGGCGGGATAGTGTGCTGAAGGTTCTGCAAAAAGTTTTGGAGAGAGAACGGGGCTTGCTCTGAGGGGCGAGCGGCCATGGCACGGTGGTGACATTGCGATCACCGATTCCCGTGGAAGGGGAAGTGCCATGACCAAT